>JAEUTC010000029.1 GCA_016787985.1 Flavobacteriales bacterium | reverse complement strand
GCCGGCGAATTCGACACACCGACCACGGAAACCATGCTTCGCGGGTGGTTGGAGCCCCTGCTGGAGCGCAACATCGATGCGTTGGTGCTCGGCTGCACCCACTACCCCATCGTGCGACCCTTGATCGAGCGCATCGTTGGGGCCGGTGTACGTGTGATCGACCCGGCACCGGCGATCGCACGTCAGCTGCAACGCGTGTTGCACCGCGATGGCATCGAGGCTCCGACCGATCAACGAGGGGACCTGACGTGCTACACGAGCGGTGACACCGCCGAGTTCTACTCGATGATGCAGCGGTTGGGGCTCTCCGGGACCACGGTGCGCCAAGCCACGTGGGAGGCTGGCAAGCTCACGCTCCCTTGAACCACTCCGCATAGGTGAGGTAGTTCCTCGCGATCCGTTCGATCTCCCCTTCGCTGAGGTCTTTGCTCACCGCACCGATGCGCTTGGCGGGCACTCCGGCCATGAGACTACCGGGCTCCACCACCGTGTTCTGTAGCACCACGGCACCCGCCGCGATCACGCTACCGCTGCCGATGTGCGCCTGGTCCATCACGATGGCACCCATTCCAACGAGTACCTTGTCTTCGATCGTACACCCGTGAACGATGGCGTTATGGCCGATGCTGACATCATCTCCGAAGGTGAGTCCGCACTTCTGGTACGTGGCGTGGAGCACGGCCCCATCCTGGATGTTCACCCGGTGCCCGATGCGGATGGCATGCACATCGCCGCGCACCACGGCGTTGTACCAAACACTGCACTGGTCACCCATCACCACATCACCGATGACCACGGCGGTCTCCGCCAGGAAAACGCCACCACCGAAGCGCGGCGTGCAGCCACGCACGGACCGGATGAGAGCGGCCTTCATGGTTTCGCCGCCGGTTTACCGCAACCTTCTTTCTGGCAGCACAGCGGAAGCTTCTTGAACGCGGCCTCATCGCCGGGGACCTCATCGGCCATGTACCCCAGCTTGCTTACCGCCGTTCGTAAGGCTTCAGGCGTGTTCTTCTTGGGGTCGTACTCCACATGGATCTCGCTCTTGGCCAGATCCACGTTCACCTTCTTCACCCCTTTCTCGTAGATCAGGTTCTCCTCGATGGTCTTCTCGCACATATCACACACGGTGCTTGTGTGGATGTCGAGGTGTGCGAGTTCCTTTCCGCCACTCCCCTTCTCATGGCCATCTTGGGCGGACGTGGCCAATGCGGAAAGCAGCAGTGCGAACGATAGGATACTCTTCATGGCTTCGAGTGGGTGTTATCGGACTTACGGTCGAGTTGGAAACGCAGACCGCCATAGATCATGGCCCTGTTGGTGGGTCCCCAGATCATGGACGCGTCAAAATACGGGCCATAGGGATCGAGTGGGCTGATGATCTGCTGGCGTTGGATGGTGCTGGTGAGGTTCTCGCCACCCACATACACTTCCCAAACGCCGATGATCCGGGTGAGTTGCGCATGGATGGTGGTATACGATGGTGAACGCCCAGGAAGCCTGAACAGCTCCGGACTGGACGCCGTGATGGGAAGTCGGCCTTCACCGAAGAGGTTGGCCGTGACATCGAAGCGCCAATGTTCCTTGTCATCCGTGAAGGCCACAGAGGCCATGCCGCGGTGCTCGGGAGTGAAGGGCCGGGAGCGCAGCACACCGTCATAAGTGGTGCGCACATCATACCAGCGGTGGGAGAATTTAAGGTCGATGCTCCGCGTGAGCTTCACCTGTACATCGGTGAGCACGCTGTTGGCGTACGACCGGCCTTCGAGCATGTAGAACGCCACGGTGCGTGGGTGCCTGTCCAGATCCGTAACGACCTGTGCTAGGAACTCGGTACGGTAGATATCGACGCCGAAGGCCCATTTCCGATCCAGCCATTTGAACTTGTGCAGGAACGATGCACCGAAATTCCAAGAGCGCTCCATGCCGAGGGGGCCTTCGGTGACCACCCGGCGGGAACTGGCCAGCACCGCAGCGCTTTCCACGAGCGGGTTGGCGGAACGGAAGCCGTGACCGGCGGAGAGTCGCACGTTGGTGAGCGGGCCCAGGTCGTACTTCACATGGATCCGCGGACTCACGGTATTGCCGAAGTAGGAATTGGCATCGCCACGCACGCCAGCCACCACGGTGAGGTTGTTCCGTTGCAATGTGTATTCGGCGAAGATCCCCGGCATACGCTCGGTCCTGATGAACGTACTGTCCATGAAGGCCTCGTCGAAGTCATCAAATTGGAAACTGAGACCAGCTTTCAACTGATCACTCCCCTTCCCCACGAGCATTTGATAGACCGCTGTGGTGTAGATGCTCTCCTGTGCACCAGAGTAGGTCCTGCGACCAAAGCGCGATGTGGCATCGTGCCTGCGCGCGGCGAACATGATCCCGATGCTCTTCGAGGGGTCCTTCTTGAAGATGAAACCCTGCTTACCGAACACATCGACCAGTTCGTTGCGGATATCGACCACATAAGGATCACCGGCGTGGATGGCATGTTCGGGATCGTCCATGCTCATCGCTGTTTGCCCACCGATCCGTTCATCCACCACGTACCGCACGCCGAGTTGCGACATACCTCGTTCGGTTCGCCGCATCCAGCGATCCATCACGTTGAAGCGGCGTGTGCGGGGCGCATCCATGAACCCATCATCATTCTGGTCCATGTCCTGTTGGAACAAGTTGCCGTGCAGCAAGAGCAAGTTGCCGCTGTTCGCACCCGTGCGCTGGGCGAGGTGTATGTTCCCTTCCATGCGGCCTTGGGAGTTGCCGTAGACATTGATGAATACCGGAGGTTCGTTCAGCGGATCGAGCAAGCAGAGGTCGATCTGGCCCGTCATGGCATTGGGGCCATTCACGGCGGTGCCGATGCCCTTACTAAGATTGATGTCCTTGATCCACGTGCCCGGGATGAGCGTTAATCCATAGGAGGTCGAAAGCCCGCGGATGAACGGCAGGTTCTCCAAGCTGATCTGCGCATACTTGCCTTCGAGTCCGAGCATGCGGATGGTCTTCGTGCCGGAGATGGCATCGCTGTAATTCACATCCACGGTAGCGTTGGTCTCGAAGCTCTCGCTCAAGTCGCAACACGCTGCGCGCTTCAGTTCCTTTTGGCCTATGATCTCGGTGGAGATGGTGCTGCGAGAGTCCAGGCGTGTTCCGCTCACGCGTTCCACGATCTCGACCGGACCTATTTCGGCCGCCCAGCGCAACTGAATGCGGAGAGGAACGGTCGGTGCGGCCGACAACTTCAGTGTATCCACTTTGTAACCCACGAACGAAGTGAGCAAGGTGGCTGGCCAACGTTCGGGCATGGCCACCGAGAATTTCCCGCTCATATCGGCCGCAGCACCGATCTCCGTGCCTAGCCAAAACACATTGGCGCCCGGGAGCTCCTCCCCATCGGAAGAGACGACCGATCCGGTGATGACCTGGGCGTCCATGGACAGCCAAGCCACCATGGCCAACGTCAATGTGAAGTACCTGTTCCGTTGCATTTCATTCGAATTCCTGTTGTCGAAAGGGACCGGACCGCCGCAGCGATCCCATCGCGTTCCCACCCAAGGCGGAAAGGCGGAACCAGGAATGAACTAGACGCGTTGAACGCCGATCACGGAAAGCCGTTCGCGTGTATCGATCGGCGGTGGTCGGGAGCCCAACCAGCTCAGGCGGCTGATAGGCTCGGGGATGGCGATCACCGTGGGGAGCACGGCCAGCATAAGCCCGCACACCAAGGCCTCTGCATTCGAATTGGGAAGGTAATCGGCCCGATCACCTTGCACGAAAGCGAGTTCACAGCAACTGGCTTTGAAAGAGGGCTCATCGACCGGCAATTCCTCGGGGCAGCAGTCCGCCGCCAGACCGAGACTGAGGACCGTATGGCCACCCTCCAAGCAAGTCATGCGACTAAGGGCCGTACCGCTGGTGGCGAGCACGAAAAGGCCCATCACCAGGTAGGTGAACCACTTATTGCGTTGGAGGAAGGCCCGCATGAGTTGCAAAAGTAGGTGTGATACGGTGCTTCGCGCCAGTGGGTTGTACCCAGGCTTGGGAGGCCAAGGGCTTGACCAGCCGTACTTTTGTACCGTTCTCATCCAGCACCTCCGTTACCCAGCCGACCATGTCAGAGACCGTCAAACGCCCACCCGTGACGCTCTACGCCGAATCGACCCCGAACCCGCTGACCATGCGTTATGTGTGCGATCGGCTGTTGGTGCAGGATGGCCGTCTCTTGGAGTTCCGAACGCCGGAGGAGCCCGTCGGCGTGTCCCCCTTGGCGGAACGCATCTTCAACCTACCGTTCGTCACCGGTGTGTTCATCAGCAGCAACTTCATCACCGTCACGCGCAACAACAGCGTGGACTGGGATCTGGTGACGTTGGAGTTGCGGGATTACATCACCGAATTCCTGCGTAGCGATGGCCGCGTGGTCTACGAGGATGCCCCCGCACAAGCCTTGGCTGATGCGAACGAGCGGGCCAGCACGCATGCCCCTGCGAAGGGACCCGATGACGAGAAGATCATCCGGGTACTGGAGGAGTACATCCGCCCTGCCGTGGAGGGCGACGGCGGGCACATCGCGTTCAAGAGCTTCGATGAGGGGATCGTCACGGTCTCCTTGCGTGGATCATGCAGTGGCTGCCCCAGCAGCATGGTCACGCTGAAGCAGGGTATCGAGAACCTGCTGAAGCACGAGGTGCCGGGTGTGCGCGAGGTGGTGGCGGAGGAGCTTTGAGGACCGGTGGTCCCATCCATTTGGACCACTCACCGATCCAAGTCAGTTGCGAAGTGCCTTTTAGTGCTCGGTACGTGGTGCGCTTGCTTCGCGTCCAAGGACGTTCTCGGTGATCGTCTACGAGCGACAAGCTCAACACCCGAAGAGGGTCCTCGCGAGGCCGTAGCCCCGCGCGGCGGAAGCTCTCCGCCGATTCGGATCCGACGTTTATGCAATGGATGCCTCCCGTTCATCCTAGAGGAAACGATCAACGATGAGACACACGATCTTCCTTCTAGCCGCCATGCTCGGGGCGAGTGCCTTCGGGCAGAATCTGGGCGAGATCCGCGGCCGGGTGCTCGATCCTGATGGACGAACACTGCCATCGGCCAGCGTGTACACCCGCATCGCAGGCGAACTGGTCGGCACCTACACCGACCTGGATGGGCAGTTCGTACTGAAACCCGTTCCGCCGGGTCTGCATTCCGTAACCATCTCCTTCACCGGATACGCCACGGTGGAAGTGACCGGGGTGGATGTCACCCCGGACCGCGCAACCTACCTGAAAGACGTTCGCATGAGCGCGAAAAACGAATTGAAGACCTTCGAAAAAGTCGCCTACCGCAGACCACAGATCAGCATCGACGACCCCAGCCGTATGAGTTTGCTCGCTTCCGAGTTCGAGGATGACCCCACGCGCAAGGACCCGATCCAGTTCCTGAGCAAGAACTTCGCAGGGGTGACCGCAGCGCCGAACGGCGAAGGGCTTTACTTCCGCGGCTCCCGCACGGAGAACACGGTGAGCTTCATCGATGGGGTGAAGATCAGCGGAGCGGTCCCTCGCGTACCTCCGAGCGCGATCAGCAGCGTAAGCGTGTACACCGGTGGTCTGCCCGCTCGATACGGTGATGTGACCGGTGGCGTCATCGTGATCGAGACGAAGACCTATAGTGAAATGTTCGAGGACGAGCGTCGGAAAGCCATCCAACGGGAAGCAGAGGATACCTTGCAGTGACCATGTTCCTGCGGCGTAAGGCCATAGCGACCCACACCGATGAGGAATTGGTGCGTCTCCTGCGGGAGGGGCACCGTTCCGCGTTGGCGGACCTCTGGGATCGTTATGCTGAGCTCCTCTATGGCGTGGGCATGAAGTACCTGAAGGATACCGAGCAAAGCAAGGATGAGGTGGTGGAACTCTTCGCGGGGCTGAAGGACCTTGTAGCAAAGCACGACATCGCGCGTTTCAGGCCATGGGTGCACACCGTGATGCGCAACCGATGTCTGCAACTCCTGCGCAAGACCCATCCTGACCGTGACCTACCGAATGGTCTTGCACAGGATCCGAACTCCGATCAGGACACCGTGCTGCGGGAAGCCAGCCTACAGGAGCTTGAGCGCGCCATGATCGCGCTGAACCAGGAGCAGCACGATTGCATACGGCTGTTCCACTTGGAGGACCTGAGCTACGCACAAGTGGCCGCCAGAACAGGGCTCACCGTTGAACAAGTACGAAGCCACTTGCAGAATGGACGTCGAAACCTCCGTCTCATCATCCAACGCCAGCGCGCATGAACCGACGAACGCATGACCACTTCACGCCGCGCGGGACCGTATCGCGCGAAGCGCTCGTGGCCTATGCCGAAGGGCGTCTGGATCCTACGGCGGCACACGAAGTGGAACGCCACTTGGAGGCGGACCCCTTGCTTCGTGAGGCGATGGAAGGCCTTCAACGACCGGGTGCGCTCGCGGGTCTTGCAAGCCTCGGCGCCCACGCACCGCGAGCTGGAGGATCGCCGTGGATGAGCTGGGCACTTTCGACGATACTCGTCGCTGCTGTGGGCACAGCCGTATATGTAGCCCTACCAGAGGAAGCCACACCAAAGGATGCACCCACCGTCGCGGCGACGATGACCACGATTGAGCCTGGGGAGCGACCGGAGGCTAACGCCGAATTGGATAGTCTGGAGGTATCCGTCGCGGTCGAATTGCCGGAGAGCCTCCACATCGGCCATGCGCTGACCGATCGACATAGCATAGCTCAAGCGAATACGACGACAGGACAGAATACGATACCGATGGAGCGGCAGCAGCTGGAGCCCGTGGAACCGAAGGGGATCCAAGAGGTAGGGCCCGAGGCTACGCCCGCCGTCGTGACCGCTGGTCCTCGTCGCCCATCCCTACAACTGGTCTACCTGCATGACTTGAAACTGCTGCACCCGAAAGAGCTATACGGCCGCAGCCCGGACATCGATCGGATGATCGGTGGCGTGGATGCACGCTTCGCGACGGCCGAGGACCAGGCTTTGGCACAGGGTACGGAACGGCGCATCGCCTACCTCAGCTTCATGGACGAGGCCTTGGAGAAATTCGTGCAGAACGACCACAAAGGGTGCTTGGAAGAGTTGAGTTTCGTTCTGGACCAATACCCGGAAGATGTGAACGCGCTCTTCTACGCCGGGCTTTGCAGCTATAACCTCGGGCTGCACGCTCGAGCTGAGCGCTACCTGGACCGAGCAGCGCGGCACACCTCAAGGGTGTTCGATGAAGAGGCCGAGTGGTACCACGCCCTCGCTTTGGAGCGCTCCGGGAAGAAGGAACGTGCCATTGCGGAATTCGAGCGCATCGCACGCTCCGGCAGCTTCTATGCGGCGCGTGCTCTCGCGAAACTGGAGCGGTGAACGGTTGCGGCATAAGGCCTGTGGACCCATGACCTATTCTGATGTTCCAGGACGTGTAGACAGGCCTGCTATCACTGCGATCCGATACTCCACGAGCCGCATCGCTCGTTGGAATTCTGCGTGAACTGGACGGGAACGGTCGGACCATGAATGACCAACGGGCCACCGTTCACACGATGACCCGCCGGCTTCCCTGGTCCCTACCTGATCTACTTCGAAAGCACCTTGAACTCCGTACGTCGGTTCCGCTGGTGCTGATCCTCCGAGCACTGTTCACATGCACAGGACTCGCTGGGCTGGCTTTCACCGTAACCCTTGCTCGTGATGTTCGCTTTCGGAATGCCTTTGCTGATGATGTAATCCACGGCACTCTTGGCGCGTTTTTGTGACAGGCTGAGGTTGTACGGGTCCTTTCCGCGGCAATCGGTGTGTGAGCTCAGCTCGATCTTCACCGTGGGGTTATCCTGCAAGGTGGCTACGAGCTTGTCCAGTTCCAGGGCCGCGTCCGGTCGGATGTTCGACTTGTTGTAATCGTAGAAGATGTTCTCCAAGCGCACCACTTGATCCACTTCGAGCGGGAAGAGCTTGAAGTCGTTCTTGATCACGCCATTGGGTTTGCCCTTCGTGCTCACCTTGGCGCTCTGCTTGAAGAAGCCCTCCTTCTCCACCTTCACGCGGTAGTCCGTCTCCGGCTTCAACGCGAAGGCGTACTTTCCAGATGCATCGGTCGTAAGTGTCTCCAACACGTTATCCTGCGCATCGAGCAGCTGTACCGTAGCGCCTTCCAGGGGTTGGTTGGTCTCGCCGTTGGCGATCACACCCTCCACGGCGTAGTCGTATTTCTGCATCTCCACCACGATCTCCTCCAGCGCGTCCTCGTTGGTGTTCAAGGTCAGCTCCTTTTGGAAGTAGCCGTTCTTGTTCGCGATCAGCACGTACTTCTCATGGTAAGGCACTTCGATCTTGAATTTGCCACCGGGCTCACTTTCCACCTTGAAGCGCTCCACGAATTTCCCATCGGCATCCTTCATCTGCAGTGTCGCCCCTTCGATGGGTTGCCGCGAGTCCTTGTCGATGACGACGCCCGCCATGTACACCACCGGTGGACGAACGGTACAGCCATAGATGTCATCACTGCCCTTGCCACCGGAGCGGTCACTGGCGAAGAAACCCGTGGTATCGTTGAAGAAGATGAGGCCATGGTCGTTGAAGCGGGTGTTCATGGGGTAACCCAGGTTGAACACCTTCCCTGGACCCGCCTTCGACAGGCGAGAGTAGAAGATGTCATACCCACCGAGGCCGGGGTGTCCCGTACTCACGAAGTAGAGGGTGCTATCGCGGTGCAGGAAAGGATACAGTTCATTGGCCGGTGTGTTCACCTCCGGTCCCATGTTGATGGGAGAGCCCCATTGGTTGCCGAGGTTATCACAATACCAGATGTCCGTACCACCTTGTCCGCCGGCACGGTCGCTGGCGAAGAAGAGCTTCCGCCCATCAGGGCTCACCATCGGATGGCCATAGTTCGCTTCGGGGTCGTTGTGTGCGAACGGCACCAGATTGCTCCACTCGGGCTGTCCGAATTCACCGGTGATGACATCGCTGTAGAAGATGCCCAAGTTGAGCTCTCCTTTCGAGTTGCGGTCCAGCGTACCGTAGAAATAGTTGTTGCGGGTGAAGTACAAGCGATTGGCCACGGAATCGAAGGACCCCACGCCATCGTGGAATCGGCTGTTCACCTCCTTGCGCATCACCAGAGGATCTTCGGCTGTTTCGCCTTTCCAGAGGGCGGTGTAGAGGTTCAGGTAGGGCTGTTCGTCCCAGACGTACTCCCGATCGCCACCCACGCCTTCTCCGCGCGCACTGGCGAAGAGCAAGAGTTCCTCCATGATGCTCGGCGCGAGGTCTGCTTTGTCGGAGTTGATGGGAAGTGATCTGATGGTGGCGCTGGCCGAATCGCGCATGAGCCGGGTGAAGATGCGCGGGTCTTTGACGTAGGCTTGGGCACGGGGGTCTTCCGGTCTCAGGCTGGCATAGGTCCCATACCATTCGATCGCATCGGCATACTTCCCATTGGCACGGAGTTGTTCCGCATAGGCGAAGACATCATCCGGTGTCTGAGCGCCGGTGCCCATCAACTTCAGGTAGGTGGCTTCGGCCTTTTGGGGCTCACCCATCTTGCGATAAGCCAGCGCAAGACGGCGCATGTCAGCAGGCTCGGCTTTGCCGGTCATCACCAGATCCTCGTAGATCGCGGCCATCTGCGGGTAGTCGAAGACCTCGGCGGCACGGCCGGCCATACGCTCCTTCAGTTTCTGGGCGTGGCCCAACACCGGAAGCAGCAGTACGGGGATGAAAAGACGGAGCAACACGCTGATGGGTGTGCTGTGCGGTCGCATGGGGTTCGTCATGATCAGAAGTAGCGTGGTGAACGAACGCCTTTCGGCTTTTTACCCAGATCGAAGCCAAGCATGATCTCGTGAGACCCTCCGCTGTAATTGCGCAGCGTGCTCAAGGGGTAGTCGTAGGCATAACCCACAGAGAGGTCGTCGGTGATGTGGTATTGGGCCAGCGCACCGACCGCGTCGGTGTGCCGGTACATGGCACCGAGCCAGAATTTCTCGAAGAACAAGAAGTTGGCACTGAGATCGAAGCTGACCGGCGCACCTTGTACGGCCTTCACCAGGAAGGTGGGTTTGAACTTGTGGTAGAGCCCCATATCGAACACGTACCCACCGGTGAGGAAGTAGTGCGGGCGCTGGCCGGGTTGCGACACGAAGGCCAGCGAATCGGTCTGGAAGAACTCCGTACGCAGGAGCTTCGGTGTGCTCAGTCCGATGAAGTAGCGATCGCTGTAGTACATCACCCCGAAGCCGAACTGTGGATCGAGCTTCGTGGCCACGTTCTGCTGGAACACCTGATCGCCTTGGGTCAGTGGGTTCAGATCGGCGAACTGCCCTTGGAAGAGATTGAGTCCTCCTTTCAGGCCGAAGGCGAGTTTGGCGTCACCCATGAAGATCCGGTAGGCGAAGTCGGCCATGAACGTGTACTGCGTGATGGGCCCATGGCTGTCGCGCATGATGGTACCTCCCAACGCCACGCTTTCCCTGCCCAGTGGTGAATGCACCGTGAGGGTCTGCGTGGTGGGCGCACCTTCGAAGCCGACCCATTGGTGGCGACTGAGGGCCTTCAAGCTCACCCTATCCGCACTGCCGGCATAGGCCGGGTTGATGGCGAGCAGGTTGAACATGTACTGGGTGAACTGCGGATCCTGTTGGGCATAGAGACCGGAGGCCAACAAGAAGGCCAGGGCCGTGCCTTTGATCCGGTGTGTGAAGCTGTTCATCTGTTGGTGCATGTTGCGCGGTGCTGTTGAGGGTGTGACCACTAGCGGCGCAGGTAGATGTAACCGTTGAACACCTCGTCACCCGTTCCCGGATCGAGGACATAGTAGTACGTGCTCTCGGGGAGCAGTTCGCCGAAGGCTGAACCGAACTGGCTGGTACCGTCCCAGGTGTTGGTGTACGGCGTGGCCTCGAACACCTTGTTGCCCCAGCGGTTGAAGACGGTGAAGGTGTTCTCGGGATAGTACTGCAGATTCTCGATGGTATACACATCGTTCACACCGTCACCGTTGGGCGAGAAGGCGTTCGGGATGGTGAGTTTCAGGCAATCCTTCAGCACGATGACCACCGTGTCCGCCGTGGTGCCGCACTCTCCGTTGTCCAAGGTCCACACGAACACGTTCTCACCAAGCTCCAGTCCGGTCACCGTGGTGTTCGCGTCACCTGGTGCAGTGATGGTACCGTTGCCGGTGATACGCGTCCACGACCCTGTGGCGGTGCTAACCGCTGCGATGGCATCCAAGGTGGCCGTGGTGGTCTGGTGTTGACACAATTCTTGATCATCGCCCGCATCGGCACGTGGTACCGTACTATCGAACACGCGGATGGAAATGCGGTCCGTGGTGGTACCACACGGTCCATTATCCACGGTCCACTCGAGCACGTTCTCGCCTAGACCAAGACCAGCTATCGCGGTGAAGGGGTTCGACCCATCCGCGATGGTCGCGCTTCCGCTGATCAATGTCCACTGACCAGTTGCGGGAGCTGATGGAGCGCTCGCCAACATGGTCACCGGTCCGGTGATCGGCGTGCAGTAGTCCTGGTCAGGGCCAGCGGCGGCGGGGGCGCTGCCGTTGTCGTACACGGTGATGGTCATGACATCCGTCGTTGTCCCGTTGGTGCATGGTCCATTATCGACCACCCACTGCAGGGTGTACACACCTACGGTAAGACCTGAAATGGTCGTCGTTGGCGAGTTCGGGTCGCTCAGCGTCGCGCTTCCGTTCACGAAGACCCAAGTGCCCGTGGCGGGGAAGGTGACCGCGCTGCCCGCGAGGGTGGTACTGCTCGCCGGCGTGCAGAGTTCTTGGTCGGGTCCGGCGTTCGCGGTGGGATGTTCATCATCGAACAGGGTGATGGTCACCTCATCCGTGGTGGTGCCACAGGGGCCGTTGTTGATGGACCAGCGGAACGTATTGGTACCCACCGTGAGACCGCTCACGCTCGAAGTGGGCGATCCTGGGTCGGCGACCACACCTCCACCGGCTACCACGGTCCACGAGCCGATGGCCGGGATCACTGCGCTGTTCGCTGCGAGGGTAGCGCTGGTATTCGGTGTGCATAGTTCCTGGTCAGGCCCGGCATCGGCATCGGGTGCGGTGCTGTCGTAGATGAACACGCTTTGAGCAGCACTGGAGGTCCCGCAAGCACCGTTGTCAATGGTCCAGGTGAACTCGAACTGGCCTACGCCAAGGCCGGTCACCACGGATGCTGGGTCGTTCGGCGAAACGATCGTTCCGTTCGTTCCGGTCCATGTTCCGATCGCGGGGAATACCGGCGTGTTGCCTTGGAGCGTGATCTCATCCACCGGCGTACAGGCACTGATGCTTTCTCCTGTGGAGGCTGGAGGAGCCTCTCCGTCATACACGCGTATCGTCAAGGTATCCGTGCTGGGAGGACCGAAACCACAGATGCCGTTGAAGATCTCGTACACGAGCACATGCTCTCCGATCTCGAGGTTGCTAACCGCACTGGTCGGATCGTTCGGATCGGCGATAACAGCCGTTCCGCTGATGACGGACCACGTGCCCACACCTGGAATGGCAGGCGTGTTACCCGTGAGCAAGCTGGTATTCGTCGGCGAGCAGAGTTGTTGATCAGGTCCAGCGTCGGCCAGCGGGGCAGCTGGGTCGTACACGAACACGCTCACGGTATCGGTGAGCAGACCGTTGTTCGGGCATGGATCCCACTCCAGCGTCCAAACGAAGGTGTTGATGCCCTGGGACAGGCCGGTGACCAAGGAGGTCGGGTTATTCGGCTCGGCGATCACACCTGTACCTGCGATCAGGGTCCACGTACCTTCTGCCGGGGCAGGTGGTTGCACGCCTTGCAGGTTGATCTCCGTGATCGGCAGGCACTGCTGCAGGTCCGGTCCTGCATTAGCTGCCGCCGTGGTATCGTCGTACAAGGTCACATCCACGATATCGGTGGTGAGACTGTTGGCGCAAGGCCCATTGTACACCTCCCACTGGAAGCGGTTCAGTCCGAGGCTCAGACCGGTGATCACCGTTCCGGGGTCGCCGGGGTTCTGCGGTGTACCGGTTCCTACGAGCGTGGTCCAGGTACCTGTAGCGGGGAAGATCAAGTTGCTGCCGGCCATGAAGACGGAATCCTCAGGCATACACAGTTCCTGATCAAGGCCTGCATTGGCGATCGGGTTGTTCGGATCGAAGACGAAGAGACTGACCGAGTCCACGGTGGTCACACAGATACCGCCTTCGAGGGTCCACGTGAAGATGTTCTCACCAACGGTAAGACCTGTCACCGTGGTGGTCGGCGAGGAAGGATCCGCAATGACACCTGTGCCTTGAACGCGCGTCCAGGTACCGATAGCCGCGCCGACAGGAGCGTTACCCGTGAGTGTGGCGCTATCATCCGGTGCACAGAACTCCTGATCAGGTCCAGCATCCGCAGGTGGTGCGTCGGCATCGAAGAGCACGATGTCCACCTCATCACTGGTCAGTTGATTCGCACAACCGCCGTTGTACACCTCCCAGCGGAAGGTATTCACACCGATACCGAGGTCGGTGATGACACCCGTGGGGTTGGTGGCATCGGCGATCGTACCCTGGCCGCTTACGAGGGTCCATGTACCGGTGGCCGGGAAGGTGTACGAGGAGCCCGCCATGGTGGCCTCGGTCACTGGCGTACACACCTGCTGATCGGGTCCGGCGGCCGCATCGGGGTTGTTCACGTCGAACACGAAGATGCTCACGATGTCCTCGGTCAACGGGTTCGTGCATGGGCCGTTCGATACGGTCCATCGGAAGATGTTCTCTCCGATGGCCATGTCCGTAACCTGGGTGGTCGGCGAAGTAGGATCCGCGATGGTACCCGTACCACTCACCAGTTCCCAAAAGCCACTGGCTGGTGCGATGATGGCGCTGCCCTGCATGTTGGTCTCCGGGTCACTCGAGCAGAGTTCCTGATCCGGACCGGCATCGGCGATGGGGTTGTTCTCGTCGAAGAGGCGGATCAGCATCTGGTCGCTGGTGATGCCGCTGGAGCACGGTCCATTGTCCACCGTCCAGGCCACCACGATGGTGCCAACACCGAGCGCTGTGATGGTCGTATTCGGGTTGGTCGGGTCGGTGATGGTGCCGGTTCCTTGAACCACTGTCCAGAGACCGGTGGCAGGAGCCACGAGCGCGCTGCCTTGCAAGGTGGTGCTTGTGGTCGGTGTGCAGAGGTCCTGGTCAGGGCCGGCGTTGGCATCCAGGTTGTTCTCGTCGAAGACGGAGATGGTGACGCGATCGGTGGTGATGCCGCTCGCGCAAGGGCCATTATCAACGGTCCACTCGAACACGTTATCACCGATGGAGAGGTCGAAGATGGTCGTGGACGGATCGTTCGGATTGGCGATGGTACCTGTTCCACTGATCAAGGTCCATGTTCCAATGGCCGGGAAGGTGACAGAGCTGCCCGCCATGGTCGTTGTGGACACGTTGATGGTACACAGTTCTTGATCCGGTCCAGCGAAGGCGAGCGGATTCTCATCGAAGAAGAGGAAGATGCTCACTTGGTCCGAAGCACCATCGGTCTCGCAGGGTCCGTTGGAGACGGTCCATTGGAAGATGTTCTCTCCGACGGAAAGACCGCTCACCGTGGTGTTCGGATCGTTCGCGTTCGCGAAGAAGCCCGTTCCAGCCACCACGGTCCAGGTGCCCTGAGCCGGGAAGATGACGCTGCTACCTTGCAGTGTGGTCGTGGTGGTGGGCGTGCAGAGCTCCTGGTCCGGTCCGGCGTTCGGTGCCGGGCTGTTCAAGTCGAACAAGAAGATGTCCACCTCATCGGTCGTTATGCCGTTCGCGCAAGGGCCATTGTCCACCGTCCAAGCGAAGGTGTTCTGGCCTACACCCAGGCCGGTGACGGTGGTGTTCGGATCATTCACATCGGTGATGGTACCCTGACCGCTCACCAACGTCCACGTACCTACTGCGGGGAAGATCACCGCACTACCCTCCAACGTGGTGATGGTGTTCGGCGTGCAGAGTTCCTGATCGGCACCTGCGTCGGCATCCAGGTTCTCATCACTGAAGATGAAGATGCTGACGTCATCGGTGGTCACTCCATTGGCGCAAGGGCCATTGTCCACTGTCCAGCGCAGCACCACCTCTCCTACCCCGAGCCCGGTGATGAGCGTGTTCGGGTCGTTCGGATCCGCGATCACAGCACTACCGCTGACGATGGACCACGTGCCTTCCGCAGGACTGATCACAGCGCTACCGCTCAATGTGGTGCTCGATGCCGGGGTGCAAAGCTCCTGATCCGGCCCGGCGTTCGCATCGAGGTTGTTCTCGTCGAATACCAGGATGCGCACCTCATCGGAGGTGATACCGTTCGTGCAAGGACCGTTATCGACGGTCCACGTGAAGATGTTGATGCCGACGGCCAGACCACTTACGCTGGTGTTCGGATCGTTCGAGCTGGCGATCACGCCCGAACCTTGCGTGAGGGTCCAGGTACCACTGGCCGGGAAGGTCACGGCACTTCCGGCCAATGTAGTGGTGGATGTTGGCGAGCAGAGCTCTTGGTCCGGGCCTGCATTCGCCTCGGGATTGGCCACATCGAAGACGAAGATGCTCACCTGATCGGTGGTGATCGGGTTCGCACAGGGACCGTTCAGCACCGTCCATTCGAAGATGTTCTCTCCCACAGCGAGACCGGTGATCGTGGAGGAGGGGTCGTTCGGGGAAGTGATGATGCCGGAACCACTCACGAGGGTCCAGGTACCCGAAGCAGGGAAGATCACAGAGCTACCGGACAGCGTGACCGTACTTGCAGGCGTACAGATCTCCTGGTCCGCACCGGCATCCGCATCAGGGTTGGTACCATCGAACACGAAGATGCTCACACGATCGGTGGTCACGCCGCACGAGCCGTTGTCGATGGACCATTCGAAGATGTTGAGACCCACACCGAGAGCGGTCACCGTGGTATTCGGGTCGTTCGGCGCAGTGATCGTGCCTACTCCGGAGATGCGGGTCCACGTGCCAACGGCGGAGCCCACCGGCGCATTGCCCACCAAGGTGACCGACGCCACCGGGGTGCAGACTTCCTGATCAGGACCTGCATTCGCTACAGCTGCACCATCATCGAATACGAAGATGCTCACTTCATCTTGCGTGACGGGGTTGGGGCAAGCACCGTTGTTCACCTGCCAACGGAACACGTTCTCGCCGACCGCCAAGCCACTCACTCCCGAGTTCGGAGAGGTCGGGTTGGCGATCGTGCCGGCCCCGCTCACCAATGTCCATTGGCCCACGGCCGGAATGATGAGGTTGCTACCCGCGAGAGTAGTACTGGTGGTAGGCGTGCAGAGTTCCTGATCAGGACCCGCATTGGCTACAGGGTTGTTCGGGTCGTACACCAGGATGGTGACCAGATCACTGGTGATGCCACATGCACCGTTGTCGATGCTCCACCGCAGGATGTTCACGCCAACACTGAGACCGGTGACGGTCGCCGATGCGGAAGCGTTGTTGCTGAAGTTGGCCGTGCCTTGCACCACGCTCCATGAACCCGTGGCCACACCTGTAGGCACGTTCGCCGCCACGGTGACCGCGGAGGATGCACCGCACACGCTCTGATCAGGACCTGCGAGCGCAGCTTGCGCCGTTCCATCGGCCACCACCACCAAGGAAGTGCTGCTCGATACCGGATTCGGGCACACACCGTTGTTCACCGTCCAGATGAAGGAGTAGTTGCCCGTCGCTAGACCGGTCACTTGTGTGATGGGCGAGTTGGGGCTCACGATCGTCGCCGGGCTACCGACCACGGTCCAAACACCCGTAGCGGGGAATGTCACCGGGCTTCCCTCAAGGGTGATCGAATTGCCTGCGGAAGTACAAACGTTCTGGTTAGGGCCCGCGGCGGCAACGGCATTGTTCGGGTCATACACGAATATGCTCATCTGATCCGTGGTGATGCCGCTGGCACATGGGCCATTGTCCACCGTCCACTGGAAGATGTTCTGCCCCACCTGCAGGCCGGTGATCTGTGTCGTTGGGCTGCTGGGGTTCACGATCGTACCGGTACCGCTGACCAAAGTCCACAGACCCGTCGCGGGTGAGGCGTAGGCGCTACCCGCCATCGTGGTGGTGCCGCTCGTTGTGCACAGCGAGATGTCCGGACCGGCGTTCGCGATCGGGGTATTGCTATCGAACACGAACACGCGCACGACATCGTTGGTCAGTCCATCCGGACATGGGCCATTGCTCACGGTCCAGCGGAACTCGCTGATACCAAGCGGCAGACCGGTGATCTGCGTGGTGGGGCTATTGGGGTTGGTGATCGTACCACCTCCAGAAACGAGTGTCCAGGTACCCACAGCAGGTGCGATCACGGTGCTGGCCGCCATGGTCACGATGTTCGGCGCCACCGGTACACAGATGCTCTGATCAGGACCTGCGTTGGCGACGGGGTTGCTCGGGTCGAAACGACGGATGGTCACCTCGTCGGATGTGGAACCGCATGGGCCATTGTTCACGGTCCAGCGCAATACCGTGGTTCCGATGGGAAGGCCGCTCACCGACGCGGTGGGGCTGTTGGCGTTGGCGATGGTCGCTGCGCCGCTCACAACGGTCCATGTTCCCGCTGCAGGAGCCGCTACAGCACTGCCCGTCAGCGTGGTACCCGCAGCACCGCACAGCTCTTGATCAACGCCGGCATTAGCAGCGGCGATCGCCGGATCGAAGAGGGTGATGGTGACGTCGCTCGTGGTGAGGGCACCAGGGCATGGACCATTGTTGATCGTCCAACGGTACACGTTCACCCCCAGGCCCGCCGCAGTAATGGTGGTCGTTGGGCTATTCGCGTTGGCGAAGGTGCCGCTGCCACTGACCACGGACCACGTTCCCGACGCAGGGGCTGTGGCCGCATTGGCCGCCAAGGTCAGGCTGGCCACCGGTGCACACAGGTTCTGTGCGGGTCCGGCATTGGCCACCGCCGCATTCCGGTTGAAGACCCTGATCACCACGTCATCCGAAGTGGAGTTCGGTACACAGGGACCATTGTTGATGGTCCAGCGCAAGGTGGTGGTCCCGATGGGCAGACCGGAAACGCTTGTGGTCGGCGAAGCGGGGTTGGCGAAGGTGGCCGCTCCGTTCACGACCGTCCATTGGCCTGTACCGGGTGCGGTGGCAGCGTTCGCGGCGAGTGTAGTGGTACCGGTGTTCCCACCGATCACCGTACAGATATCCTGATCAGGCCCCGCCGTGGCCGCAGGTGCAGCACCGTCGAAGCGCGTGATGGTGACCTGCGATGTGGTGACGCCGTTCGCACAAGGACCGTTGTTCAACGTCCACTGGAACACGTTCGCACCGATCGAAAGTCCGGTGACCCCGGAAGTGGGACTGCTCGGGTTGGAGAAGGTGCCCGAACCGCTCACCACCGTCCAAAGACCCGTTGCTGGTGCGAGAGGAGCGTTGCCGGCCAAGGTCGCATTCGCTGCACAAACCTGTTGGTTCGGTCCCGCGTTCGCATTCGGGCTATTCGGGTTGAAGACGACGATGTCCACCTCGTCACTCGTGGTGGGTGGCGTACAGGGTCCGTTGTTGATGGTCCAGCGCAGACGGTTCACCCCGATGCTCAAGCCGGAAACCGTGGTGTTGCGTGAAGCGGCGTTGGCGAATGTCCCTGTGCCGCTCACCACGGTCCATTGCCCGGTGGCAGGCGCGACAGGAGCGTTGCCCGCGAGTGTGGTCGTGAGGTTCGGAGAACACAGCTGCTGATCCGGACCGGCGTTCGCGGCGGGTTGCGTGTTGCTGAACACCCGGATACTCACTTGTGAACTCGTCGGCGGCGTGCAGGCACCATTGTCGATCGTCCAGCGGAACACGTTCGTTCCCTGCCCAAGGCCGGTCACGGTGGATGTGGGGCTGTTCGGGTTGGTCACCACCCCGGCGCCACTCACCAAGGTCCATGTACCTACCGCTGGCGCAGTGGCCACGTTCGCTGCGAGGGTGGCCGTGCTGGTCGGTTGGCACAGATCCTGCGCTGGACCGGCATTGGCCACCGGATGCGCCGGATCGAAAGTGCTCACCACCACATCGTCCGAGGTGGTCCCGCACGTCTGGTAATTGACGGTCCAGCGGAACACATTGTTCCCGGTGCTCATTCCACTCACCGTGGTGGTGGGGCTGTTGGGGTTGGCGAAGGTTCCAGTACCGCTCACCACCGTCCATGTGCCCGTAGCTTGTGTGAAGGGCTGAACACCAGCCAATGTGGTCGTGAAACCACAGACACTTTGATCGGGTCCCGCAACTGCTGGCGTCAGCGGCGGGGTGATGTTGATCAGATAACCGACGGTCCCGAAACCGTTCAGCACGCATGCGTTGTCCTCCACCGACACCGTGAAGATCTGCTGACCGATATCCGCCGTGGTGGGCGTCCAGCAGAAGGTACCCACCGGACGAGGGCCACCGGTGGTGGTGAACGTTGCGCCTGGGATGGCTGCGTTCCAGGTCATCGTGACCAACTGCGTAGCATCCGCGTCCTGGGAGTTCACATCGAAGCAGAAGCTCGTTCCAGCGCAGACGTTATACACGAAACTGTTGGTGCCATTGATACCGCTAGCGGTAGGGTTGTTGTTGTTGCACGCGATGATGGCGAACTGAAGATCGCGGGTGTATTGACCGATCTGCACACCGTTCCTGAATTCGCGGACGAGCACGGTCACGACGGCGAACTGCGCAATGCTCGGTGTGAAGCGGATGGTTCCCGTCGAAGGGTCGATGGTCACGGCATTCGCACCACCGCTGGTGATCACCGGTTGGGTGAAGGTGTAGCCCGCATTGTAGGGAATGGCCGCACCGTTGGTTCCACGTGCAGGAGCCAGCTCGAAGCTCAAGGAGTCGCCAGCAAGGTCCGTGATACCATGGTTGTAAACGATGGGTTGTCCTACACAACCGAAAGGAACCGGATCATTGATGAACCGAGGAGAGCTGTTGCACGGTGTGACCGTGTTGTTGAGGCGGGCGCTCAGATAGAGGTCCCGACCACCGGGGTTGTTCAAGGAAGTGATCGCGTTGTTGCGGCAGCACAGGTCCCAGTCGATGATCCAGTCCGTTCCGCATCCCGCCCAAGGCGTCAGATCGATAACCGCGCTGTACCGATGGCGCTCAACGCCATACTGCCCTGCCGAGCTGTTGCAACGGTCCACTGCACCTGGGCAGATGGGCGTGACCACTTCGATGCTCTGGCGCACGAAGCAGGCGTTGAAGTTGGCATTGCACGTGGTGGAACGCACATTGAATCGGAGGTCTCCATTGCTGCAACTCGTAGGAGCACCCACGCCATTGCAATCCCGGAAGAAGCTCATGTTCACCCGGTACTGGTTATTGCCCAGACACTCGTAGGTGATGTCACCACCCATGGCGTGCGTGGCGAACGCCTCTGACTGCCAGAGTAGCAACGCCGCTACAGCGGGGATAAGGGATCGAAGAGTGGTGCGTGCGGCGGAAGCCAGCAGGCTCACCGCGTTGAGGATGCGTCGTTGTTCAGCCATGTACCGACCAGCTTGGTGGCGCACTCGTCACGGAGCTGATCCGGTGGGTCTGGGCTTACCTGGAAGGGCTGCGGGGAGAGCACCCTAGAGGAACCACGCTAAACACGGATCACACGACGCAACGAGGTGCCGCGCAAACGTAGCCTCACCAGAATGGGCTGATCCGTGGCAAGGTTCACACTTGTTAACAGTACGGTGTGAGGGTGTATCCATGAGTCTGAGGTCACACCTGATAATGACAGCGCCCGCGCATGACACATATGCGGGCGCTACGAAAGGCGAAGACCGTCAATCTCGCACGAACCTGCTTCGTGCAACGACACCTCCAGACTCATCCACGAAGACTACAGCGTAGGTCCCCGGCTCCAATCCACGAACATCCAAGGTGCGCTCGAACGGAACTTGCATCACGGTACGACCGGCATTATCCAACACCTTCACCTGGTTGATGATGCGATCATCCACCTCAAAGGTGATCCGGTCATGCGCCGGGTTCGGGAAAGCACTGAGGTGCGTGCCTCCGGCCCGTTCTACGATACCGATGGAGGGGTCGGAACCGATGCAGACATTGAATACAGAGGTCTGCGCTGGCGAGCCCGTCCACGTGTAGATCTGCAAGTAGTACGTCTCCCCCGGCGTAAGGCCCATGGGGTTGCTTTCTTGTGGATCACTGCAGGAATTCGGTACGAGTTCCAACGCACCGCATGCATTGCTCCAAAGCGCGTGGTACATATCCGATGTGGATCCCGTGATGTCGATGATGGAGACCCGATGCGTGGTGGTCAGCGCCACGAAACTGAACCAGACGTCGTCATCGGCGGTCCCGAAACAGGTGGAGGTAACGCCGGAAGCCGTCGCACCGATCACCGTTCCAGAGGTCTTCACACCGCATTCGTAGTCCGTGTTCACGGTCAAGGGCACCGCATTGATGCACTCGTCATTGCCGATGGCGGTGACGAAGCCCACCCCAGGGCTCCACACACTGAAACCTCCCCCTTCACAGGCCGACCGAACGAACACGGTGTAAGGCGTGCCGGCTTGCAATCCGGTCGCGTTGGTGTTCGGTGCCGTACCGCTCGCGACAGCGTTGGTGCCATCGGGAAGAGCACCGGTGGTCACCACCCATTCGTAAGAAGGGCTTCCATTTTCGGTGAAGGTGATGGTAGCCCCTGCATTCCCGGGGTTCGTGGCAGCCAATCCGCTCGGGAAGTAGCACGCTACGTTCTCCACTCTGATATCGTCCAATGCCCACCACCAATCCCATCCGGAATTGAACTGGAAACGGACTTGGGCTTGGGCCGAACCAGCAGCAGCAGCAGTGATGTCGAACGTGGCTACCTGCGCCGGGTTCGGATAACCGACGCTGGTACCCGTGTAGGTGACGATCTCGTTCCAAGTGGTGCCATCATACACCTCAACCTTGCAGAAAGACTGCAATCTGGCCTGGAACTGGTGCGAAAAAGAAAGCACTAGGATGTTCGAACCACTGGCATCGAAAGCAGGCGATACCAGCCAGCTGTTCACGGTGATCCCGATCCCTCCGCAAGCATCGCTATCCAAGAAGGCGAAGTCACCATCGAATCCTGCACCGGAGGGGACCGCTCCCGCTCCATCCACGCTAAAGGTGGTTTCCGTAAGGCCTCCAGGGGCGAAGGTCCAATCGCAATCACTGTCGTCGGCCGACTCGACCGTGAAGCCCGTCGTGCTGGCGCCGCCCGTGAACTGCTCGCTCAGTAGGATCTGGGCATGGGTGGTGGTCGTTACCACTCCGGCAAGAAGCGGAAAGAGGAGAACGTATCGTAAGGCTCTTTTCATGGGAGGAGGTTTGAGTAGGTCGATGTCCGAAGGATCAAGGTATGGACGACCGTAGCGTACCACACGTTGCACGGAAGGGGATATCCAACCGCGATCGTGGACATCTCGAACGGGCATGGGATGCGCACATTGTGATCTCGGATGATCCAGAACCGTTCATTCCGAATATCGACCCGTGAGTCCCCTGCGCTTCAGGAACTGGCCCACCAAGTTCCCGCGCGAACTGGCGAATAAGATCGTTCGTGCACCAATACCACACCGGAAGGCTTTCGTCTAGCTAGACCCGAAGGGTTGATAGCGTTCACACCGATCCGGATCGAAGAAACCCTTGCAGGTTCCTAAAGGGAACTTGCGTCACTCACAACTGGAAGTTGATGCGAACGAACCTCGACAGCACCAATGCCATCAAGAAGGATATCGCTGACTAAAGTCCGAGGAGCACCTCCCCCGGATCCTTGGCACCGAAGATCAGCTTGTTGGGGTCCTCGATCATTTCCTTCACCTTGTACAGGAAGCTCACGCTCTCCTTGCCATCGATGATGCGGTGGTCATAGCTCAGCGCCACGTACATCACCGGGCGGATCACCACCTGACCGTTCACGGCCACGGGTCGATCCACGATGTTGTGCATACCCAGGATGGCGCTTTGCGGTGGGTTGATGATCGGGGTGCTCAGCATGCTACCGAACACGCCACCATTGGTGATGGTGAAGGTGCCACCGGTCATCTCATCGATGGTCAGTTTGCCATCGCGTGCCTTCACCGCCAACGCCTTGATACCGGCCTCGATCTCCGCCAACGACAGTTTCTCGGCATTGCGCAAAACGGGCACCATCAAGCCTTTGGGCGAGCTCACGGCGATCCCGATGTCGGCATAGTCGCTGAGGATGATCTCCTCGCCATCGATCTGACCGTTCACCGCAGGGAAAAGACGCAGCGCTTCTGTGACCGCCTTGGTGAAGAAGCTCATGAAGCCGAGGTTCACACCATGCGTCTCCTTGAACTTGTCCTTGTATTTGTCGCGCAGGGCCATCACCGCGCTCATATCCACCTCGTTGAAGGTGGTGAGCATCGCGGTCTGGTTCTTCGCCATCACCAGGCGTTTCGCCACGGTCTGGCGCAAGGAGGTCATCTTGCTGCGCTTCTGTTCGCGTGAACCACCCCAGCCGTTCATGGCGATGGCATCGGCCTTCACGCCTCCGCTGACGTAGGCGCTCACATCACTTTTCGTCACCCTTCCGTTGGGACCCGTACCCTTCACCTTGTCGGCGCTCAGGCCTTTTTCATCCAACATCGCCTTGGCCACTGGAGTAGCGCTCGCCGCAGCGGTCGCTGCAGGTGCCTTCGCTGGTTCAGCCTTGGCAGGCGCCTTCTCCTCCTTCGCAGGAGCCGCCTTCTCGGCGCTCTTCGCTGGCGCGGCCACGCTGGTATCGATCTTGGCCACCACATCACCCACGTTCACGGTCTGGTCAGCAGCGGCGAGCAATTTCACCTGACCGCCGGATTCGGCACTGAGCTCCAAGGTGGCTTTATCGCTGTCGATCTCGGCGATCACCTGGTCCTTGCTCACTACGTCACCATCCTTCACCAACCATTGCGCGATGCGCACTTCGGTGATGCTCTCTCCGGGACTGGGTACCTTGATATCGACGGTTGCCATGATGGGGACGTGGTGTGTACTTCGTGGTTGGTTGTCTTGTTTCAGGCCTTCACCTTCTTCGCCTGCGGGGCGGCCGACTTCGCGAACGCCTGTTCGATGATGGCGATCTGTTGGTTCGCGCTGCGTTTGCTGCTGCCCGTGGCGGGAGCTCCACTGGCCGGGCGAGCGATCACCTCCCACTTCACGTCGGTGGCGTTCATGGCGATGTATTGCCAGGCACCCATGTTCAGTGGCTCCTCCTGCACCCAGATGTAACGCTCTGCCTTCGCGTATTTCTCATACACCGCGCGCATCTGTTCCACCGGCAGCGGATGGATCTGTTCCAAGCGCACCAGAGCGGTATCGGTTATCCCGTTCTTCTCGCGATGCTCGGCCAGGTCATAGTGTACCTTCCCTTGGGTGAAGATCACGGTACGAACGGCTTTCGGATCAGCCGTCGCATCATCAATGAGCTCCTGGAATCCGCCCGTGGTGAACTCCTCCAACGCGCTCACGCACCGGGGATGGCGCAACAGGCTCTTCGGGGTGAACACCACCAGTGGCTTGCGGAAATCCCACGCCAGCTGGCGGCGCAGTACATGGAAGAAATTGGCCGGTGTAGTGCAATTCGCCACCACCATGTTGAGGTCGGCACAGCTCTGGAGGAAACGCTCCATCCGTGCACTGCTATGCTCGGCGCCCTGTCCTTCGTAGCCGTGCGGAAGCAACAACACCACGCCGTTCTGCGTGCCCCATTTCTCCTCGGCACAGCAGAGGTACTGGTCCAGCACGATCTGGGCGCCGTTCACGAAATCGCCGAACTGTGCTTCCCAAATGGTGAGGGCGTTTGGCCTCGCGAGCGCATAACCGTATTCGAAACCGAGCACGGCATACTCGCTCAACAAGGAGTTGTAGATCTGCAGCAGTGCCTGACCTTCCTGGATGTGCTTCAGGTGGATGAACTCCTCCTCGCTGTCCTCGACCTTCACCACGGCATGACGGTGGCTGAAGGTGCCGCGCTCCACATCCTGTCCGGTGAAGCGCACGGGATGGCCTTCGACCAGGAGCGAACCGTATGCGAGGAGTTCGCCCATGCTCCAATCGAGTTGGCCCGTCTCCATCATCCGCTTGCGGTCGCCGAGTATCTTCTCGAGCTTGCTGAAGAACTGCTTGCCGTCCGGATGGAGGCTGCTCAACTTCTCACCGATGAGTTGGAGGACCTCCTTCTTCACCCCGGTGGCCGGGGACTTGAGGAAGTCCTTCGGTTCGGCGCGTTTGAAGCCCTTCCAACGTTCTTCCATGAAATTGGTGATGCGGCCCACACGCACCTGCTTCGCCTCGCTCAGGCGATCATCCAACATCTGGGTGAACGACTCCTCCATTTGACGCGCGAGGTCTTCGGCACCTTCCACCCCACTGTCGATCAACTTCTGCGTGTAGATGGCACGTGGATCCGGGTGCTTCGCGATCTTCTTGTACAACAAGGGCTGCGTGAACTTGGGCTCGTCGCCCTCGTTGTGCCCGTGTTTGCGGTAGCACAGGATATCCACCCAGATGTCGGTGCCATACTTCTGGCGGTAATCCATGGCCAGCTTCATGGTGTAGGCCACGGCCTCGGCATCATCACCGTTCACGTGGAACACCGGGCACTGCGTCACCTTGGCCACATCGGTGCAGTAGGTGCTGGTGCGCGCATCGATGTAGTTGGTGGTGAAACCCACCTGGTTGTTCACCACGATATGGATGGTACCACCGACCTCGTAGGCCTTCAGACCCGCCATCTGCACCACTTCGTAAACGACACCCTGGCCGGCCACGGCCGCATCGCCATGAATGAGGATGGGTGCGGTGATGCCTTTGGCGAAGTCGTCATCGTGCTCGATGATGGCGCGAGAGATGCCTTGCATGATGGGCCCCACCGTTTCCAGGTGGCTCGGGTTCGGAGCCAGGGTCAACCGCACATCCTTGCCCGAATTGGTCTTCAGCATGCTGCTGTAGCCCATGTGGTACTTCACATCGCCCTCCACGAGCTGGTCTTCGTAATCCTTGCCCTCGAACTCGCTGAAGATCTGATCGTAGCTCTTGCGCAGGGTATTGGCCAGGACATTGAGGCGCCCGCGGTGGGCCATGCCGATCACGTATTCCGTGATGCCGAGTTCCGCGCCATGTTCGATCACCGTATCCAATGCCGGGATCAGGGCTTCGGCACCTTCGATGCTGAACCGTTTGGCCCCGATGAACTTCTTTCCCAAGAAGCGCTCGAACACCACCGCTTCGTTCAACTTCTCCAGGATCTCCTTCTTCTGCTCGATGGTGAACACGGGCACATTGCGCGTGCTTTCCATGCGTTGTTGCAACCAACGCACCTTCTCCGGGTTGCGGATGAATTTGAATTCCGCGCCGATGCTCTCGCAATACGTTTGTTCCAACAGCGCCACGATGTCGCGCAGCTTTGCCGGTCCGATGCCTACCTCATTCCCTGCGCTGAAGACGGTATCCAGATCCGAGTTGGCCAAGCCATAGGTCTCCAGGTCTAGCGGCGGGGCATACTTCCGCCGATCGCGCACCGGGTTGGTCTTGGTGAAGAGGTGCCCGCGTTGCCGGTAGGCATTGATCAGGTCGATGACCTTGAATTCCTTCTCGAAGCGCTCGTTCCCACCTGGGCTTGGCGCTCCCTTGGTCGCCGTCAGGGTGCTATCCCCTTCCCCTTGAACGGACTTCGCGAACTCGAACCCCTCGAAGAACCGCGCCCATCCGGTCTCCACGCTGGCGGGATCCTGCTGGTATTGTTGGTACAGATCGTCCAGCCAAGCGCTGTCGACATTGCTGAGGTAGGAGTACTTATCCATTCGGAAGCCGGAACGGCCGTGCAAAGTTAGCTACGGGCGAGCGCGCTATACGGCGAAAGGCAAGCACATGTTTCCAAGTACGACCGTTCGCCCTCGTGTTGCGGTGGAAGGGCGGATTCAATAGCGCCCGGCGAACCGCATACGCGTTAGCACCTTTTGCAAAGCCCTCAGTACCACTTCACCTGCCAACGCGTCCGATCCACCGCGATCGAGGGTCCGGCGAAGGTGGGCTTCTGCGATGTCGACGCGGTACATGGCCACACGCAAGGCATGGTCACCGGATGCGGACAAGCCCTGAAGTATCGGCTCTACCTGGGCCTGCAGGTGTTCGAAGGCATTCGCGGGATCATCCGGTGGTATGATCGCCTCCTGCCCCACCGCCAAGTCCTTGCGCAGTTGATCCACCGTAGCTGCAAGCACCTCGGCACGGTCCAGATGGAGCCGTATGCCCTGTTGGTCGGATCTTGACAAGGACTTGTCCATGGTGTGGAGAACTCGCACAAAGGTGGGCGGTATGTGGCACTATTTTCGCCGCGCATCGTACAACGACACGAAACACATGCAGATCCGTCCCCTGGCCATCGCCGCACTCCTCGCCGCAACTTCGGTACACGCCCAATATGGCACGTTCGATGCCAATGCGGTGAAAGCCGCCAAAGCCACCAAGACCGTGGTGGTGCTGGACGCCGCCGATTCGCCCTACAACCGCACGATGTTGGAGAGCGCCAAAGCCATCTGGAAGCTCACCGGCGAGGTGGAGTTCGTGAGCACGGCGCAACTCGCCACACAGCCCATATCCCCGGACCGCACCTATCTGCTCAAGACCCGCAAGACCGATCCGGTGAAGTTCGATGCCACATTCCTCACCTTGGTGAAGGGCTGGAAGCCTAAAAAAGGGGAAGTGCTCGCTCAAACGGACGACCAGTTCACGAGCATCCCAGCTGAACAAGAGTTGGCCTTCATCCAGATCGACACCAAGGCCATCAACGAAAAGGGCTTGGCACGCCTGCTGGATGTGTACCTGAAACACCTTCAGAACTACTTGACCATGGTGGAGACCGGGAAGATCACGGACAAGACCACCGCGGACCGCACCTACGCCTCGCGCAACCGCTTGGTACGCGATACGGAGCTATGGATGGCCCAGGAACATGCGGACAAGAGCCTGCCCGACGCCGCCAAGGTGAAGGAGTTCTACGCTGCACCATGCCAGGTGATGGCCCTGTCCCAGCTCGGTGGCGCCTTGGAGAAACAGGACAAAGGCATCACCATCAGCGATGTCGTCATCACCGGCGAGAACAAGAACAAGCATTGCTTCAAGCGGATCTTCAACGTGGGCACGGGCGAGCTCATGTACATGCGGGATGATGCCGCCATCTTCGGCAAGAAGGAAGGCTTCATCGACGAGGACTTGAAGACCCTCGATCGCGCGCGGTAGATCCGTACTGGACCTGCTCTTGCTGACCGTGTATCTTCACGCGGTCAATAAACTCACCGTATGCGTATCCGGCATCTCCTTCTCGCGTTCGTCGTACTCCCCTTCGTTGAAAGTCGCGCAGACCACTATGCTGGGGGCTCCATCACCACTCGGTGTACGGGCGGGAATTTCCATGAGATCACGCTGCAATTGTTCAGTGACTGTGCCGGAGGGCAACTTCTCCCGCAGAGCATCTACCTCTCGAACGACTGCGGAGTGAATTTCACGTTGAATGCACTGCAACCGGTGACCGTTGAAGAGGTCTCCTCCTTGTGTCCTTCGGAGCTTCCCAACAGTACCTGCAACGGGGGCACCCTGCAGGGTTACAGTCTTGCCACCTACCGGGCCACCGTTTTCCTTAGTCCGTGTACCAATTGGGTGATCAATTGGTTCATCTGTTGTAGGGGTAGTTCACTGAACGTACAAGGTACACCAGGTCTCTATCTGGAAACGATCGTGAACAATCCAGGCGGCATCTGCAATGCCGCTCCGGAATTCGTGAACAACACGGTACCGACGGTCTGCGTAGGCCAAGAGGTGAGCCATGATGCGAGCGCACTGGATGCCGAAGGGAACACATTGAGCTACGCGCTGATCGATGCCCGCTTCGGGAGCCCAGCTCCACTGCCTGTGCTCTACGGTGGTGGCTATAGCGGGGCCGAACCCTTCGACGGAATGACCATCGACCCTGTGACCGGCGAGGTGCGCTTCGTCCCTTCAGCCGCAGGCGCCATCATCGTGGTGGTGGAGGTGACAGAAACCGGAACGAACGGTCAAGTACTTGGAAAAGTGATGCGCGACTTCCTCTTCGTGGTCACCGCCTGTAACAACCAACCACCTTCGGCATCGAGTGGCACGTTCACGGCAAGCACAGGACCCGCCAGCATCGTTGGCGACCGCTCCCTTTCGGTCTGCGGCACCGGAGCGTTCTGCGCATCCATCACCATCACGGATCCTGACGTGGGCCAGCAGCTCCTGCTCAGTACGGACCTGGCCTCCAGCCTCCCGGGCGCTACGTTGTCGATCGCCGGGACGAACCCCGCGGTCGTACAGCTCTGCTGGGACCCTGTCACGACCGGCTCCTATCCATTCACCATTACGGCCACCGACAACTCCTGCCCCTATGCCGGAACGCGCACCTACGCTTACGACATCGTGGTCACGAGTGCCCCGAACCCGGGGATCAACGGAACTGCGACCGTGTGTGAGAATGGAGCGCCGTTCGCCATGCTCGACAGCCTTAACGGATTCCCGACCCTTAGTGGGCAATGGGTGGATCCGAACGGCGAGCCGACCAACGGCATCTTCACACCAGGTCTTTCGCTGAACGGGATCCACACCTATACCGTTGGCCAGCCTCCGTGCAGCGCCTCGTCGGTTCTTTCCGTGGTCACCTTGGCTTCCAACGAACCGGCCTGCATCACGGCGGGATCGGAAGAGCTGCGGTCGTTCATCCCTCGTGTTCAGCAAGATCCGTCACAAGGGCATCACCTTTGGATAAGCGACTTGCCCCACCCAACGGAGGTCACGCTCCTCTCCGCGGATGGACGTCTGCTCCATCACCGGAGTCTTCCACCCCAACACGGCGGTTCAGCGCTCATCGAAGTACCCGCCGAGCATACCGGGGTCTTGTTGGTGCACCTGCGATCCCTGCCTTCCGGGGCGCGGCATGTGGAACGGATCGTGGTGCAATGACCCTGTTGATCATTGTGAAGTGCTGAACCAACCGATCGGCCTCGTGTTCTCTTTGCACAAAGGAGACACATGGCCACCGTTTTGATCACCGGCGCTTCGGGCCTCATCGGCACCGCATTGCGCAGCGCACTTCAAGGGCAAGGCCATACGATCCACACGCTTGGACGCGGTTCTTCGCTCCACGGTGGAACGCACCACTTCAGGTGGGATGTGGCCAAGGGCTTCGTCGACCCCGAGTGCCTTGTAGGAGTATCGCACATCGTACACTTGGCAGGTGCAGGTATCGCTGATGCGCGCTGGAGCAAGACGCGAGTGGACGAGCTCATCGCCAGTCGGGCCGCGTCAGCGCGACTGCTAATGAAAGCGGTGCTTGCGCATGGGTCCACGCCGGTGGCCTTCGTCAGTGCGGCCGGCATCAACTACTACGGCGCTACCACCACGGACCATGTCTTCGTGGAAACGGATCCCGCTGGGAAGGATACGATCGCCCGGATCAGTGTGGCGTGGGAGGAAGCTGTAGATGAATGGTCGAAGATCACCCGGGTGGTGAAGCTGCGCACACCCATGGTGTTGGCACGCGAAGGTGGCGCGTTGAAGAAACTGGCCATGCCTGCGCGTTTCGGCGCTGCTTCGGCATTGGGCTCTGGCCGCCAATGGGTCCCTTGGGTCCATGTGGACGACCTGATCCGCATCTATCAAGAGTCCTTGTTCAATGAAGCCTTCCGCGGGGCCTACAATGTGAACACCGGTAATGATGTGACGAACGACACGTTGATGCGGACCCTCTCACGCGTGATGCGCAGGCCCTACTTCCTGCCTAACGTGCCCGCGTTCGTCTTGCGATCGATACTTGGCGAGTTGTCCACGATCCTCCTTGAAGGTTCCCGTGCTTCGCAGCGGCGGCTCATCGACACCGGATTCCGGTTCAAGCACCCAGCGCTGGAACCTGCGTTGCGGGATCTGCTGCGCTAAGTCGCACGCACCCGTAGTGCCTCTGCAAGCGCGAACAGTGGCGCGGTGCGCACACGATCAGGATCCACGGCCTCCAAACTCGATGTCGCCATCGCTTCCAAACGTCTTACCTCGGCTTCCGCTTCTGCGTGGACCCCGAGCACACGAAGAGCGTTCACCATAGCGGGAACATCGCGGTCCAATGGAGACCGTTCCAGCTGTTGTTGCAGCACCCTTGTTCCCGCTGCCTGTTCGCATTCAAGGCCACGGATGAGCAACCATGTCTTCTTGCCGTTGCGCAAGTCGCCACCTTGCTCCTTCCCGGTGATCTGCGACTCGCCGAACGCATCGAGCAGATCATCGCGCAACTGGAAGGCCAGGCCGAGGTTCTCTCCGAAGGCACCGATGCGGTCCTGATCCACCACTGATGCTCCTGCTCTGATGGCGCCGATGCGCAATGATGCGGCGAGGAGGACCGCGGTCTTCAGGCGGATCATCTCACGGTATTCGGCTAGGCTCACATCACTGCGCTGCTCGAATTCCATGTCGAGTTGCTGGCCTTTGCATACATCGAGCGCGTGCGTGCTGAAGACATCCAACACGCCCGATCCCGTGCCAATGCACTGATAGGCCATCACCAACATGGCATCGCCGCTCAGGATGGCCGTGTTCGTGTTCCACTTGGCATGCACGGTGGGCCTACCACGCCTCAGGGACGCGGCGTCCATGATGTCGTCGTGCATCAAGGTGAAATTGTGGAAGAGTTCGATACCCAATGCCTGATCCAGCACCTCCTCAGAACGACCGCCGAAGAGCTCACAGGCCATCATGGTCAGCACCGGACGGATGCGCTTGGCAGGGAGCCGAAGGAGATAGGCCATCGGTTCGTACAAACCTCCCGGAGGAAGCGCGGCTATCCAACGCTCCACGTGCGCGTCGAACAAGGCCCGGTGTCCGGTCATCACGCGCGCAGCAGTTTCATCAAGTACTCGCCGTAACCGCTCTTCATCAGTGGCTGTGCCAGACGCTCGAGTTGCTCCGCATCGATGAAGCCTTTCTTGTAGGCCACTTCCTCGATACAGCCGATGCGCAGACCCTGGCGTTCTTCGATGACCTGCACGAACTGACCGGCCTGTGTGAGGGAAGCGAAGGTACCCGTGTCCAACCAGGCGGTGCCACGGTCGAGGATCTCCACCTTCAGGCGGCCTTGCCGCAGGTACTCCTTGTTCACGTCGGTGATCTCGTACTCGCCGCGGGCACTGGGTCGCAGGTCGCGAGCGATGTCAACCACATCGTTGGCGTAGAAATAGAGACCTGGTACGGCATAGTTGCTCTTCGGGACCGCGGGCTTCTCCTCGATGCTCAGCACACGGTTCTGCGCGTCGAACTCCACCACACCATACCGTTCAGGGTCGCTGACGTGATAGGCGAACACGAGCCCCCCCGCGGGCTGGGTATGCTCGCTCAGCTTGCGCCCCAGGCCGGAACCATAGAAGATATTGTCACCGAGGATGAGGGCGGTGCTATCGGAGCCCACATGCTCACGGCCGATCACGAACGCTTGGGCGAGGCCGTTGGGGACCTTCTGCTCCGCATAGGTGAAGGTGCAGCCCAGTGCCTTGCCATCCCCAAGGAGCTTCTGGAAATTCGGCAGGTCATGTGGCGTGCTGATGATGAGTATCTCCCGGATGCCCGCCGCCATGAGGGTGCTGAGCGGGTAATAGATCATCGGCTTGTCGTACACCGGCATCAACTGTTTGCTCACCGCGAGGGTCAGCGGATGTAGGCGAGTGCCGGATCCACCGGCGAGAATGATCCCTTTCATGGAAGTCGGTCAACGTTGGTCCATCTCATCGTCTTCTGGCGCCCCGGCCTCCGGCGTGGGCTTGTCGAGCTTCAACTCCATCAACTCGATATCCTCCTCCTCATCAAGGATCTCCAACATCGGCTCTTGGAAAGCCTTGCTCATGATGTGCCTGTTCAGGCTCAACAACAACGCCGGCAACACCAGAAGGTTCGTGAGCATCGCCACCAGCAGGGTGATGGTGGTGAGTATCCCGAGCGCGCGGATCCCGCCGAAATGCGAAAAGCCGAAGAGCGAGAAGCCCGCGAGCAGCACCACGCTGGTGTAGATGATCCCCACGCTCACTTCACGGGTCGCGAGGTCCACGCTTTTTTGAAGATCGTTGCCGGTCAGTTTCAGTTCCAAGCGGTAGCGCGCCAGGAAGTGGATGGCATTATCCACGGCGATGCCGAGCGCGATACCGAACACGAGCATGGTGCTGGGCTTGATCGGGATGTGGAAGAAACCCATGAGCCCGGCGGTGAAGAGCAGCGGTATCATGTTGGGGATGAGCGCCACGACCAGGATGCGGAACGAGTTGAAGAGCAAGGCCATCAAGGCCACGATGATCACCACCGCCCAGAAAAGGCTGGTGATGAGGTTATCGACCAAGTAGCTGCTCCCTTTCAGGAAGACGACCGAAGTGCCCGTGAAGGTGACGATGTACTTCGCCGGATCGAAGAGGCTGTCCACCTGCATGCGCAACCGGTCGAGCAAGCCTTCCATCCGCGTGGTGCCAACATCCGCCATTTGAACCGTTACCCGGGTGGTCTGCCGCGTGCTGTCGATGAACGACCGGGCCATTCCCTCTTTGCCCTGAGCACCTTCCAGGTAGGGCATGATGAAGGCCTTATCCGTGCTGTTCAACAGGGCGTATTTCTCTGGATTTCCCCCATAGAAAGCCTGCTTGGTGAATTTAACGGCATCGGCTATCGTGATGGCCTTGCTGAACTCGGGATACGTGTCCAGTGTATCCTCCAGCTTCACGATGCGCTTCAGCGTGGGGTCCGTCAACGCGCCGCCTTTCTTGCGGGTGTCCACCAGGATCTCCAATGGCATCACACCCTTGAAGTTGGACTCGAAGAATCGCAGGTCGGTGAGGACTGGGTTATCCTCCGGTAGATCATCCACGATGCGGCTCTCGTCCTTCATGCGGAAGATGCCGATGAACGCCAACACGGTCAGGAAGGTCGTGATGGAGTAGATCAACGGACGACGTTGCTTGGAGACGGTCACGATCCACTCCACCGCACGGTCCAGCCAGTGCCGGTCCAAGTGGCTCAGGTGGCGTGGCTTTGGAGCGGGCATGAAGCTGAAGAGGATCGGGATCAGCAGCATGCTGAGGGCCCAAAGCACCATGATGCCGATGGTGGCGACCCAACCGAATTCCTTGAGGGTATCGCTGGAAGTGAAGCAGAACGTGGTGAAGCCCACCGCGGTAGTGGCGTTGGTCATGAACGCCGCAGCTCCGATGCGGCTGATGACCCGTTGGAGCGACTTGATCTTGTTACCATGACGCACGAACTCGTAGTGGTACGCATTGATCAGGAAAACGCAGTTCGGTACGCCGGTAACGATGACCAGAGGAGCGATCACCGATTGCAGGATGGTGATCTTGTATCCCAGCAGGGCCATGGCACCGAAGCTCCAGATCACGCTGATGGCCACCACGCCAAGGCAGATCCACATCACGCGCCAGCTGCGGAAGAACAACAGGAGCAATAGACCGCACAGCGCCAGGCTGAGGCCCATGAACAAGGGCATCTCCCCCTTCACCAGTTGCGTGCTCTTCACCCGTATCCACGGCAGACCGCTCACGTGCACGGGCATGCCGGTGTCCGCACCGAAACGCGCCACACGTTCCTCCACCTTCGCCACCACGCCTTGTCGTTCGTCGGTATCGAATAGCTTGGCGTTCACGAACACCATCATCAAGCTGGCCTTGGTGCTGTCGTTGAAGAGCAGCCCGTCATAGAACGGCAGAGCGCGCACGTGGGCCAGGATGGAGTCCATCTCCGCCTGATCCACCGGTGCCCCTCGCATGACTCGCTGCACCGTGAAGCGCTTCAGACTATCATCGCGCACGAGCTCGTAGAGATGCGCCTCGGAAAAGATGCTATCGACGCCGTAGATGCTGCGGAGATCGTTCCCCAAGGCATACCACGCGCCGAAGTTCTTCGGGGTGTAGAGCTGTTCGCCCTGCGTACCCACCACCATCACGTTCCCATCCTCGCTGAAGGTGCGCAGGAAGCGCTCGTACTCCACGTAAGCACTGTCGGTCTTCGGAAGGAGACCGCCGTGCTTGTAGTTCATCTGCACCTGGGTGGCCTTGTACCCCAGCAACACGGTGCACAGCGCCACCGCGATCAATATCGCGATCCGGTTGCGGAGTACTCTATTCGCCAGCCATGCCCACATATCTGCGCTCCTGGTGAAGCACGGGAGCTACCACCGGGACGGGCAAAGGTGCGAAATACGCGGAGGAATGCCCTTCTCAGAACGCGAAACTCGCGGTCAGCTTGAAGGCGAAGTTGTCCAACGTGTCCTCGAACATCCCTGCTCCATGGCGGTAATAGGCGCCAACGCCCAGGGTACTGAAGAGACCGTCCAGCACCACACCACCCTCCAGATAAGGTACGCCCATGGCCGCGAACGATAGGCCTCGGTGCAGTTCAGGCCGGGCCAATTCGCCGATCGCTGCATTATAAACAAGGCCCGGACGTGGTTTGAAGTGCTTGCCCTTCACCAGCAGGGTACCGAAACTGTGTCTCAGGTGCAAGGCCATGTACCGGTCGGCGAGGTACTCATTGGGCCGCATGGTCTGGAAGGTGTTGTCCGCAGCTACGAGCAGCTTGCGCCCAGCTTCGTGCTGCTGCTGGTCGAAGGCATTGGTCCCGCGCAGGTTGTAGAGGTAGGGATAGGGTGCGTTCCGGTCCGCGATACCCCCCATGAGCCGCACGCTGAGGTCACCCACCAACCGCAGGTGGAAGGTCTTGTCGATCGCCGCGTTCAACCGCCAGGTCTCCAGTTCCCCACCGAACATGCCATCCACCGACCGGAAAGCCGAAACGAGCAGGATGGGCCAACGGGTACCGAGGGAGATCTCGCGGTCCGGTAAACGGGCCATGCGCTCGCGGAAGGCGAAGCGCATACCGAAGGTGAACCCACCGGTGGTGAACCGATCACGCAGCAGGGCAACGGCCTCACTCCTTCGATCCACGTATTGGTACCCCAGCCTGTTCTCGCGTGTTTCGCGTTCCGCGCCAGCCCAGAAGCGCAGTGCCGAACCCACACGGAAAGCGAACTGGGCACCGCTGCGTTCGTAATGATCCATTCGATCCACATAGAGCCAACGGGTGCTCTCGTTGGTGAGCAAGGGCCGCGGTCCCTCGAAAGCGACACCGCCGCTTTCCAGCACGTCCAGTTCGTGGAATCCCTTCAAGGAGATATCACGCCCATACCACGGCTTCACCACGAGGAAACCGCCGTACTTCCAATTCTCGTCGCGGAAGCCATAACCCGCATAGCCCCCGATGCTCGCATAACGGGTTACACGATCATTCGTGGCGAAACCGGCACCCAGGCGGAACCCTTCATAACCGTTATACCGCATCACCTTGTCCAACAACAGGTCCACGGGGCCGATCGGCAAGCGTCCTGTTGCCAACGCAGAAAGCCATTTCACCTTACGGTCCAGGTCCACCTCGGCGCCCAGGCTGTCGATCACATGGTAGGTCTTCAGGGCCTTCGCGTCGAGCGAGTCGGTGCGTAGGGCCGCCCAATAAGCTTCATCCTGCCGCACGCTCAGTCGATCCATCACCAGTTCCGGTCCACGCACCTCTTTGCGTGCCACATCGGCATCCACTTCGATGTCCTTCAGGTAGGTGCGGGTGACGCCATAAGGCACGTACCCGTTGATCATTGCATTATCCAGGTAGATGAACGCGTTCAGCTGGACCGGGAACCACGCCTTGCCATCCACCCGTTCATGCAACTGCTGGAAGCGGATGCTCGCGGCAGCATCGCGCTCGGCGGCCTCTGCGGTCACGTTCTGCACCGCGTAGCCGTTGGTGTTGATGTAGAGGAGCCCGACCAAGCCGTTGAACTTCGTGCCTCTGCGCGGTTTGTAGCTGATCACGAAAACACTGTCAGCACCTTGGTACAGGGTGTCCTGGATCAGGAAGAGGTACTTCTTGGTGCTGCCTGGAGCCAATGGCCCCATGTAGAACTTCTCCGAGATGCTGATCTGCGGCTCGTAGATGCTGAAGGTCTTGGTCTGCGCCGCCAACGCCAGGAAAGAGGGGTCCTTCAGGCCACTCACCCGCATGGCCAGTACCTCCTCCTTCTCCGCGGCAGGAGGAATGAAGCTCTTCCGCGTCGCACTTTCCATCAGGAAGAAGTACTGGCTCTCCAGGAACTGCCGCATTTCCAGGTCGCTGCTATCCACCTCGGCCACTTGCGCCGTGTCGGCCACCATCGTGGTATCCACCACCACGGCCGTATCCATCTCCGCGGTGAAGATGGTCTTGCTGTAGCTCATGTACCGGTAGCTCCGCTCGCGCATACCGTCGTTCACTTTGCGTCCTTCGCGGCACTTGTCGATGATGCGATGGGCCGGGTTCTCGGTCGGTAGGATGTCCACCGCTGCGAGTTCCACGGCGTTGCGCCGCATGGCCACGATCAGCGGCGCCCCTGCGGTGGCCCGTATCTCCAAGGGCGCATAACCCACATAGCTGAAGCGGAGGGCGATCGGTTGTTCGGGCACCTGGATGGCGAAGCGACCGTCGATATCGCTGGTCACCCCTTCTTGGGCGCCGGCAGGCAGCACGTGCACGAAAGCGAGGGCTTCCTTGGTCGCCTCGTCCACCACCCGTCCTTGGATGATGGATTGGGCACTACCGCTGATGGGAAGCAACGCAAGAAGAATGCGTAGTGTGGTGGTTCGCATGGCTGGACGGGAGGGAGCGTCCCTGGTACGACGTGAAGACCCGCCGAAAAGTAACAGCCATTCGGCACGTCCTAACTTGCACCCATGCTGGCTCCCATCCGCGATGCGTTCGAGTGGTCACGCAAGGCCACCCCGCGCCGGCTGAGGAACGCCACCGCTTTGTGGACCAGCTACCAGCACGCCAAACGCAGCAAAGAACCCCGGATCGGCGGGCTACCCTTCAGCATCAGCTTCGAGCCCACCACGGCGTGCAACCTGCGCTGCCCGGAATGCCCCAGTGGTCTGCGCTCCTTCACACGGCCCACCGGCAACCTGAAACAGGACCTCTTCGCGCGGGTGATGGATGAACTGGGCGACGACCTCTGGGCGCTCACCTTCTATTTCCAAGGTGAGCCGTACATCAACCCGAACTTCCTGGACATGGTCTCGCTGGCCAGCCGGAAGGGCTTGTACACCAACACCAGCACCAACGCGCACTTCCTTACGGAGGAGAAGGCGGAAGCCACGGTCCGCAGTGGGCTTTCCCGGTTGATCATCTCGTTGGACGGGACCGATCAATCCACTTATTCGTCTTACCGCCGTGAGGGCGAATTGGCCAAGGTGATCGAAGGTGCCGAGCGTATCGTGAAGTGGAAGAAGAGGCTGAAGAGCCTGACGCCGCACGTGGTGTTCCAATTCCTGGTGGTGAAGCCGAACGAGCACCAGATCCCCGAAGCGCGCGCATTGGCCAAGAAGGTCGGCGTGGATGATCTATGGCTGAAGACCGCGCAGATCTACGAGCCGAAGGATGACCATCCCTTGATCCCCGTGCAGGAGAAGTATGCGCGCTACCGGCGCAACGCGAGCGGCATTTGGGAAGTGAAGAACAAACTACAGGACGATTGCTGGAAGATGTGGCACAGCTGTGTGATCACCTGGGATGGTCGCGTGGTGCCTTGCTGTTTCGACAAGGATGCCCACCACGTGCTCGGCGACCTACGCACGCACAGCTTTCGCGAACTATGGCATAGCGCCGCCTACAACGACTTCAGGCGTTCGCTGCTGAAGTCGAGGAGTAGCATTGAGATGTGCAGGAATTGTAGTGAGGGCTCACCCGTATGGGCCTAAATGGAAAAGGCGGCCGTTGAGCCGCCTTTCATGGACCGATCGTGGTGATCAGACCTTCATGATGTCCTTCTCCTTCGCGCTCACCAAAGCGTCCACTTTCTTGTTGTAGATGCCGGTGAGTTTCTCCACCTCGGCTTCCATGCCTTTGGCGGCATCTTCGGGCAGGCCGTCCTTCTTCGCGGCTTTGATGGTCTCCATCGCTTTCTGCCGGCTGCTGCGGATGCCCACCTTGGCGTGCTCTCCCTCGGCATGCGCCGCTTTGGAGAGGCCCTTGCGACGCTCCTCCGTGAGCATGGGCACATGGATGATCACGCTTTCGCCGTTGTTGCTCGGATTGAAGCCAAGGTTCGCCCCGATGATGGCCTTCTCGATGGCATCGATCATCTTCTTCTCCCAGGGCTTCACGAACAGGGTGCGTGCATCACCGGTGTTCACCGAGGCCACTTGGGAGAGCGGCACCATCTGGCCGTAGTAATCCACGCGCACGCTCTCGAGCATGCTGGGCGTGGCGGCACCGGCACGGATCTTCTGCAACTCGTTGTCCAGGTGGTCAACGGCTTTGCTCATGTGCTCTTCACAGGTCTTCAGGGCGGCGGCGGTATCGATCATCGCTATTCGTTTCGGAGGCGCAAAAGTAACGGGTGGTTCGCTCGATCAGAGGGTGACGAGCGTACCCACGGCTTCGCCGGAGACCAAACGACCGAGGTTGCCCGGCTTGTTCATGTCGAAGACGATGATGGGCAGGTTGTTCTCCTTGCACAGGGTGAAGGCGGTCATGTCCATCACGTTCAGCCCCATTTTGTAGACCTCGTCAAAGGAAACGCGGTCGTATTTGGTGGCGTTCTTGTCCTTCTCCGGGTCGGCGGTGTAGATGCCGTCCACACGCGTGCCCTTCAGGATCACGTCGGCTTCGATCTCGATGGCTCGCAAACTGGCCGCGGTATCGGTGGTGAAATACGGGTTTCCCGTACCTGCACCGAAGATCACGATGCGACCTTTCTCCAAGTGGCGCACGGCCCTGCGCCGGATGAACGGCTCGGCGATCTGCTCCATCTTGATGGCCGTGAGCAAGCGGGTCTTGTACTGCTTGGCCTCCAAAGCGCTTTGCAGGGCGAGGCTGTTGATCACCGTGGCGAGCATGCCCATATGGTCGCCTTGGACGCGGTCGATGGCGCCTTCGGCCTGCATACCACGGTAGATGTTGCCACCACCGATCACCACGGCCACCTGCACGCCGGCATTGGCGATCGCGATGATCTCGTCGGCGTATTGGTTCAGGCGCTCGTTGTCGATGCCGTAGGACTTGTTGCCCATGAGGCTCTCGCCGGAGAGCTTCAGGAGGATGCGCTTGTATTTGTTGGCCATGTGTCGGAGGTGGGGCAAAATAAAAAGAGGGAGGCCGAAGCCCCCCTCTTCTATGGATTATCGATCAGCATCAGACCGTGAGGGAGTGACGCTTGAAGTCCGTGGCCGTGAGGTCCTTGTCCTGGCTCTTCAGGTATTGCTCCACGCTCATCTTGTTGTCCTTGATGAACTCTTGGGCGAGCAGGGTGCTTTCCTTGAAGAACTTGTTCAAACGGCCCTGGGCGATCTTCTCGGCCATGTCGGCAGGCTTGCCCTCCTGGATGGCGAGTTCCTTACCGATCTCCAGTTCCTTGTCGATCACGCTCTGTGGTGTGCTGGCCTTGTCCAGTGCCACGGGGCCCATGGCCGCCACCTGCATGGCCACATCCTTCGCGGCGAGGTCGAAGCCGGCCTTGTTCAAGCCGACCAAGCTGGCCACTTTGTTGCCGGGGTGGTTGTAGGCGTAAACGAATGGAGCCTTCACCTCGGAGCAAGCGCTCACGTCGATCTTCTCGCCGATCACGCCGGTCTGTTCGATCAGCTTTTCGGCGATGGTCATGCCATTGCTGTCGTAGGCCGCGCCTTTGAGGGCTTCCACGCTGTTGATACCCTTTTCCAAAGCGATCGCGGTCATGCGCTCGGCCATGGCCGTGAAGTCGGCGTTCTTGGCCACGAAGTCGGTCTCGCAGTTCACGCAGACCAACACACCCACGGTGCTGTCGGCGTTGGTCTTGGCGAGAACGAGGCCTTCGGTGGCGTCGCGGTCGGCGCGTTTCGCGGCCACTTTCTGGCCTTGTTTGCGCAGTACGTCGATGGCGGCATCGAAGTCGCCATTGGCCTCGGTAAGGGCCTTTTTGCAATCCATCATACCTGCGCCGGTCATTTGGCGCAGTTTGTTCACATCAGCTGCGGAGATCGCCATGGTGCTCATGTTGTTTCGGTCGTGGACGGTGGTTGATCCGGACGGGCACGCCGTCCGTTCGTTGCGCGTCCTGTTGACTAGTTGTTCTCTTCCGTAGCGGCGGCTTCATCGCCAGCCTCCACTTCGGCCGCGTTCTCCTCGGCACCTTCTTCGGCGTCGTTCTCGTCCACGGCGTTCTTGTCGTTCTTGCGCTCTTCAACGCCCTCGTTGATGGCGGCGATCATCGTGTCGATGATGAGTTCGATGCTCTTGGTGGCATCGTCGTTGGCAGGGATCGGGAAGTCGACCTTGGTGGGGTCGCTGTTGGTATCCACCATCGCGAAGGTGGGGATGTTCAACTTCTTCGCCTCGGCTACGGCGATGTGTTCCTTCACGATGTCCACGATGAACAGGGCGCTGGGCAGACGGGTGAGGTCCGCGATGGAACCCAGGTTCTTCTCCATCTTCTCGCGCTGGCGGCTCACTTGCAGGCGCTCGCGCTTGCTCATGTTGTCGAAGGTGCCATCGGTCTTCATGCGATCGATGGTGGCCATCTTCTTGATCGTACGCCGGATGGTACCGAAGTTGGTGAGCATACCGCCGCTCCAACGCTCCGTGACGTAGGGCATGCCGGTGGGCTTCACCTTCTCGGTCACGATGTCCTTCGCCTGCTTCTTGGTGGCTACAAAGAGGATCTTCTTGCCACCACGAGCGATGTTCTTCATGGCCGCAGCAGCCTCTTCCAGCTTCACTGCGGTCTTGTTGAGGTCGATGATGTGGATCCCTTTCTTCTCGTCGAAGATGTAGGGAGCCATGTTCGGGTTCCACTTGCGCTTGAGGTGACCGAAGTGGACACCAGCGTCGAGCAACTGTTTGAATTCGAGACGTGCCATGTTGTTCAATTCACTTTCCTTGTTCCCGTTGATACAGGCATCCCGCTGGTAGCCTTCCGCCGTAGGGCGGAAGAGTCCAGCGGGATTGGATCCTGAACAAGCGTTGGGACCTTAACGCTTGCTGAACTGGTAACGCTTGCGCGCTTTCTTGCGTCCGAACTTCTTCCGTTCCACAGCGCGTGGGTCACGGGTCATGAGTTCTTCGGCCTTGAGTTTCGGTTTGTGTTCGGCGTCGATCTTCACCAGTGCTCGGGCGATACCCAAACGCACGGCGTCCACCTGGCCGGTGATACCACCTCCATCCACGGTGGCGGTGACATCGTACTTACCCACCGTTTCGGTGAGCTTGAAGGGTTGCTCCAGCTTGAAGCGCTGGGTGGTGACCGGGAAATAATCGGCGCCTTCGCGGCCGTTCACGGTGATCAAACCGGTTCCTTCGGTGAGCACCACCCGTGCTACTGCGGTCTTACGACGGCCGAGGCTGTTGACAGCTTCCATCTTACTTGATCGTGTTCAGGTCGAACTTGCGAGGCTTCTGCGCGTCGTGTTTGTGTGCGGTACCTGCCACGACATGCAGGTT
>JAEUTC010000232.1 GCA_016787985.1 Flavobacteriales bacterium | reverse complement strand
CTGCGTCTCCTCGATATCCTTCACCCACTCGTGGTGGGAGGGAAGAGGATCCACGCTCAAAGCAGCCACTTTCACACCCCGCTTGGCGAACTCTGGAAGTAGCCGCGCCGTAGCACCCAGTTCGGTGGTGCATACCGGAGTGAAATCAGCTGGGTGCGAGAAGAGGATGCCCCAGCCTTTTCCCAGCCATTGATGGAAGTTGATGCGGCCTACTGTCGTTTCCGCATTGAAGTCGGGCGCGATGTCGCCCAAGCGCAAAGTTGCCATGGTCGGTGTTCTTGGGCGGCGAAGTAAACAAATCCTAGTGACATGGTAGGATTAAATCTTCTTCAACTTTTCCGCCTTCCTGCGCAGCATGTCTTGCAACGTGGCTTTTTCGAGCATCCGCACTGTGGCTACCCTCACTTCGAGGAATATGTCATGGACCGCACAGGTGGCCTCATCCGGGCATTCGGCACACGGTTCGTAGAAATTCAACGACACACAGGGTACCAGCGCGATGGCCCCGTTGAAAAGCCGGATCACTTCCGTCATCCGGATGTCTTTGGGCTTTCGCGCGAGTTGGTGGCCGCCACCGCGTCCTTTACGCGAGTCGATGATGCCGGCTTTGGTCAGGTCGGCCAGTATCGCTTCAAGGAATTTCCGAGGGATGCCTGCTGTGGTCGCTATCCGCTCTGCTGACATGGGACCCTCCACCGCTTCGGCCAATGTCATCAAGGCGTGTAGGGCGTATTTCGTCCGCATGTTCAGCATGCCACGAATGTAGAGGGCCTGCCATAACGAACGAAGCCTCCTTTCGGAGGCCCCGTTCGTTGCTGCTCCTATCACTGCTGCACGATCGGATCTCGCAAGGTCTCCACCAACGCCCCGATGTCCGTGACGATGGCCGCGGGTACATCGTTCTGGGCCGCACCTTCCACCAGGTCTACGATGAAGCGGTCGAACGCGGCATCATCCACCAGACCGGTCATGCGCGGATTGGCGCTGTTGTGCGCATCCACCATGTTCAGTCCGTCATAGGTGAAGTTCTGCGCTCCGGTCGCAACGGCGAAGAATTCCGTGAGGCTCTCGCTGAGCGCGGCGAAACCCGTGAGGTCACCAGCGCCTACTTCCGCCAGCAATACGGCGAAGTAAGGCTGCAGTTGGGCGTCGCCGGCAATGACGAAGATGGTGCTATCCACTACCGAACGGAGGCCGAGGTAGCCTTGCTCGATCATCTGGCCAGGGTTGGCCGGATCGTTCACCATTGTGGTGCCACCGAGCCGTTGATACAACGTGGGAGTGGGCGCGGGAGAAGGCGGTGCGGGTACGGGATCCTCGTCATCCTTCTTGCAACCGGCGATCGTCGCGGCCAACAGCAGCGAGGCGAGGGTGAGTGTGATGGATCTGTTCATGGTCATGGGATTCGGGTTGTTGGTTTCAGTTGAAGAGTTGTGCGATCCATTGGCCCACACCATCGTGCAGGCCGCCCTTGACCATGGCCGGGCACCCGCTGGCGGCCGCTTCGGCGGTCACCACCAACCGTTGGCAGGGCAGTTCCGTCAGTGCATCCACCTGTGCGAATACCACCCGTTGGTCCTGTTGGGTGCGGTCGTACGCATACACGATGTTGCGATCGTTCAAATTCGCTTGGGCACGCTGCACGCCCGGCATCGCACTGATGGCGTTTTGGAGACGATGCGCTTCATGCTCAGGGAGCGTTTCGAGGAAGTCGATCCGGGCCAGTTGCACGTTCGCGAGGTGGGGGATGGGTCCTTTGTCCTTGGTCACCAAGGCGATATGGACCACCAAAACACCACAAAGAGCCACGATGGCGGCACCAGAGATCAGGAGGATACGTTGCAGCTTGGCCATGGTTCACGGGTTGTTGATGGTATGTACGGGACAGCCACCTGCGTTGGATCACCGTCCCCTGGATCTTTTTCGATCTCGTACTTTTCCGAGGCTAAATCCTGCCCATGCGCAACACGTTACCCCTTGCCCTGCTGCTCGCTCCGTTCATCTCCGGCGCCCAAGTCGTGATCAACGAAGTGGATTATGATCAGATCGGTACTGACAACGCCGAGTACATCGAGATCAAGAACGTGGGGGAGACCGCCTTTCCGCTGCAATACCTGCGGGTGGTCTTCATCAATGGCAACAATGGTGGAGCCGTTGAATACAGGACCATCCAAAGTGAGTCGTGGCCCGCGCTCGCTCCTGGCGACTATTTCGTGATCTGTGGCAACCAAAGCCTTACCATCAACTGCGACCACGCGGCCACACCGGCCACGAACCTGATCCAGAACGGATCCCCCGATGCGATCGTGCTGATCTCCACCTTGGACGAGACCGTTTACGATGTGCTCAGCTACGGAGGGGACGTGCCCGGCTACACGGAAGGCACAGGCACCTCTGCCGAGGATACCAATTTGCAGGATGGGCTCAGCCTAAGCCGCTGGCCTGATGGTTCCGATACCGATGACAACGACACCGACTTCGTGATCGGATGCCCTACGCCGGGTGCGGCCAATGAATTGGACCCGGTGGATTGTGCCCTTTCGACCGGGGTCAGTGCCATCAATTTGGAGGATGTCCTCGCCGTGGTGGCCGATCCCGATGGCCGTTGGATCGACCTGTATTTCCAACAAGCGAGCGCGGTGCCACTCTCGATCTCCCTCGTAGCGTCGAACGGGGCCCTGCTCTCACATCAGGACTTGGGTACTACATCCGTGGCAAGGCAGCGTTTCGCCATGCCCGATCGCAGCCAACTGGTGCTCGTACGTGTTCAAGCCGGCGACCAGTGGATCACCCGCCGTGTGGTGATGCCCTGAACCGTCTCCGGAACGGATCCCACAAGGCACCTGTTGATAGTTTCCGCCCGCTGCTCCGTGGAGGGAGCACTGCGTTCGAGCCCTTGTCCATCAAGGGATTTCGACCTTTTTTCACACCTCGGAACATGGCCTTGTTCGTAACCCCGGAAGCGTTCCGATAACGCCGCTTCCTTCTCGCCGGACCTTGGCACCATGTCCGCATTGGTGTTCGAAGCCCGTTGGCACCGCATACAGCGGTCGCGGGAACAGGGGTACGAGGAGTTGTCCGATTTCCTGGGCCGGTACGCTTCACTTGGACCATTGGTCCGGTGTGGCTTGGTGCGGAAACGGGAAGAGTGGAGCGAGTTCCAACGCTACTACGGTTATGTGCCTACCGAGAAAGGGGAGAGCTATCTCCTCTATATCCCGGACAAGGAACTCGTGCTCGTGCGTCCCGGGAAGAGCGCGCCGCTGTTCCTGGCGTTGAAGAACGACCCCGCTCCGAACGCACCCTTCAAAGAGACTTACGCCGAACCCACCAAAGCCCAGTTCGCTGCGGTGGAGGAGATGCGCATGAACGCAGGCCGCGACAGCTGGCGCACCAAACGCGCCGATGTGCTCCGCCAGCATCTCATGCTCGGCTATATGGATCTCCGTTCCTTCACCAAGCGCACCGGTGCTGGGGAAGGGGGACTGCTCCGCGAAGGTCTTGTGAAGCCCCGTCTAGAACGGACCTCCGATCAGCACCTGAACATCGAGGTCACCAAGGATGGGGAAGCCTTCCTTACACCCTTGGACAATTTCGATCTGCTCTTGGTGAATCCAGGAATGGAATTGCCCTTGTTCAACCGGTTGGATCCGGACAAGGCGTCCTACTGGTGCGGCCTACCCTAAGGCATCATTCCTTCCGGCGGCCTTTGCCCACTTGGAAGTCGCCGTCCTCGAAGCGCCGCAACAGTTCTGCCACCCGTTTGGCCTGCGTGGCCTCGGTCTTCGCACTGCCCACCCAATAGCACATATTACGCTTCATGCCCGGCGTGAGCGCATCCCACGCGGCCTTCATCTCGGGTAGGAAGTCGAGGGTCTCTGCTAAGGCTTCGGGTAGGTCCAGTTCATCGGGGTTCGGGTGCTTCCAGAACTCCACCTGCACGGGATCCCCCGCACGCTTGATCTTGGCCGCCCTGCGGATGTCGCCGCCCAAAATGATGATGTGTACCCCGCTCTTTTGGGGCATCAGGGCACGGTCCACCGCCACGCCGTTCACGGTACCCTGCACCCGCACGCGCCCCCTGGTGCCGAACACCTTTTCAACGTCGATGGGCACCTCCACGTACATGAAGGCCATCTGCGCGTTCATCTTCTCCAGCGGAGCGTTGAAGCGGTAGGTCTTGATGGTCTTGCGGGCCATGGCTTAGGAAGGAGAACGTTTGGTCGCGCCGATCGGTTCCAAGGTGTGCACGATGTGGTCCTCCCGGGGTATCAAACTTCCGTTGAATCTCGTCATTTCGGTCACTTCGTAGCCTACCGCTTCCAATGCGCGTGGATCCAACGCTTCACCGGACACCACCCTTACCGGGCCTGGTTCACGTGCCAGCAATGCTGCGGTGAGTTGTTCCATGGTCGCCACGGAATTGGGTTCATTCCAGATGCAGAAACTACCCATCTCCTGTCGGAAGACAAGGAAGACCGGCTTACCCAAGTAAGCACTGATGGATGGTGCGGCATCGTACCGCATCACGAGTACGGGCGTCCCCCGATGGGCGATATACGCACTCGCATCACGCGAGCGGGAGAACGGGCGTTCGTGACAGATCCAACTCATTCGAACACCTCCTATCACTTGCAACAGAAGCAAACCGGTGATCAGACCCTTGGTGGGCCATATGACCTTTTCCGCAGGCCAAACCCAAACGCAGGCCACGAAGACCGCAAGCAAGGGGCCCATGTAGCGTTGCGCCAGGAAGGGGGCCAGTAGGGGAAGGGCCAGGATCGCCAAGCAGCCAGCTGCCAGATGAAGTCGACCGCGCCGGTCCACCGGAAGAAGGAATACTACGGCCAGCAAGATCAAGGGGCCTGCCCATGTGGCGATCGTACTGCCGGCCTCGACGGCCAAGGAACTGTTCCAAACATGGCCCGCCTGTGCATCCGGGATGGGGATGAAGGCTTTGGTCAGTTGGATGCCCACATTGCGGTAGGTGTCGTGGAGGAGCAGTCTAGAGGGATCAGCGCCGTAAGGCAATTCTTCAGCAGGCATGACGCAGTAAAGGGCAATGCCGCTTGAAAGCAGTAGGCAAAGCGCCTGCCAGGCCTTGCGCTGCTGACGTTGAAAGAGGCTGAGGATGGCCCACGACGCCACGAGGCATGCGCTCCACAAATGAACGTGTGCCAGCACGAGCAACGCCGCGAAGGCCAGTCCGTTGCGGCCTTTGCGCGTGAGGTCGGCGAACGTGAGCAGAAGAAGCACACCGACGGCATAGTTCCGCGCAAGGGCGGCGTACTCGAACACCAGGAAGTATCCGAAGACGAGGAGTACCCTGATCGCGATCGGGAACTGGGCGCGGAAGAGGACCAATGTACTCGTGGCCACGGCGACCAGTCCGTGCAGCACTTGCATGATCCAAACGGGAGCACCGCTTTTCGCCAGTGGAAGAAGCATCAAGTGCCAAAGCCACGGATGCCCTTCGTTGCGCATGTTCCAACGGAGATCGGCGAACCCCGCGCTGTCGCGCACCAGGCACCAGGCATGCGTTTCATCCAGCCACAAGCCATGCTGGATAAGGTTCGTGACGATCAGCGCCACGCAGCCCAACCACGCCACAAGGAGCGCTGTGGTCTTCGGTATCCCTGATCCAGTTCGATCCATTTGGCGAGGTGTGAATACGGTCGGATCGACCCAGGGTGCAGCATCAGCCTCCGGCCTTCTTCGCCTTGTACCCTTTCTCGTTGAGATGGGCCAGCACCTTATCGCGATGGTCGCCTTGCAGCAGGATCACCCCGTCCTTGGTGTTGCCGCCCACGCCGCACTTGCTTTTCAGCGTGCGGCCAAGGTCCTCCAGGTCGGCATCCTTGCCCACGAAGCCCACGATGCGGGTCACCTCCTTGTTGCCCTTCAGGCGGTCCAGGTGGATGCGCAGATCCTGCTGCTGGGGCGGCAGGGTGCTGGGGTTGGTGGCCGTGGTGGTCGCGCGGTTGGTGCTGTACACCAGGCCGCCCATGCCGCTGGGTGGACGCTTCTTCATTGGTGCCAAGTTCGCAACAAGATCGCATCTTGTGGTCGCATGCAGGGAACGATACAGGTGAGCGTGGTCTCCGGGGCTGCCGACATGCGCAGCTACCTGCGCCTTTCTGGCCCTCTGCCGGATCAGCGACCCAACCGGGTGCCCTTGCTCCGGATGGATGAACGCGAGTTCCATGATCCGAAGCGCAACCCTCAGCTGGTGCATTGCGACGTGCGGTATTGGCTGGCTCGGCGCGATGGCGTGCCGGTCGGACGTATCATGGGCATCATCCACCGCCAGCACAACCAGGCACGCGGTGAACGCACCGCACGTTTCTACGACCTGGTCTGCATCCGCGATCGGTCCACCGTGATGGCCTTGCTCGATGCCGCTGAGCACTGGGCGAAGAACGCTGGTATGGACCGCATCATCGGCCCCTTCGGTTTTAGCGACAAGGACCCGCAAGGCCTGCAGATCGAAGGCTTTGAACATCTACCCGTGATCGCCACGCCGACCAATCCCGACTGGCTGCCGACCCTGGTGGAGGCTTGCGGTTTCGCGCCCTTCGAGGACATGGTGAGCTATCGCATGGACATTCCTGCGCGGTTGCCGGAGGTGTACCACGCCATCGGTGAGCGCTGTCTCCGCAACTATCACCTGCACCGTGTGACCCTGCGCTCCAAGCGCGAACTGAAGCCGTGGGTGGTGCCCGTGTTGCGCTTGGTGAATGCCACCTACGGCGACCTACTGGGCTTTACGCCCATGAGCGAGGCGGAGATGAAGGCCTTGGCGGCGAAGTACATGTTCATCCTCGACCCGCAGTTGGTGCACCTGATCGCCGATGCGAACAACGAACCCGTCGCTTTCGTGATCGCCAGCCCCGATATGAGCGAAGGTTTCGTGAAGGCGAACGGGAGGCTATTCCCCTTCGGATTCCTGCACATCCTGCGCGCCATGAAGCGCTCCAAGCAACTCGACCTATTGTTGGGCGCCGTGCGACCCGACTTGCAAGGCAAAGGCCTTACCGCAGCGCTTGGAGTTTCCCTCTTCGATGCTGCCCGCCAACGCGGATTCACCCATTTGGACAGTCACCTCATCATGGAGCGCAACACCCGCATGCGAGCCGAACTGGAGCGCTTGGGAGCGGTGGTGTGGAAGCGGTACAGGGTGTATCAGCGGGCGATGAGGTGAGCCGCAGAGACGCAGAGGCGCGGAGAATGCAAGTTCAACACGTAGTGATCTTCCATGAGTTCTCTGCGCCTTCGCGTCTCTGCGGCTAATGCTACTTCCACCACGTGATCAACGGCCGCGTCATCTCCAACCCGAACCGCCGCGCGTCCTCCAGCTTGAACGGCCCGTGCATCTTCAGGTAGAGGTCGAAGGTGATGGGGCCTTCCTGGTCGGCCTTGAAGTTGGTGTGCCAGTAGTTGTTGAGGGCGTAGAGGTAGATGGTGCTGCTACTCTTCGCCTCGGTCTTCCAGGCCTTGTAGTACTCCGGGTTGGTGCCCTTGCCGGGGTTCACTTTGCGCTCGTCCACCATGTCGCCGACCTCCCAGATCGCGCCTTGCGGACACACGATGGTGACGCCCATGCTGTCGTTGCTCACATCGATCCAGCGCTGGGCACAGAAGAAATCGTTGTTGCTGCCGGGGATGCGGCCGCTCTCGGGCGTCACGCAGGTATCGCCGATGCCGATGCGGACGGTGGCGTTGGGGATGTTGAAGGGAAGGGCAAGGTGAATGGATGATCGTTCACGAGAAGGGGTCGGATCCTCGACAACGAGCAAGGCGAACACGTCCTTCTTA
>JAEUTC010000187.1 GCA_016787985.1 Flavobacteriales bacterium | reverse complement strand
GATGCCGCAGCCCAGGTTCGCGACGAAGTCGTTGAAGCGATAGACCTTACGTCCGGACCACATGCTCCACGCCAGTTCCAACCCCATGAGCAGGAAGAAGAAGGGGATGGCCAGGGCTATCGCATCCATGGGCGGAGGCGGAGATCCGCTGAGTTTCAGGGTTTGCGCCCGATCACCACGATCTCATCCGCCAGGTGTGGCAGGAATTTGATGGCGAGGTTCTTCTTCCAGAACGTACGGTTCCACTCGGGATGATTGTTGCGGTGGTGCGCCCGTACGATCTTGAACCCTGTCTCGGTGAACAGTTCCTTGATCTCGGGCAGGGTGTATTCCTTCACGTGCATCCAATCGTCCCAGATCTGCTGCATGCCCGTGCGGTTCCATTCCTTGGCGCGTTCGATGAAGTTGGTGTTCTCCTTCGGCGGAACACGCTCCGAGATGGCCTGCCCACGCACGAATTGCATCACCCGCATGTACGAGGTGGCGTTCACCGTAGTGAGGTACATGTAGCCGCCGGAAGGCAGTGCTTCATACAACTTCCGCATGAGGATGTACGGCGAGAACCGGAAGTGCGCGATGCAATGGGTGAGGATGAAACAATCCACGGGCTCTTCGATGACCGACAGATCGCCGGTGAAGAACTCCTGCAAGTAGATGCGAATGCCCAACTCCTTGGCCCACGCCATGTTCACCTCTTGCGCCCAGGGTGCCTCCACGGCCACGGACTTCACGCCGCGCTCGCTCAATTGGCGCGAGAGCAGTCCGTCCTCTCCAGGGCCCAGCTCACAATAGACATTGGCCTTCAGCGAAACGATGTCGTCCACGCTGTTCTTGATGCGGCGCTTTTCGTATTCCAGTTCGGTCATGGTCGTGCGAAAGTAATCGGCGACCTTCCATTCCGCGTGTCCGCCGTTCCTTTGCGGCTCCATCTACGAACCATGCGCATTTCCTGGAACTGGTTAAGCCAGTACATCGCCACCGACCTCAGCCCCCAACAAGCCGCTGAAGTGCTCACCAGCACCGGCCTGGAGACCGAAAGCGTGGAGCGCTTCGAGCCCGTGAAGGGCATGCTGGCCGGGGTGGTGGTGGGTCATGTGGTGGAATGCGCCAAGCATCCTGACGCGGACCGCTTGAGCATCTGCCAAGTGGACATCGGGTCGGGGGCCTTGCAACAGATCGTCTGTGGTGCTGCGAATGTGGCCCAGGGCCAAAAGGTGTTCGTGGCCACCATCGGTACCACCATCCACCTTCCGGATGGCACCAATTTCGTGATCAAGAAGAGCAAGATCCGGGGCCAGGAAAGCAATGGCATGATCTGCGCCGAGGATGAGTTGGGTCTTGGTCAAAGCCATGCGGGCATCATGGTGCTGGACCCAGCTGCCAAGGTGGGTGAAGCCGCAGCGGGTTTCCTTGGGCTCACCAGCGACCATGTGCTGGAGATCGGCCTCACACCCAACCGGACCGATGCCATGGGACACTTCGGTGTGGCACGCGACCTGCGCGCTGCCGTGGTCCATCGCACAGGTGCAGCCGTTGAATTGCAGCTTCCTTCGGTGGAAGCGTTCGCTCAGGATGCGGATGGGGCGGCCATCCAGGTCGAGGTGAAGGATGTCTTCGCTTGTCCCCGATATGCGGGTTTGACCCTCACGGATGTAAGGGTCGGGCCTTCGCCGAAGTGGATGCAGGATCGCCTGCTGGCCATCGGACTGAAGCCGATCAACAACGTGGTGGACGTGACGAATTACGTCCAGCACGAACTCGCCCAGCCCTTGCATGCGTTCGATGCCTCCACCTTGCGCGGGCAGCGGATCATCGTCCGCTTAGCGCAAGCTGGTGAAGCGTTCACCACCTTGGATGGCAAGGAACGCAAGCTGGATGCCCAGGACCTGGTCATAGCGGATGGCGAGCGTCCCGCCTGTATCGCCGGTGTGTTCGGTGGCGCGGAGAGCGGAGTGACCGAACGGACCACGACCGTATTCCTGGAAAGCGCGTGTTTCGAGCCCGGCACCATCCGTCGTACCGCGCGCAGACACGGGCTCAATACGGATGCCTCCTTCCGCTTCGAACGGGGCGTGGACCCGCGCCAGACCGTGTATGCCCTCAAGCGCGCCGCACTGCTGCTGAAAGAGGTCGCTGGTGCCCGTGTCGTTTCGCCGATCACGGACATCGATAATACCTTGAAGCATGTGCCCACCGTGGCGTTCACCTTCGCACAATGTGATCGGCTGGCTGGCATGCATATCGATCATGATGCTGCAATACGCGCGTTGGAATTGCTCGACTTCAATGTGGTGAAGCGCGATACCCATGGTCTCGTGGTGGAGGTGCCTTCGTATCGGGTGGATGTACAACGTCCGGCCGATGTGGTGGAGGAGATCCTCCGCATCCATGGATATGATAATGTGCCCTTGCCCGTGCGCTTGATGGTGCCCTCCGTGATCCATACCAGCCTGGGAGCGGAAGATCTTGCCGCGCGACTTTCGGCCCACCTCGTGGCGAGGGGCGTTCGTGAGATCATGACACCCTCGTTGGTGAACGGTGCGCGCTGCGTTGTCTCGAAGTTCGTGAATGAGGATGCGCTGGTGCGGTTGAAGAATCCGTTGAGCGCGGAGTTGGATGTGATGCGCCCCTCGATGCTCTTCGGGGCGCTGGCAGCGGTGGCGCACAACATCAATCGTCAGAAGCGTGATCTCCGCTTCTTCGAACGTGGTCGCGTTTATCGCGATACACCGAAGGGTACGGTGGAGACCGATGTGTTGGCCCTGGCTTTCACGGGCCGCCGTTATCCTGAACGCTGGCGCACGGATGATCGCCGTACCGGACTTGTGGATGTGAAGGAAGAGATGGAGATCCTGTTGTCGCGCTTGGGTTTGCTGGGACTATGCCGCTGGGAACCGAAGGAGAACGCGCTCTTGGATCAGGCACACGCACTGACCATCAAGGGGCGCCATGCCGGGTGGATCGGTGAGGTGGCCGACGCTCAGTTGAAGTCCTCCGACCTGTCGCAGCCGGTCTTCTTCGCTGAAGTGGAGGAAGGGGTCTTGCTGGATGCGTGTCAAGGGCAACGGGCCGGTTACACCGAAGTGGCGCGGTTCCCGAGCGTACGCCGCGATCTGAGCTTGTTGTTGAACGGTGATCTGCGCTTCGAGCAGCTCCGCGATGCGGCCTTCGGCGCGGAACGCAAGTTGCTGCGCGAAGTGGACCTCTTCGATGTCTATGAAGGCGATAAGCTCGCCGCTGGCAAGAAGAGCTATGCGCTCAGCTTCACACTACAGGACGAGGAGAAGACCTTGACCGACGATCAGGTGGAGAAGGCCATGGGAAGGATCCGAAAGGCGGTGGAAGCCGTCGGGGCGGAGGTGCGCTCTTGATCACTTCCGGAGCCAACGCTCCACGGTAGCGAGTGCCTGGTCTTTTCCCTTCACGGCGATGAGCTGTGCGCCATCCACCGGGTCGTAGTTGAGCAACCAGGTCACCAAGATGTCACGTGCGGCCTCCGGGAGTTCATGGATGTCATCGGCTTCAACGGTGCGTAACGCGGGATCCATGGGCAATGCGATCAGTTTGTCGTCGCGTTCGCCGGCATCGAGCAGCTCCACGATGCCGATCGGTTCCACTTCCAGTACCGTGCCGCTGGGTACGGCGCCGCAGATCACGAACACGTCCACGGCATCACCATCACCGCCTTCCTCCTTGTTCATCTTGGTGCCGGGTATGAAACCGTAGTTGGCAGGATAGGGTAGGAAGGCGATCCGGCGCGGTACTCCGTTGCGCTCATCGATCGGAAAGGTGTTCGTTCCCGGGTGGTATTGTCGCTTCTCCACCGTGCCGGCGGGTATCTCGATCACGGCGCGTAGCACGCCAGGGCGTACGATGGCCTGCATTTCTTCCAAGTTCTCCATGGGTGCCTGCGCGCAGCCGAAAAACAGCCAGATCAGGGTAGGCCATGCCGTTCGCATGGGACCAAGTTCGGTGTTCCGTCCTTATGGAAGTCGGTACCCGACCGTGATGACCGCTCCTGTGGCATTCGCTCGCCGGCGGAGCTGATCACTCTGCAAGGTGTTCGACAGTTGGCCACGCAGTGCAGGTCCGATGCCCAATGACCATGCTTCGCCGAAATGGTATCGGACATGCCCCTGGATGGTGTAGCCGAGAACAAGCTCGCTGAACGCTTCGTCGGTCAGGTCGGTGTAACCGCTTGATGTCGGCAGTACACCACGTCTGCCTTGGACGATGCCCAATGTGGGGCCGCCGCGCAATGCGAAACCCCAGTGTCCACGGCGGATGTGCGCCTCGAAGAGCAAGGGGATCTCCAAATAGCTCGTACGATTACTACGCGCCAGGGCATTACGACGCACGTTGGTGGAGACCACTTCGCTATCCGAGCCGACCAGGACATAGATGGTGGTGTCGAGCATCTGGGTCATGTAGTACTGCTGTCCGCCGATCCATACGGTGCCATTCACCACAAGCACCGTGGTGTCGATACCGTCCAGCTGATAGGTGGTCACCGTGGTGCGCAGTTCATCCTTCAGGCTTTCGGCGTTGAGTTGCTCTACATAGCTGGTGTAGTGCAAGCCCGCGCCTAGTCCGAAGTGCTCTCCTTGGCGCATCAGTTCGGCCCCGAAGGCTACCGATCCTGCCCTGTTGATGGTGCTGGCCCAATCCGTGGTTCGATCACCGGTATATCGAGTGCTCGTACTGAATGGTCCTCCCCACACGCTCAGTTCGAGTCGGCTACGCGGTTGAGAAGCAATTGCAGCCGCTGCCGAGTCCGCGATGAAGGTGCTGTCAACGGCTATCACGTATTGGGTCGTGTCACGTGTGGTAGCGGTAACGGTGGACGTGGTATCCCCCACGACCGTTGATGGCGATGGTTCGACCACTGCGGATGGTGGTGGGGTTGCAGTCGTGACTTCTTCGGCTTTCGCCGTCAGCTCGTTACTAGCCTTTGTGGCGTTGGAGGCTGCCTCCATCGTTCCGTCGCGTGGAATCTCGCTTGTCGTGGTGGGGTCCAAGCCGGCGTCGTGAGTCTTAACCGGGACTACTGCGATCGTCGCTTGCGCGGTCGTCCTGTTCTCGGTCGATCGCTTCTGGTCACGCATTCGCGCTCCTTCGTGCGCGAGTTTCCGCTTTGGTCGCTTTTCTGTTGCGCTTTCCTGTTCGGCTGTCGGCGTAGGTGCAGATTCGGTCGCTGCAGGCGATGGCCAAGCGGGCTCGGCGATGGCCGGTTTCCCTGTCGCTGCGGAAGAGGTGATGGGTGTTGGCGGGATCTTCTTCTCGGATACCACCGCAGAAGGGCGTTCGGAGGATGTGCTTCGCTCCACGACAGGTGGAACTGCGTTCTTCGGGGCAAGGAGCCAGCCTGCCACTCCCACGGAGGCGAGCAATGTGAACCACAGGACGAACCGGCGACGGCGCTTCCGCTCGCGTAGCGCATCGAGTTCGGGCCGCAAGGCCTGCCAGGCCGACTCATCGAATGGATGTTCGCGCTCGGACAGCTTGCGCCGTGCGCGTTCGTCAAAGTCGTTCGTTGCGCTCATGATGCCACCGTACGTTCGTTGTTCTTGGAAAATGTGCTCACCGCTCGTTGCAGGATGGCGCGCGCATTGGAGACATGCCACTTCGAGGTGCCTTCGCTGATGCCGACCAGTTCGGCGATCTCCTGATGCGAGTAACCATCGATGGCGAAGAGGTTGAAGACGTGTCGCGACATCGGGGGCACTCTTGCCAGCAGCTCTGCGAACGCTTCGGATTCCATGTGTTCGAGGTAGTCGTTGATCGTACCGGTGTCGCCGTATTCATCAGGCTGGTCGAGCGACTCGTGGGTTTTACGGTCCTTGTCGCGACGGAATGCGTCGATCACCGTGTTGATCATCACCCTACGTGCCCACGCTTCGAAGGGGACCTCCGGCCTTCGTTTCTCCAGGTTGGTCAGGATCTTCAGGAAACCCTGGTTCATACGCGCCGTGGCGTCCTGCTTGTTCCTTTCGTAGCGTGAACAGATCCCCATCATCATGCCGTACAGCGCACGATACAGCTCGTATTGCGCTTTGCTTTCCTGCTTGGCGCATCGTGCTATGAGGCTCTCGTTCACCATGGGCCTTGAATGGGAAAGGTACCGGCACGGTGGCCGGTACCTTCCTTCATTCGAGTGCTTGCTTAGTCGCGGACGAAGCGCTGGGTGATCGTGTTCGATCCGTTGCTGATGCGCACCGCATACAGGCCAGCTGGCAGACCTTCCGTGGAGAGCACGAAGCGGTTGCCGCCGGCCACGGAACGTTCCTGCTGGGTCATCACCACACGACCGTTGAGGTCGATCACCTCCATGTTCACAGCGCCATCGAGACGGCTGTCCAGAGCGATGTTCAGCTGCTCACGGGCCGGGTTCGGCCAGAGCGATATCGTGCTGAAGCTGCTTTCCTCGATGCTCATGGCCAGCGGGTTCACCACGTTCACCGTGAGGGCGGAACGGTTGCCGCCGCTGCCGATCAAGCCGTTGTAGATGCCGTCGTCATCCACGGAAAGCGTGTCGCAATGCGTGCTCGTGCAGCCTTCGCTGTCGCTGATGGTGAGGCAAAGCGTGTAAGGTCCGCTGCCGGCGTAGGTGTGGGTGGGGAAGGCCTCCGTGCTGCTGGTGCCATCGCCGAAGCTCCAGAGGAACTGGTAGACGCCACTGCCGCCACTGCTCAGGTTCCATACCCAAAGGGTGTTCGGAACAGGCACACCGGCACCTGTGGTGTCGCCGTTCTCATAGGCTTGAAGGATGTAGAAATCCGCTTGACAGGTCGGGTTCACGGTCGGCAGGCATTCGCACAACGCGCTCCAAGTCCCATTCACGCCCGTTGCTGGGTTGGTGCAGGGTGTACCGGGCATGTCGGGTCCGTTGGGTACCTGCATACAATCGTAGACCACGGAGTCCGCCACGCACTCGCAGTTCGCGCTCCAAGTTCCGGCCAAGGTGGTTCCCGGAACACTACAGCCAGTGCCTGGTATGGCGGTTCCTCCGAGCACGCCTTCGCAATCGGGGACGTTCGCACCGCAGTTCAGGACCACGAACACATAGTTGCTGTCCGGGTTCAGCACATTCACCGTGTAGGAAACGGTCTCGCTCACGATGGCGCCATTGCAGGGGGTGCTGATGAGGAACCAACCCTGGTATGCATCCAAGGTGAGGTCCACGCTGAATCCACAGTTGCCATCCACGGGCACATCGATGTCGATAGCTGGCTGGGTGCCCTGCTGGGTCTGGATGTTCACGAAGTTGGTGCCGATGGGGTTGCAGCCGCTGATCAGGCCACTGATCGTCAGGTCGAACGGAGGTAGGGGTTGTGCGAAGGCGGCAGTGCCCAGCACGAAAGCCGTTCCGAGTGAAAGGGTGCGGATGAGTCTGTTCATGGGTTGTGGAGTTCGGTTCTTGATCGTCGTTCACCTACCTACACGCAGGGTAGGACAGGCGGGTTGGGTCGGTCCCACATTTTTCTTCTGATACTCCCCAGTCGCCTTTGTGAGCAGAAAAGATAGCACCCCTGGGAACGCAAAGACCGCCGGGCGAGGCCATTGCCTTGCTCCGACGGTCTTTCGTTGCACTCGGCTATTGCGGCCGAGGATCGGTCATTCCTTCACGAAACGTGCTGTGCGGACCGATCCGTTATTCGTCACCTGGATCATGTACAGGCCCGGACGCAGGGCTTCCACTGCGATCTCGGAGAGGGTTCCACTTACCGTCGGGCGGTCGTTCAACACGATGCGTCCGCCCATGTCCATGATCATGATCTCCGTGGGGCCATTGACCTCACCGGGCCAGGAGATCCGCAACAGGTCTACTGCTGGATTCGGCCACAATTCCATTTCCGCTGGTTCGGCCAGTTCATTCACGGTCGTGGGTGCCTCACCCGGACGAACTTGTACACTGAAGCCGAGGGTGCGCGAGCCAGCGCCGGCGAAGCCATTGAAGATGCCGTTCTCATCCACCGACAAGGTGTCGCAGAACGTGCTGGTGCAGCTATCGCTATCGGTGATGGTGAGGCAGAGCATGTACGGACCGTTGCCCTCGTAGTCGTGCATGGGCCAGGGGTCCGTGGAGGTGCTGCCGTCACCGAAGTCCCAGAGGTAACTGTACACGCCTGTCCCTCCATAGCTGGTGTTGAAGATCCACAGCATGATCGGGTCCGTTCCTGCCGTATCGATGACACCGGGAGTGACGATGAAGCCTGCCGTGCATGGTGGCATGGTGTACGCTTCGCACTGGCATTCATTGTTCCAGTAGCCGAGCACGTTGGGGTCGCCCGTGTCGCACACCGAGCCGATGGTATTCGGGCCATTCGCGATGCCCAGGCAATCGATGTAGTTGAAGGTGCTGTCGGCGATGCACTCGCAGTTGGCATTCCAAAGACCCACGGGTAACACCGGGAAGAGCGAGTCTACAAGGCAGGGTGTGCCTGGCATGTTCGGTCCGTTCGGCTGTCCCAAGCAATCGAGCACGAAGGTGCCGCTGTCGCCGTAGCAGAAACAATCAGCCCCCCAGATGCCTTCATAAGGCGTGCCGTCCGCAGCGATGCTCTGGCAAGGCGTGCCCGGTACATTCCCGCCACCCGGGATGCCCAGGCAGTCGAAGGTGTTGGCGTAGCAGATACAGTCCGCACCCCAGATGCCGACCACCGTGTTCGATGAGTCGGGAAGCAGGCTGCAAGGCATTCCCGGCATGTTCGGTCCACCCGGAATACCCAAGCAATCGATGGGTGCGTTCGTGGTATCGATGATGCAGGTGCAATTCAGGTCCCAGAACCCGATGCCGAAGGGGTTGTTGGGGTCGAAGCACGGTGTGCCGGGTTGGTTCGGTCCATTGGGTAGCCCCGCGCAATCCAAGGGCCCTACGCTGGTATCGGCGATGCACACACAGTCCGCGTTCCAAATACCGGCGCCGAAGTTGATGGAGTCCGTGGTGTAGGCACAGCCGGTGCCCACGAGGTTCGGGCCATTGGGGATCCCTGCACAATCGAAGTAGAGCACTTCCACTGTATCGGCCACACATTCACAGGCACTGTTCCAAATGCCCGCCGGAAGCTGTTCGGAAATGGTGAAGCACGGTGTACCGGGCAAGTTGCCACCACCCGGAATACCCAAACAATCCAACGCTCCCAACGTGGTGTCGGGCACGCAGGTGCAGTTCGTATCCCATGCACCCAGCACGGGGAAAGGCAGGTCGTCGATCAAGCAGGGTGCGCCGGGAATTGCGCCGCCGAATGCCACTCCGAGGCAATCGAATACCACAGCGGAAGAGTCGTAGCCCACACATTGGCAGCTCACATCCCACAGGTCGATCGCGGTGCTGGCGTTGCCATCATCACACGGCGTACCGGAGACCGCAGGACCATTCACTGCGCCCAAACAATCCGTGTAGCTGCCGAAGATGCTGTCCGGTTGGCACTGGCAATCCGCACTCCAGAGACCGATCGGGAAGGGGACGTTCGGGTCGGTCAGGAGACAGGGTGTGCCCGGCAGGTTGTGCCCGTTCGGTTCACCAAGACAATCGAATACGACCAAGCTCGAGTCCAGTCCCACGCACTGGCAATCCACTGTCCAAGCGTCCAGCAAGGTCGACGCCGATCCATCATCACACGGATGTCCCGGAAATGCGGTGCCACCGGTCACTCCCAGGCAATCCACCTGATCACCACCGCACACTAGCGCTATGGTCAAGGCCAAGGTGTCACCAGGTGCGGCGAACTCGAAGTTGAACTGGTTGAGCGCCTGTGAGCCGTTCGCGCATGTACCCACCAGGTTCAATGTGCCGGTGGGTTGGAAGACACCGAAGGTCGCGGTGAAGGAGCAGTTCCCATCCACGGCGACAACGTCGTGCAGCAAACCGGGTTCTTCGTAGATCTCCACCACGCTGTTGGGTAAACAGGCGGGTACCGTTCCTGAGAGTTGAACGGTGAAGGGCTGCGCGACCAGCGAGCCGGCCAGCAGTATGGTCTGTGAGGTGAGCAGCGCAAGTAGATGTTTCATGTGGCGGTCGTTCACGTGGGTGTGGACAAACACATTGACGAGGGATAGGGAGGCAACGCTGCTTTGGTTCGTTCACATGACGGATCCATGACGAACCTTTCATCCCAGTGCGGCCTCGACGAGTCCATCCTCGGCCTCGTTCGGCAGCGTCACCTTCAACAGTGGCGTGCGCTTCATCTCCTGCTCGATGCTCCACACCGCGTTGGGGTTGCGGGCCCAGGCGCGGCGCGCGATGCCGTTGTTCACGTCCCAATGCAGCATGCTCTTCAGGCGACGGTCGCTGTCGGCGCTGCCATCGAGCACCATGCCGAAGCCACCGTTGATCACCTCGCCCCAGCCCACGCCACCGCCGTTGTGCAGGCTGATCCACGTGGCGCCGCGGAAGGCATCGCCCACGAAGTTCTGTACGGCCATGTCGGCGGTGAAGCGCGAACCGTCGCGGATGTTGCTGGTCTCGCGGTACGGACTGTCGGTGCCGCTCACGTCGTGGTGGTCGCGACCCAGGATGATGGGCGCGCTGATCTCGCCGCGCTTGATCGCTGCGTTGAAGGTCTCGGCGATGCGGATGCGGCCTTCGCTGTCGGCGTAGAGGATGCGCGCTTGGCTGCCCACCACCAGCTTGTTCTGCTGCGCGCTGCGGATCCAGTGCAGGTTGTCGGCGATCTGCTGGCCGATCTCCACTGGCGCTTCCTTCAGCATCGCTTCGAGCACATCGCCCGCAATGCGATCACTGGTGGCCAGGTCCTTCGCATCGCCACTGCTACACACCCAGCGGAACGGCCCGAATCCGTGATCGAAGCACATCGGCCCCATGATGTCCTCTACATAGCTGGGGTAGCGGAACTCTTCACCGTTCAAGCCTCCGATGTCGGCACCCGCGCGCTTGCTCTCCAGCAGGAAGGCGTTGCCGTAATCGAAGAAGTACATGCCATTTGCCACGAGCGTGTTCACGGCGGTCACATGGCGGCGCAAGGTGTCCTGCACCTTTGCCTTGAAGGCGGCCGGATCGTTCACCATGAGCGCATTGCTCTCTTCGTAGCTCAGGCCTACAGGGTAGTAGCCACCGGCCCAGGGGTTGTGCAGGCTCGTCTGGTCGCTGCCGAGGTCCACCTTGATGGTGCGGGCCGCCAGGCGCTCCCACAGGTCCACGATGTTGCCGAGGTAGGCGATGCTGTGTGCTTCACCCTTCTTCTGCCAGGCCAGCGCCGCATCGATGCATGCATCTACATCGCTGATCACTTCATCCACCCAGCCTTGGCTGTGGCGCTTGTGCGCGGCGGTGGCGTTCACTTCGGCACAGATGGTGACCACACCGGCGATGTTGCCGGCCTTGGGCTGGGCTCCGCTCATGCCGCCCAATCCTGCGGTGACGAAGAGCTTGCCGTTGGTGCCCGGCGACGACTTGATCATGCGGCAGGCGTTGAGCACCGTGATGGTGGTGCCGTGTACGATGCCCTGCGGCCCGATGTACATGTAGCTGCCGGCGGTCATCTGGCCGTATTGCGTCACACCAAGCGCGTTGAAGCGCTCCCAGTCGTCGGGCTTGCTGTAGTTGGGGATCATCATTCCGTTGGTGACCACTACGCGCGGGGCGTCTTTATGGCTGGGGAAGAGACCGAGCGGGTGGCCACTATACATCACCAGCGTCTGCTCGTCGGTCATCTCGCTGAGGTACTGCATCACCAGGCGGTACTGCGCCCAGTTCTGGAACACCGCGCCGTTGCCTCCGTAGGTGATCAGCTCGTGCGGGTGCTGCGCCACGGCCGGGTCCAGGTTGTTCTGGATCATCAGCATGATGGCCGCGGCCTGCCTGCTGTTCGCGGGGTACTGGTCGATGGGCCGCGCGTGCATCGGGTGCTCCGGACGCAGGCGGTACATGTAGATGCGGCCGTGTTCCTGCAGCTCCTGCGCGAATTCGGGCGCGAGCACAGCGTGGTGCTTCGGGTGGAAGTAGCGCAGGGCGTTGCGCAGCGCCAGCTTCTTCTCTTCGGCCGTGAGGATGTCCTTGCGCTTGGGCGCATGGCTCACCGAAGGATCGAGGGGACGGGTGGAGGGAAGGACATCGGGGATGCCTTCGCGGATGGTCTGTTGGAAGAGGGCGAGGTCGGACTGGGTCAAGGTGGCCATGCTGCTAGTAGTGCTCCAAAACTACGGGGCTTCGGGCACCTTGCTCAACACTTGAAAGGGTGGGAGGTTCAGCGGGCGATGATCAAGCGTTGTGGTCGCAGTCCTTCCGCGTTCACCACATAGGTCCCGGGTGCAAGACTGCTGACATCCAGACCAGTACCGTCAGCGGCGATCTTGGTGGAGAGCACCATGCGCCCTTCTAAGTCGAATACCCAAGCCTGCTCACCGGGGATCAGCCCGTAGAGAAAGCAGGTCTGGTCGACAGGGTTGGGGTAGAGCATGCTAGGTTGTATAAATGGCTCTTCTATATCAACGGTCCAGTCGATGGTGGGAGGTGTGATCAGTGTATCCCCTGCAATGATCGCCCCAACTAGTTCAACCTCCTTCACGACATAGGCCGCGTTAAAATATGCTCTGCGTACGCCCAGGCCATACTCGTACCAGATTTCGGACTGGGAGTACGTATCAAAAGGAACGATCCCGTTAGTAAGTGCGCCCAAGTCCAAGGGGCGATGAGAGGCGCTGAGTCGCTTTGAGCGAAGTACTGGGCGCTGGTCCTCCGTTAATGCGTATTCTGCGATGTATCTTTTGTTGCTTGGCCAACACAAAGGCGAATTCAAGACTTGTCCAGGATACGAGTCAACGATAGGGTGATCAGTAACGACTTGGTTGAGCTCGAATGCCCATTGATCACTAGGGCAGTCCCAATCCGTTTCTAATTGACAATATGTGAATGTGCGTGCTGTGGAGGTGAAATGTGTCACGCTCCCCGGAGTGTCAAGGCGATCAAGTATACGAGCCATCCAGAAACGCGTCCGAGGAACGGGATACTGAAATCCACTAGGAGGGGCGACGATCTCCGTGCATACGACCCTGTACGTCAATTCATCCCCTGGCTGGAAATCGAAGAAGTCCAGTGGCTTTGGCATCAACCGACCAACGTCAGTGCCTTCATTACCTATCAAGGAATAACGTAGACCATTGTACGGGAACTGAACGATACCCATGGAACGGCTCATGAGTATGGTGTCTCCTGTACTTAGGAGTATCCGACAGACAGAATCAGGTACACCAAGGACAGTCGCTTCTAGGATCGTGTCTACTGTGGCAGTTATCGCCGAAGCAGCGCTGAACAGCCAACTGTCATTTGGAGCAAAGCTGGATCGCAGGTTCACCGTGTCGGGACCACGAAAAGTCCAATTGTCATTTGACCGGATACAATCAAAGCCTAAGAACTGAGGCTGGTCCAGCAGAACAAAGCAACCCTCACACGGTCCACCCAGACTTGCGGGGCATGTATCACATACTACCCCGATCCTGTTCAGCTCATATCGGAAACTATCTACCCCCAACGTATCCACCTCCATCACCCTGATCTGGTTGCTGATCGTATCCGTACCATCATCGCTGTAATTGTACCGATACGCCGGGTTGATCAGCGCCCAGTCCTGACCATTGCAGGTGAGCACCATGATGGTCAGCAGAGAGGTGGACAATGAGCGCATGTGATGGTCTGGGGCTAGTGGACGATCATGAATCGTTCGGGGGCTGAACCATCTTGAATGAACAAGTAGCTGCCCGGGCTAAGGGTTTGGACATCGACCCGCAGTGAAGTCGAACTCCTGCCCATGAGCACCGCGCGACCCTGCGAGTCGATGATGCGATATGACGTGCCGGGTGTGCTGAACGATAGCGCGAGCTCATCACTGGTCGGATTTGGTCCGATAAACGACCGTGTATCGCTCCAACTCGATTGGAGGACATTCAAAATGATGTCATCCGGTGTTACCGTGCCGTATTCCACCCCGGCGATCATATACCCCTCAAGGATCTTCTCGCTTGAATGCTCAAAGCCGAGATACCTTCCGTAGGTGAAGCCGATCCCTTCAACATAGCGGCCAATGATCTCGTCCCAATTCACCGGCCAGTAGGTTGGTTCCGGATCACACACCATTACGGTGGACATTGCACTCGTTTGTGGGCTACCCAGTGCAGTCGGCTCACACACGTATCGACCGGCTTCATCCAAGTGTCCACGCCATTGCGAACCAGCGTAGTTGGAGGCGAACTGCCCGGCAAATTCGGTTTCGACGCCAGGCTCTGCAAAGGCTTGTGGCCAAAGTTGATCGAGCCAACATGACCCCAGGAAGTTCTCGGGGGTCCAACCGTCGTGCTGGATTACCAACTGTACGGTGTCTTCAGAGGTTGTGGTGCCGCCTCCATCACAACCGAACATGCCGATCAGCGGCGTGCTGTAGTATTGGTAGGAGCGGACCGACCGCACCGTGTAGATGGTGTGATCGACATCCTCAGTGCGCGAAAGGACCACGTACTTGTTCCTCTCATTCGCGTAATGCACGCAGAAGCCATCGGTGCCGTTCTCGGTGCCACGATACTGCAGGATGTCTCCAGGTTGATAGTCGAATAGGTCGATCACACGAGGGAACCGTTCTCCGATATTGACCGCGCCCTGCACGCCTACCAATGTGTATGCTTCACTCTCAGTGATGAATTCCACTACGCCATAGGCCTTGCTGAGCAAGAAGCTCATGCCATTCGTCAGTTCGATCCGCTTCACGCTATCAGGAACACCAAGTGTTTCTATCCCCGCAACCGCTGATACCGTACCCTGGATGCCACTAGCTGCGACCCAAGTACCACCGACCGAAGACCCTGCTTGTACGACTAAGGTATCCGGTCCGAACAAAGTCCATTCGGTACCGGTCACGGTCGCAGAGTGCCCAAGGAACTGGGGTAAGTCCGTGAATAAGCCCGCTTGTGTATCGCACATCGATGGAGTTCCAAGGCATGGAGCGCAACTTCGGGAGATCGGGTTGAAGTCGTAACGAAAGCCATCAAAGCCCAAGGTCTCAACCTCCATCACCCTGATCTGGTTGCTGATCGTATCCGTACCATCATCGCTGTAGTTGTAGCGATAGGCCGGATTGATCAGCGCCCAGTCCTGACCCATGGCCACGGAATGGATAACGATGATGACAAGGGTGATACAGGATCGCATGGACACCTTTTCGTGAAGATAGCACGTTCGGGTCGAACGCTGCCTGGCTTTCACCCACGCACCCTCTTCACCGCTTCGTGCCCGTAGGGGCAGTGCCGACACTTGTTCCCGCAGCAATAGCCGCGGCGCAGCAGGTATTGTTCGGTGAAGACCACGTAGCCTTCCGGGGTGAAGTAGAAATCGCCGTCGAGGTAGCCTTGCTCCTTCAGCCGGCGGCCGCGCGGATCGTCGGGGTGGGGCAGGGTGTAGGGCGTTTTCACGGTACGAAGATGCGAAGGGTCCGTTCTGGCACGTTATTTCCACAGGGTACGGTGTGTTACTCTGTGAATGGATCGTGGATAACCCTCCCGTACCCCAATAGTTTCGCACCATCCCAACGACCGCCTTACCCGGTCCAAGGTCCGTGTTCACATGTTGAAAACCGCCATCCTGCCGCTTGCCTTGGTCATGACCACGGCCCTCTCCGCACAGGGGCAGCCGCCCGAGCGTCGCTTCACCCCGGAGGAGTACATCCAAGAGTGGAAAGAGGTGGCCGTGAAGAAGATGAAGGAACACGGCATTCCGGCCAGCATCACGTTGGCCCAAGGGCTGCTGGAGAGCGGGAATGGCAACAGTGAGTTGGCCCGGGAAGGCAACAACCACTTCGGCATCAAGTGTACGCCCGATTGGACCGGCGGCCGCACCTACCATGACGATGACAAGAAGGACGACTGCTTCCGCAAGTACAAGGATGCGGCGCAGAGCTACGAGGACCACGCCAAGTTCCTCCAGAAACCACGCTACGCCGCGCTCTTCGAACTGAAGCCCACCGACTACGAAGGATGGGCACGCGGGCTGAAGAAGGCCGGTTACGCCACCGACCCCAATTACCCCACCAAACTCATCGCGCTCATCGAACGCTACGAGTTGCATAAGCTGGACAAGGGGATCGATGTGAGCTACAAGCCCAAGCCGAGCACCTCCACCTCCACCAAACCGACCACCACCAAACCCAGTGGCCGCAAGCCCGCCAGACGCGGTGGCGATAATGACGTGATCACCTGGAGCGCTGGTGCTGGGCGTGCCGTGGAGAGCTACGAAGGGCGCATCAAGTACGTGGTCACCAAGGAAGGCGACGACTTCCGGAAACTGGCGCAGGACCTGGAGATGACCCACGGCATGCTCGCGCGGTGGAACGATATGGACAAGAACGCGAAGCTCGAAGCCGGGCAACGCATCTACATCCAACCGAAGCGCAACGCCTCCAAGAGCGCTACGGAGCATGTGGCCGGCCCGGGTGAGACCCTGTGGGACGTGAGCCAGCAATACGGCGTGAAACTCGCGAAGCTGGCGAAGTACAACGGGTTGGGCGAGGATGCCACCTTGAGCACCGGGCAGCGCATCGTGTTGCGCAAACCGCGGAAGTAGGCGCTACAGCACCTTGTGCATCATCACCCCGGCGATCGTCGTGGCCCGCTGTTTCGCCTCTTCGGCTTTCGGGCCCGCGTAGAGCTCATCCACCGTGGCATGGAACAGTTCCAACCAGCGTGAGAAATGCTCGGGTCGCATCGGTATTCGCGCATGCAACTTCTTGTGCGCGGTCATGGGATCGCCTTGGAACGTGTGATCGCCGAAAAGCACCATGTTCCAGAACGCGGTGATGTGCGGGATGTGGTGGTCCCAGTCCAGTTCGGTGAAGAAGTGACCGATCAAGGGGTCGGGACGTGCTCGCGTATAGAAGCGCTCGATCAGTGCGCGCGTGTCGGCCGGGCCGATGATGTCCTGTGCCATGTAGCGATCAAAGGTGCAACCCACCGCGGCGGATCGTGCTGATCCCGGTCAGTCGTTCTCGCCTGTGAAACGCACCACGTCCTGTTTGGTGCCGAAGAGTACGAGGATATCGCCTTTCTCGGGTACGAAGCCGGGATCCATCACGCCCAAGGCGCCGAGTTTGATGGAGCGCCGACCGAATACGTCCTTTTCACTCTCCTTGCGCAGTACGGTGACCAGGCCGAGTTTGCGTTCGCGCAATTCGCCCACTTGGTTCAAGGCTTTGCCCACGAATTTGTCGGGCACCACGATCTCCGCGATGATGAATCCCCCAGGCAGTTCGAATTGATCCACCAGCCTGCGCAGATTCAGTTTACGCGCCAAGCCATCGGCCGCTTTTTCCTCGGGGTGTACGATGTCCGTTACGCCCATGGAGTTCAAGACCATTTCGTGCAGTGGACTGATGGCCCTGCTGATCACGCGTTTCACCTTCAGGTTCACCAACAACGCGGTGGTCATGATGTTGGCCCCTTCATCTTCCCCGATGGCGACCACGGCTGCATCCACATCGTCCAAGGGCAGAGTGCCCACGGCCTTCGGGTCGTTGCTCTCGAGGCAGACGGCATAGGATACCTCCGATTTGAGGCTGTCCACCTTCTCCATATCGTGATCAATGGCGATGACCTCGTGGCCCAGTTGTGTGAGCTTGATGGCGAGGTGTCTGCCGAAGTTGCCGAGGCCGAAGACCGCTACTTTCATGGTCGATCAGTTGATGATGATGTCCTCCTTGGGGTACCGGTACGCGGTGGTCTGCACCTGTCGAAGCACGCCGATGAGCAAGGTGAGCGCGCTGACGCGTCCGATGAACATGACCACGACAAGGGCCAGTTTCGCCGGGTCGCCGAGTTGACCGGTGATACCCATGCTCAAGCCCACGGTGCTGTAAGCACTGAAGCACTCGAAGGCCACCGGCATGAGCCCCAGTCCACCTTCCATGGAGGCCACGATGCTGATGGAAAGCCCCAGGAAGACGAGCGACAGCACGATGGCC
>JAEUTC010000165.1 GCA_016787985.1 Flavobacteriales bacterium | reverse complement strand
GGCTGAAGGCATGCCTGCCACCAATAAGCCGATCGATATCCATACGGTGGATGTGCTCCGTTTCGAGAATGGGAAAGTGGTGGAGCACTGGGGCTATATGGAAGAGTTCAAGATGATGGAGCAGCTGGGCATGATGGGGGGTGAGGAGGCGGGGAAGTAGGGTCTCATGAGCTCGATCTACGACACCATCGGCATCAACTACGCCGAACTGCGCAAGCCGGATCCTCGGATCGCGGCCATGATCCATGCCGCTTTGGGATCGGCGCGCACAGTGCTGAATGTGGGAGCGGGCGCTGGTTCCTATGAGCCGGAGGACAGGGTCGTTACGGCGGTGGAGCCTTCGTTGGAGATGATCCGGCAACGACGCGCTGACGCTGCGCCGGCGATACAAGCAAGTGCGGAAGAACTGCCTTTCGCTGATGGCGCGTTCGATGCGTCCATGGCCGTGCTTACCGTGCACCATTGGTCGGACCAGGGCAAGGGGCTGCGCGAGTTGCGCCGCGTAACGCGTGGTCCGGTGGTGATCCTCACCTACGATCCGGCGTTCCGCGGTTTCTGGTTGACCGACTACCTGCCGGAGTTGATCACGTTGGACGAGGCTCAGATGCCGCCCATGGATCTGTACGCGCAATGGCTCAGACCGGTCACGGTGGCGCCGGTCCCCATTCCGCATGACTGCACCGATGGGTTCCTGTGCGCTTACTGGCGACGACCCGAAGCCTATCTCGATCCTCGGGTGCGCTCGGCGATCTCATCCTTCTGGAAGCTCGGCGATCTGTCCGCCGCATGGGATCGCCTGGCTTCGGACCTGCGTAGTGGCGTTTGGAAAGAGCGGTATGGTACGCTGCTCGAAACGGATGCACGCGACCTCGGCTATCGGTTGGTGGTGGGGTGATGGTCGTTGCAACGGCGAAGAGTCATCTGCCGGGCCAAGCCACCGCAAGTTGTACTCCCCTTTCTTCACTGTAACTGTTGGTCGTTGTGTAATGACAACATGGTGCACATCGCGTACACGCTGTCTGCAACGCCTATCTTGCTCCGGTGCACGCCAGAGCGCTTCGTTCGTTGTTCACGGTACTGGTGGCCTTGACCGCCTTTCCGCTCTTTGCCCAAGGCTCGGAGAACGCTATTGCGGCGGCGGTCCTTTTCACCGTGGTCATGGTGGGTTCAGTGTTCGCTGGGCTCTGCATCATACTGCTCTACCTCTTCAAGCGGCGGCGTTGGCAGCGCATGTTCGTGCTCGTTTTCGGAGCGTTCTTGGTCATTGCTGGGTTGGCGCTGCTCGCCCAACAAGGGGCACCACAGGACATTGAATTCCTCGGCTTGTTGCTGGGCGGAGCTGGCGTTTTGTTCGTGGCGCTGGGAGCGTTGGTGCGACCTCGGATAGTGACAAGCGCACACGCCAAGGAGAAATAGTGGCGTGGTGAACGTCATGCCCATCACACCCCACTTAGAACTTTGTTGGCGTGTTGTACACGTAGGATCCCGACCTATGCACATCGAAGTTCCGCCGTGGAGCCGCACGACAAGCGGTTCCTGATGACCACACCTATCTTCGATGCATGAGACAAGCCGTCAAGATCCTCCTTGCTTCCGGCTTGTTCATCCTAGTGGTCGGAGGGTTGGTCATCTATGCGATGATCAGCAAGTTCAACCAGGATGTGGGGGGCATCCAGCAGATGCAGCTGGAACGCAACAATGAAGTGGAGCGGATCAACGCCTTGCCGGAGCTCCATGCGGTCGTGGTGTCCGGCGGTCGGCTACGGGCTCCCTTCTCCCATGTGAACGTTGCGGCGTACGCCTTGATCCAAGGTCAGTTGGTGGAGACCAGTGGCCCGGCCGGCGGCAGAAGCAGTGGTCCCAGCAGTGGGCCGAAGTACGACTATGACGACGATGTCATCTTCATGGCGTCTCCCGATATGTTGGTCTCCATTGATGGTACGACGTTCACTTCCTTGCCCGATTCCATCACGCTCCTTTGGGCGCCGAACGATGCCAGCGGTGAACAGGGCGAGAAGTTCCGGAGCAACCACGTTTCCACGCTTTTCGATCCGCAGTACGCCGAAGACATCCGCGCGGTGAAAGCACTGGAAGGCCGATCCGCAGTGGTCAACAGCTACGTCGTTGGCAGGGGGCACGCTGGTTTTCGCGACATCCTGCTCGAAGAGGTGCTCTTCCAGGTGGGCGACACCATCCGGTTCAAGGGGCGAATTGAAGGCGGGCGCATCGTACCCTTGTATTGATCGCAGCGACGTGCGCCTGTGCTACAAGACGTACCGTTGAACCGATCGATCCACAGGGTGTACGAAATACACATGGTGTTCCGCTTTTCCCTCGCTATGCTGTTCTGTGCGGTGGGTTCCATCGTCCTGGCCCAACCGGACACGGTATCGTTGCATTGGATCGATCGCGAATTCCGCTATTGGCGTGGCGATCCCATGATGCACGGCCCGAACGGTGAGTGCATCGCGGGCTACACCGATGAGGAGCGCTGTGCGAACTTCTTTCGCGATGGCCGCTACCAGGAGGTCATCTTCGAGGATCGTGGGTACACCACATTGCACGTCTGGTACCCCGGTGACTGCGACCCATTGCAGGGCGATACGGTGGCACTGCTCACCGGCACCTGGTCGTGGGCGAACGACACGCTACTGGTCACGGTGGAACACACGGCGCAGTATCCGTTGGAGGATCTGCTGGAACACTACCTGAAGCGCGACATGTACAAACCCTTCTCCATGCCGATGCCTCCCGCACGGGTGTGCAATACGGAGCGCGAGCGGCGCTTCTGGTTCGAGGGTGGTCGGTTGACGGAGGCAATGCGTACGTGGAATTGAGGTGTGGATGGTCTCAGTATGGCCCTTCAGCGTTCAGCCGCATCCGGTGTCGTTGTCGGCGCATGACCACGGACACGTTCGGCACCTTTCGAACTACCTTCGCCAATACGTACCCATGAGGCGTATGCTCTGGCCATTGATGTTGCTGCTTCCCCTTGTGAGCCAGGCGCAGGGCAGTTCAACGCCTACGGACCGATGCTGCGGAAGCAAGTATGCTTCAACCGTGCTGGACGGTCTTCCGCTGGAAGAACTGGGTCGCGAGTTCCGCAGGCTTCGTGGGCTGAGGTGCGAGGACTGTGATCGCTTCGGAAGCGACCTGATGAACGTGATGCATGTGCTCGGTGAGCGCTTGAACGGATCGGACGAACGCTCGGTGAAGCGTGTGATGGGCCGCCCGGATGAAAGGGAGGATGGCGCGCTGATCTACGAATGGCGCGGTGGTCACGACCAGCTTGAGTTCCACTTCGATCGGGAAGGGAAGGCGAGAAGCCAGTGGTATCACGCTTATGAGTGACGGGCTACGCGATCGGCGCTCCTGGTTCGAGGACGGGCGGTTTGCGGAGGCAATGAGTACGTGGGACTGAAGGTGCGAACTTCGTGGCCATGTCCACCACCTGTTCGGTTTTCTGCGGCGTGAGCCTCGACGGTTTCATCGCGCGTCCTGATGGCGCGTTGGATTTCCTAGAAGGCGACGGCACCGCCCCCATGGGCGACCACGGCTACGAGGACTTCGTGTCCGGTATCGATGCCATCGTGATGGGCCGGAACACCTTCGAGGTGGTGCTGGGCTTCGAGCAATGGCCGTACACGAAGAAGGTCTTCGTGCTCAGCAGTGGAGCCGTGGACCTTGCTCGCGTCAAGGAACGCGGTGCCGATGTGGAGCTGCTGAACGCGGCGCCGGAAGAGGTCGTTCGGCACTTGGCCACGCGCGGCTACAAGCATCTTTACATCGATGGTGGTGGCACCGTGCAGCGCTTCCTGCGCGCGGGCCTCATCGACCGTTTGATCGTGACTCACGTACCGGTGTTGATCGGTCAGGGCATCCCGCTCTTCGGTGCGCTGGAGAAGGACATCCCGTTGAAGCTCGTGAGGAGCCATAGTTTTCCCGGTGGGCTTGTCCAGAGCGAATACGCCCGACGTCCGAACGCATGATCCTTGGTGGATCGCAGCCCACGGTCGGATGCGCTCTCCTGTCTTCGTCTGTTCTGTCGTTCTCAAGAGGCTGTCAAAGCGTTTATGGACGTATCGCTCCGCTCAGTTCCGAGAAAGCCATCGCCGCAACGTGCTCACCCTTCCCAACAGGGCCTGTGAAGCTTCACCATCCGCCCTACTTTCGCGACAAGCCGCACCCCCTTCGGCCGAACACGAGATGACCCTCGAAGAATACCGCCAGTGTTACACCCCGGAAACGGCCGTAGGCTGGCATTGCATCGATGCACAGCTGGCCAATGTGCATGGTGGGCGCGCGCCACGGCACTACGCAGCGCCCTTGCACTTCATCGCTGGCGGCACCGATCCGTTGGACGGCACGAGCTATTACGATCATCCCGGTCCGCCCGATCACATCCATGTGGTGAGCTACGGGTTGAGCGAGTTGTACTATAACGAAGAAGCAGTAGGAGGGGAGTTCAGCAAGCTGGGTTTCGAACTCACGTTCCGGATCAAGCGGAGCGCGGCGGAGAAGCGGGAGCCGACGTGGATCACCACGGTGATGAACAACCTGGCGCGCTACCTGCACAAGAGCGGTCGCTGGTTCGAGGTGAACGAGTTCGTGCCAGCGGGTGGTCCGTTGTGTACGGACATGGACACGGACATCACCGGTGTGGTGTTCGCATTGGATCCCGAACTCGGGAAGATCGATACGCCACATGGCGAAGTGAGCTTCCTGCAAATGGTAGGCATCACGTCGGCGGAGTTGAAGGAACTCCAGCGCGATCCGAGCACGGAAGCCGTGGCGGCCTTGATCGCGGAACTGCGAGCAAAACATCCACTACTCGTAACGGATATGCAGCGGCGGTAGATCGGCGGCACGCACCTGTTCGATATCGAACTGTTCATCGGCACGGGATAGAGCCGTGCTGCCGTACGTACACGAATAGTCGGTGTTGCTCGACCGCGCCCGGATGGGTGGAATGCGAGAGTCGATCGGTGAGGTGCAGGTGCATTGACCTACTTTGGCACGCGGTTCGATCACGTACCGCCATGGGCATGCCTAGTATCCTCTTTCTCCTCCTCTTCGTACTCCTTCAACTGGTCGCTTTTCCACAGCCTGCTGCGCGGACGAGCGAGCGTTGGCAATGCCAGATCATTTTCGGGGATGATTTCGGGCCGGTGAACACCTACATGGACATGGCATGGTCGGATCCCACCCACTTCATGGCGCACTCGCCCCGTGGTGGTGACAAGCGGGTCGTCGGTGTGGTGAAGAGCAAGTTGGCCCGCATGCTGAAGAAATTGCCGAAGAAGGGCAGGTTGTTGGCCTTGACGGAAGGCCGGTTGGAGGGCAGCAGCGGCCAAGACAGCGTGTTCGCGAAACTGGTGATGCCGATGTTGGGCACATCGGACATCCGAGCAAGACGCGATGGTGGAAGCATCCGCGGGGGGCTCTTCAAGAACGGGGAACGCATCGGCTCCATCTCCATGTCCCGAGCCGACCTGTTCCAAAGGACGGACTATGGTGCGCTGTATCCGAAGTTGCGGGACACCATACAGGCCAACATCTACGATCAAGCCTTGCTGGATACCAAGGCCTGGCGCACGTTCGACAAGAAGTCCACGCGGCTTGCCAAGCGCGCGCAGGACGATGTGGAGTACTTCTTCGGGACGAGCATCCTTATTCAAGAACTTCCCTTCAGTCACTTGAATCTGCTGTTCATGGAAGAGACGCCATCACTGGCTGCCGATCCGAACGAGCGGAACGTGAGCATCCGCATGATCGACAGCACCACCGCCTACATGGATGTGGAAAGCTTCGGCGGCTCTGCACAAGAAATGGACAGCATCTGTTCGATCCTGCTGAGCGGTGGTTCCAAGACGTTGATCGTGGACCTTCGGAAGAACGGCGGCGGTGGACTGGACAGTGCGTTGCCGTTCGGGGAGTGCCTCGCCACAGACATGATGGATGCCGGCTACTTCGTAACGAACAGCTGGGCCAGTAAGGTGACCAGACCTCCGGCCCCGACAGCGTTCTCGACCTTGCCCATCTCGCGGGAGCGCACGACGGAAGCTTTCATCGAAGGGTTGAAGACCTCGGAGGGAAGGCACTTGGTCTTGTCGCCACGAAAGGACGGCTTCAAGGGCAAGGTGTACATCCTCACCAGTACCCGGACGGCCAGCACGTGTGAGCCCATCGTGGACGCTTTCAAGCGCTCGGGAAGGGCCACCATCGTCGGTGAGAACACCGCAGGGGCCATGCTCAGTGCGACCATCTTCAAGGTGGAAGGGAAGTACCACCTGTTCCTTCCCATCGCAGACTACTACAATGCCGATCTACAGCGGTTAGATCAGGTGGGGGTGAAGCCGGACATCGAGGTGAAGGCCGACGATGCGTTGGACCATGTGCTGGCACTGCCCAGGTGAGTGGACATGGACCTGTGGCCGGTCAATGAACGCGGTCAGCTTGTTCCGGCGCTATCCGACCAGGGTTCTACTGTACTAGGGGAGAATTCGTCCAACTGCTCGCGGAAAGCACCAACATCCCCGATCCAGGCCCGTCGCTTCTCGAAGCACACGCTGTCCTCCACCCCGACGTATGGGCCATAGTTCGGAATACGGCTGAAACCGCGCTTGCCATAGAGTGCGATGGCCTCGGTCATCTTCGTCCCGGTCTCGAGCACACAGCGCGTGTATCCGAGCTCACCTGCCCATTGCACCAATTCGTTCACCACCATCGAGCCTATCCCTGTCTGTCGATGCTCAGGCGCCGTGTACATCCGTTTCAGCTCCACGGTGTCCGGGTCGAAGGCCTTGAAGGCGCCACAACCGACGGGTTCACCCTCCCGAAGGACGACCACCACATGGTGGATCCGATCCACTCCGTTGAATTGGGCGAAGAAGGCGTTGGAATCACCGTTGCGCAAGGCCAGGTCTTGGTCGAGTCGGGCCACCAGCTCCCGGAAACGGATGTCATCAGACGTGGTGCGCAATACGGTGGTTCGTTCGGTGGTCGTGGACATGCGCCCAAAATAATGACGCGGGCATCGCGATCATTCCGAACTTCGGCCCATGAGCCGGCTTGCCGCATCAGGGGCCTTGGGTCGTTGGTCCACGATGGTCATGTACGGTCTGGTACTGGCTGCCGTGGTCGCTACCCTGAAGTACGTGGAGTACCGCTTCATGGTGAAGTCCTTGTCCACCGAAGTGTACATCGGCGTGGTGGCGGCGCTGTTCACGGGCGTTGGCCTTTGGTTGGGCTCCAAGCTGATCGCGGACAAGAAGGTCGTGGAGGTGGTGCCGGCAACGTTGGTGGATGAGCAGGCCGTCCGTACCTCGGGCCTCAGTGCCAGGGAGCTGGAGGTGCTCCAGTTGATGGCCGAGGGTTTGTCCAACCAGGAGATCGCCGACAAGCTTTTCGTCTCCTTGCCCACGGTGAAGTCCCATTCGTCCAGCCTCTTCACCAAATTGGAAGTGAAGCGACGCACCGAAGCGGTCCACAGGGCCAAGTCGCTGAGGATCATCGCTTGAACGATCTCATACTTTGGTATGGATCTTCGCTTCGGCGCTCCTGATCCATCCGAAAGGATGAACGGAAGGTCGTGCGGTTGACGTTGGTTCGCGGCCCAAAACAAAAGCACATGAAAAGGATCGTCCTCACCTACGGCCTCATCGCAGGCGTCATCGTATCGGCCATGATGTGGTTTACCCTTGGCGACGGTAACCACGACTGGGAGAACGGCGAAATGATCGGGTACACCACCATGGTCATCGCCCTCAGCAGCATCTTCTTCGGCGTGAAGGCTTATCGCGACAAGCACCTTGGCGGGTCGATCAGCTTCGGCAAGGCCTTTTTGACCGGTCTGTACATCACCCTCATCGCTTCGACGCTATACGTGGCCACATGGATGGTGATCAGCGCCAACATGGAACAAGACTTCATGGAGAGCTACATCGCGCATACCGAGGCGAAGCTGAAGGAGAGCGGAACGCCCGAAGCGGAGATCACGGCCGAGGTGGAGCAGATGCGGGCCATGGGCGAGCTGTACAAGAACCCGGTGGTGAAGGTCGGCTTCACCTACATGGAGATCCTGCCCGTGGGCCTGCTGATCAGCTTGGTCTGTGCGGCGCTATTGAAGCGACGGGCAGGTGCACGCGGTGCATGAGTGCTCCATGATGCGCTGTGCCCTTGGGCCTGCGCCTTGCACCACCATAAGCTCACACGGCATGCGCCGACCAGAAGAGCAGTCCGGCGATCAACCCGGGCACCAGCCAACGACCATTGATCACGGTGCGGTCCAGGCAGGATAGTTGTGGTTCGCGCGGATGGTGGTACACGCGAACGGTCGAGCCCACCGGATGCTGCCTCGCCTTCTCGTTGGCACTGCTGAGGTCCCCATCCTCGTCGTCGGTGTCAAGGCTTTTGGCGGAGCTGGTGTAAGTGCGGCCATTTACCTGGTATTCATAGGTCACCCTCCAGGTATGCCGGGTGGAGTTCCGTCGGCCGTTCAGGTCACTCCCACGGACGCCGAGGAGAACGGATCCGCTGTGGGTGATGGTGCCATCCACGCTGGGCCAGGTCAATGCCCGCAATGACCAGGTCAATTGGTATGCCGACCAGCCGGCAACGCACCAGGCCGCTAACCGGAACAGGATCCGCGAGGCGTCCTCTTGATCCATATCCGTGGGCACCAGACCAGTGGGCCAGGCATCGTAGCCCATGAAGCCGATGAAGGCCAGTACGCCGCCGTTCATCATCAGCATGTCCGGCCTGCGCGTCCGAATAGCGCGGTACAGCCCGAACGCGATGATGCACCAACCAGCGATGAAAAGGATGAACCAGATCATGCCTGCAACATTAGGGAATACGTCGCATCGATCGTTCGATACGCCGAGTGCAGGACTTTGCCATCGGTAGGCGGCTTCTTCTCCAGGCCGCTCATGGGTTCAACAGAATAGTGTGCTCGGGACATGCACAAGAGGCGTAGCTTCACATCGAAACCACCCGTCCTCATGAGAGTCGAGCTCATCATCGTTGCATGGTCCATTGCACTTTGTGGTGCCCAAGCGCAAGGACCCCTGTGCACTTGGGCCAGAAGTGCCACGTTCGACCAGAGCGGTACCTCCTTTTCGCAAGCCCCGGATCAGCTGGTCGCGGCCTCACCGGAGGGCGGGGCTGTGCTGTTCGGTGTTTCACGGTGGGTGGAGAACTACAGCGGCGACAGTCATGGTGATCTCCAGGTGATCCATTACGATGGCGATGGTGGGATCCTCTGGGCGTCCAACTGGTCCGGTTCTGCGCTGGCTACCGGTCTGCGGTGTACGCCTTCGGGTGTGGTGGTAGCCCTGGGTGAATTTCTGGATTCGTTGCGGTTGGATCAGGATCATCTGCTTTCGACCACGGACAACTTCCCACATGCTTTCGTCGCTCTTTTGGATGTGGAAGGTGCCGTGGAATGGGCCGTCGATCTCAACCTCTCGTTCAACGAAGCGCGAGGACCACGTTCGCCGGTCTTCAACGAGGCCGGGGAACTGCTATTCGGGCTATTGAGCGATGGCAGCCATGTCGTTCGCATGGATCAGGAAGGACAGGTGCTGGGAAGCATCGCACAGAGTCCACCAGCGATATACGGAGTGGAGGTGGATCCCTTCGGTAATGTTTATGTCACCGGAAGCTGTGCGGCGCCGACCGGGACGTCATTCAACGGGGTGGATTTCGTGCCGGACGTGAGTGGCAACGGGTACAACCGCTACTTGGTCCGGTATCGACCGGATGGATCCCCCGCTTGGGTGAAGTTCAGCGGCGATGTCACCTGTTCCACTTCGGAAGTGCGGTACGACGGCAGGGGTGGACTCTATTGGGCGGGGTTGCTTTTCGCGGAGGCCGATTTCGACACGTATCACGTTGATGGGCCATCCAACGGATCCAATCCGGACTTCCATCTATGCAGGCTGGATACCTCCGGGAACTATTCATGGGTTCGGGAGGGTCCGGGTGGTCAGGACAACGGCGTAGGCCCGGGACTCCAGCAATACCTCGCCGTGGATCAGGCGGGCCATGCGATCATGGCCGGGCAAGGGAAAGGGGTTCTGGTCTGGGAAGGGGGTCTCACCACCACCGTGAACGGTGCGAGCGATGTGCTGCTCACCTGCTTTGATACCGAAGGTGACATCGTATGGTGTGAACGCGGTGACAGCGATGATCAATTCGATCGGGCCCACGCATTGGACATCGGGTCCGATGGCGCCATCTACATCACGGGTCTTTCAAGACAGCCCATCACCTTCGATGATCAGTTCGTGCCCACCACTGGGAACACCAACACGCCCTTCATCGCGCGCTTCGCGGATCTGTCAACTTCCATGGTGGAAGGTGATGGCACGGATGATCTCGTTTATCCTTGTCCTGTGCGGGACGAACTCCACCTCCGCACGGACCGCGTGTGGTCCAGTGTAGAAGGTGTGGATGCGGTCGGTCGGGTGGTGGCGGTCAAGGGAGCAGCGGCCGGGTTCGATGTTTCCCATCTGTCTCCCGGCAGCTATTCACTGATCTTACATGACAGGAACGGTGCAAGGTCCATTCATCGGTTCATCAAGGAGTGAGAGCAGCTTGAACTTCACACCATGATCGACTACAACGACCGCCGTTTCATTCCAGTGAACAACACCGCCAATGGCGAGGTGTCGCCCGAAGTGCTCTTCCACTACAAGCAGACTGGCCGCATCGTGACATGTACGTACTCCGGTGGGCGCATCGTCAGCGGCCAATTGATCGCTTTGGTGGACGACGATGGGGGCTTGGACATGCGTTACCACCAGGTGAATGACCAAGGAGAACTGATGACGGGCGTATGTCGCTCAACGCCGGAAATGCTTCCCGATGGGCGCATCCGCTTGCACGAGCAGTGGCGATGGACCAGTGGTGATGGCTCCGCAGGGACTTCGGTCTTGGAGGAGCTTTAGCTCGGCCCGATGAGATGTCACTCTTTCATCAGTCGGCGCACCGTTGTGCCGGAGCGGGTGGTGACCTTCAAGAAGTAGCAGCCCTGTGCGACGGAGCCCGGTTCTAACGTCGTTACCCGTGAAGTAGCGCGGAACGGGCGCGCAATGGTGCGGCCAGCCATATCGACCAATTCAATTGCGGTCTCCTCGCCAGGAAGACCTTCCACGATGATCCGATCCACGAACGGGTTCGGTCGCACCGTGATCGGCTCTGCACCGAAGCCTTCGCCCAAACCCGTGGTCGAGCACGCTGGTGTTGCGCTGATGGTTCCCGTGATCAATTGATCCCGTTGCGCCACGGCACTGCTTAGGCAAGCGTGCACACGAGCGCGTTGGCCGAGCGTGAACATGTTGGAACAGTAGGGCGAGGCCATGAAGTTGTGTTCGTTGGCGACGCTCTCCGCACAGGGGTTCACCGCACCATTGCACTGCAGGTTCGGCAAGGCAGGTGGAGTGTCCTCCACTTCATCATCCGCACAAGGCCCACCATCGATCGGTTCTTCATGCACGCGTTTCAGGTTGAGGACGCGACCAATGGCTTGGGTTATCGTACGCTTTCGACCCACATGGGATGTCCCGATGGAGCCAACATAATTGTGGAAGATCATCACACCATCGGTACAGGGTTCGGCATCGGCTTGTTCGGGGAGAAAGCTGATGTACGCGATACCAGGTGTGGCCAGCGATCGAACGACCCAGATGTTGAGGTAGCGGTTGCGCGGCCAAGCGTTCAAATAGGTGTCCGGCATGCCTCCGACGTCCGTCAACGGGGTCTCGATCCGGTCGATACCGCTCGTTGGCGACCCATCTGGCGCCACGCTGGCCAGCACGAATGCGATGTCCATGTCCGCAGCGATGGCATCGAAAGGCGGCTCCACGGGTTCGGTCGGTTCATCGAAGTGGGCGTTCAAGATGGCCATGGCATCGGCGATCTGGGCATCGCTGATGTTCTCCGGGCCATTCTCATGCAGCACATGGAAGACGACCGGTATGGTGTACAAGGCTTCTCCGGGCTGGGCCGATGCCGTTGCACACAGCAATAGCGCGAGCAAATGACAAAGGGCGGTTGTCGTCCCACAGGCCCATGTGTGCAGCTTCAAGTTCATTGGCGGTGCTTGAGTAGGTGAAACTAAACATCTGCTCATGAACCAGGTGAGACGGAACGAGCAACGGTGGGCACATCGGGCCCGCACGATGTACTGGTAGGGCAGCAGTGCCACCTCCTCCATGAATGCGGTGTACCCTGCCTGTTTCAGTTCGGCGATGACCTCGTCGATTGACACCTTGTGGTCCATTGGCGGACCCACAGGCGCATCGGTCTTGAAAAGGTCGATGATCACCTGGCACCACGAGCATACGTACGCCTGGCTCGAAGCCAAGGTACGTGGTGAGGTTCCCGTGACCTGCCGAAGCTGCGTTATGTGTAGGCAGCCATGGTCGTGGCTGCAACTTCGACGTTGGTGTGAACTCTTCGGTGAGCTGAGCGTTGCATGATGACGTCCTGATGAAACGCAAAGCCATGTATGTACTGATCGGACTGGTCGTCGCTTTCGTGGGTGTCCAAGCCTATACGACCATGAGCACCAAGGGAACGCCGCAGCAACCCTACACGGTGCTCCAGGTGATGGGCGATCTGGAGATCCGTCGCTACCCGGAGGCACTAACCGCTTCGGTGTTGAGGCCCGGCAACACGTACAAGGAGGTGTCCAGTTCGGGCTTCCGGAGTCTTGCCGGCTACATCTTCGGCGGGAATGATCAGAAGAGGAGCATCGCCATGACCGCTCCCGTGGTGATGGAAATGGGAGCGGATAGTTCGCGCATGCGCTTCGTGATGCCAGAAGGTATGACGATGGACAGCCTGCCAGCGCCCAACGACCCCGACGTGCAACTGGAACGCTTACCGGAACAAGTGGTGGCTGCCTTGCGTTTCGGTGGATGGTCCAGCGATGAACGGATGGCCACATACGTGGATCAGTTGATGCAGCAGGTGCAAAAGGCCGGACTCGAGGCTATCGGTCCGGTGCGGTTCCTGGGATATGATCCTCCATGGCAGCTTGTCGCTCGCAGGAACGAGGTGATCGTGCCGGTGCGCTGGCCACGGTGATGGGCTCGCCGATCGCGGATCTCTACCTGCTGTTCCCATGCAGTATTTTGCACCTGTGATACGTTCGCTCATGCTCTTAACAGTCCATGCGCTGGCCCATGTCAGCATGGCGCAACCCTACGTTCCGGGCCAGACCTACTTCGGTGGCGGTGGGTATATCGAATACCGCTGCGGGGATCTACCGCTGGTGATCTCCGTGCCACATGGAGGTGCGCTGGTGCCGAGCGATATCCCGGATCGTACGTGCAATGATCCCGTGTTCGCAGTGGATGCCAACACCGTAGAATTGGGCTCCGCCATCGACTCGGTCTACGCGACGAACGAAGGGTGTCGTCCGCACGTGGTGATCTGCCACCTGGCCCGACGCAAGCTCGATGCCAACCGAGATCTTGAGGATGGTGCCTGCGGTGATCCACAGGCTGCGCAGGCTTGGTCGGACTTCCATGCGTATATCGAAAGTGCGAAGGAGCAGGTGATCGCCGCTGCGGGAAAGGGGTTCTACCTGGACCTACATGGCCATGGCCATACGGTGCAACGCCTCGAACTGGGCTACTTGCTCTACGAGGACGAGCTGGCCTTGGAGGATGCCACCTTGAATACATCAACGTACATCGACTACAGCAGCATTCGGGCATTGGCGCTTGATAACGAACTCGGGATCTCGCACGCCGCACTGTTGCGCGGTCCGCAAGCGCTGGGCACACGGTTGGCCGATCGCGGTTATCCATCGGTACCCAGCCAACAGGATCCCATTCCCTTGCCCGGCCAACCCTACTTCACCGGCGGTTACAACACGTTGCGCCACAGTAGCTACCAAGGAGGTAGCATCGATGGGGTGCAGATGGAGTGCAACTTCACCGGTGTAAGGGACAATGCATTGAACCGGGCTCGCTTCGCGGATTCGTTGCGCGTGGCCCTGAACGCGTTCCTGGATGACCACTACTTTGGACAACGGCCATCGTGTGCAGTAAGCGTCGAAGAAGTGGTGGAGCGGCCTTCTTGTTCGCTGTGGCCGAACCCTTCGGATTCGTTCGTTTCCGTGCGGGTTCAGGGGAAAGGTGAGGTCCTGGCCGTCGAGGTCTTGGATGGATCAGGTCGTGTCGTAGCCCTGGGCGATACGCGCTCGCCCATTGACATCCGCTCGTTGGCGCCGGGGCCTTATGCGGTGCATGTGGCCGGCATGGGGGGCGGCTGCTCACTAAGCAGTGAGACGCGTCTACGGCCGAACGGAACTGAGAGTTCAGCAAAGCCGAAAGAGAGTAAGGTAGGGCCATGGGACGTTGCGAAGGGCGACGAATGTCAGCTTTCAGGCGAAGTTGTTCCTCTTGGTCTCCTCCATTGACCATGTCGTAACGGGAAGTTCAGGATATTGATACTATCGATGGCTCCATCGGTCCCGTGTATGCGGCGAGCGCTAGGTTTGTACTTCATTCCATCACGCAAACCATGGCACACGAACAACCCGGCCGACCACATGATGGTGCGGCCCTCGAAGACCTCAACAACAGCAGCGCCGGCAAGTGCCCGGTGATCCATGGCGCCATGCGCAACCCGGTCGCGGGTCGCGGCACGCGCAACCGCGACTGGTGGCCGAACGCACTGAACCTCGCCATCCTGCACCAACATGCACCAGCCTCCAACCCGCTGGGCGAGGAGTTCAACTACGCCGAAGCCTTCAAGAAGGTCGACTACAAGGCCTTGAAGGCCGACCTCACCAAGCTGATGACCGACTCGCAGGAGTGGTGGCCGGCGGATTGGGGACATTACGGTGGCCTCATGATCCGCATGACCTGGCACGCGGCGGGCACCTACCGCACCGCCGATGGACGTGGTGGTGCAGGCACCGGCAACCAGCGCTTCGCTCCCATCAACAGCTGGCCCGATAACGGCAACCTGGACAAGGCACGCCGCCTTTTGTGGCCCATCAAGCAGAAGTACGGCAACAGTGTCAGTTGGGCCGACCTCTTCGTGCTCGCAGGCAACGTGGCCATGGAGAGCATGGGCTTCAAGACCTTCGGGTTCGGTGGCGGTCGTGCCGACATCTGGGCGCCGGAAGAGGACATCTATTGGGGGTCCGAAGTGGAGTGGCTCGCCACCAGCGACAAGCTGAACAGCCGCTACTCCGGCGCACGCGATCTGGAGAACCCGCTCGCCGCCGTACAGATGGGCTTGATCTACGTGAACCCCGAGGGACCGGACGGCAACCCTGATCCTGTGGCCAGCGGTCGCGACGTGCGCGAGACCTTCAAGCGCATGGCCATGAACGACGAAGAGACCGTAGCGCTCACCGCCGGTGGTCACACCTTCGGCAAGATGCACGGTGCGGGCGATCCCAAGCTCGTCGGTCCAGAGCCGGAAGGCGCACCCATCGAGGCGCAAGGCTTCGGTTGGATCAACAAGCTCGGTAGTGGCAAGGGCGTACACACCACCACCAGTGGTCTGGAAGGTGCATGGAAGCCGAACCCGACCAAGTGGGACAACGGCTACTTCGACATGCTCTTCGGTTACGAATGGGAGCTGGTGAAGAGCCCTGCCGGCGCGCATCAGTGGCGTGCGAAGGATTGCAAGCCCGAGCACATGATCCCCGATGCGCATGATCCGAATGTGAAGCATCCACCGATGATGACCACGGCGGATCTCTCGTTACGCTTCGATCCGATCTATGAGCCGATCGCGCGTCGTTTCCACAAGGATCCGCAGGCCTTCGCCGATGCCTTCGCTCGTGCGTGGTTCAAGCTTACGCACCGCGATATGGGCCCCAAGAGCCTGTATCTCGGACCTGAAGTGCCCGCCGAGGACTTGATCTGGCAGGATCCGATCCCTGCTGGCCAAGTGCTCGATGCCAACGACGTAGCTGCACTGAAGAGCAAGATCCTCGCATCCGGCCTCAGCGTGAGCGAACTCGTCAGCACTGCATGGGCATCCGCTTCCACCTTCCGTGGTAGCGACAAGCGCGGCGGCGCGAATGGTGCACGCATCCGCTTGGCTCCGCAGAAATTCTGGGCGGTGAACGATCCCGCACAACTCAGCAAGGTGCTCGGTGTGTTGGAGACCATTCAGAAGGAATTCAACGCCGGTGGCAAGAAGGTGTCCATCGCCGACCTGATCGTGTTGGGCGGAAGTGCAGCAGTGGAAAAAGCCGCCAAGGACGCTGGCCACAGCATCACCGTGCCGTTCACGAGCGGCCGGGGCGATGCCAGCCAGGAGCAGACCGATGTGGAGAGTTTCTCCGTGATGGAGCCAGAAGCCGATGGGTTCCGCAACTACCAGAAGAAGAGCTATCGCGTACCACCGGAAGAGATGCTCGTGGACCGCGCGCAGTTGCTCACGCTGAGCGCACCGGAAATGACGGTGCTCGTGGGCGGACTACGTGTCTTGGGTGCCAATACGGGTGGAAGCAAGCACGGTGTCTTCACCGATCGCGTGGGTCAGCTGAGCAACGACTTCTTCGTGAACCTGCTGGACATGCGCCACGCTTGGGCGCCGAAGAGCGGCGAAGAGGGCATCTATGGCAGCCACGATCGCAAGACCGGCGAACGCAAATGGACCGGCACACGTGTGGACCTCATCTTCGGCAGCAACTCGCAACTCCGCGCCATCAGCGAGGTGTACGCGCAAGCTGATGCCAAGGAGAAGTTTGTGAAGGACTTCGTGAAAGCCTGGGTGAAGGTGATGGACCTGGACCGCTTCGATGTGAAGAAGTGACCGTTACGACCTGGTGGAAGTGCGGCTCGGCAACGGGCCGCACTTCTTTTTTCGACCGCTGTGCACGCATCGTCGCATCCACAGGGGCAGTGCTCACCAGCTCATAGCTTGGTGAAACGGATCGTCTGTGATCCTTGCGGGGTCAATGCGTGAAGAAGGTAGGCACCTGCTGGAAGTTGGCTGATCCGTAGTGCCTCACCCTCGCGCACGACCGGGAAAGGCCTTCCGGTGATGTCCGTGATCCGAGGATCAGCAAGCACGGGCATGCCTTGCAAGTGGATCAGGTCGTGCGTAGGGTTGGGCCAGGCGATCAGGCGCTCCTTGGAGGGGAGATCGGACTGCCCCGTGCTCATGCTGCAGAGCGCCGTGGCGATGGAGTCGAAATGGTGGACCACGAAGGCATAGGCATTGTTCAAGGAGTAGTAACAACCTGGTGTGCCGCCGTTGTGGCAGCCGCTCCAGAAGAAGGTATCGGTGGCGTTCCACAATGTATCGGGTACTTGCCACATGCTGGGCGCGAACGCATCGCCCACCATGCCGTAGATGTACGCTGAAGATCCGCAGGGGATGATCCCATAGTAGTGGGCGATGAGGCTCTGGAACCAGCGTTCCCAGGTGGCTACATGGTCGAAGGACCGCAGCACTTCTGAAGTGTAGTAGCCGTTGAAGAGGTACGCTGTATCACCGAAGATGGCCATTTGATTGAGGCTCACATCCTCCGTCGCATCGAAGAAGCGCTCGTCCGCCGCCCATGTGGACCCGCCATCGGTGCTGTGGTATAACGTAGTGTTGCCACCGATGTAGCGGCTGCCCACCACCACGTGGAATTCGGTCGATGACCAAGCATCCACATCGCGGATGAACTGGTCGGGATCATTGGCGTCGGTGAAGTCGCGCAACAGCGTGGGCACACCCGATACGCTCCGGTAGAGTTGCTTGCGCGAGGCGATGAGTGTGATGTCCCCATCGAGCGCATAGGTGGTGCTGTCGCTCACCGCCCATTGCCGTTGGGCCTGTAGCATGCAGTTCTGCAGCAGCGATGTGATGAGCAGAAGGGAGCAAATGATCTTCATGCCATAAGGATCACGCACGGGACACCGTCCAGGTTGGGTCTGCTACGTCGCCTGTGGATACACCAACGGCCAGGCCGTCACCGGACGATCGTCACGAAGCCCTTATTGGTGATCTCCTTGGTGGGTTCGCAGGGGTCGCGCATGCGCATGGTGTACACGTACACGCCGATGGGGAGCTGCGAGCCGTCCCACTTCAACTGGGTGTCCGTGGAGCGCCAATGGGCACTTCCCCAGCGATCGAAGATCTCCAACTCGAAGCCGGTCTCCGGTATCTCCACAGGGCCGGGCCATTCATCGTTGATGCCATCACCGTCCGGGGTAAAGGCGGTGGGCAGGAACAACGTGGGTTCGGTACGCACATCGATGGAGACCGATGAGGTGTCGTCGCACTGGTTGGGTTGGGTGGAATAGAACGTGTAGTCGTAAATGAGGTACTTGCGCATGTCATAGCGCACCAGACCAGAGCATACATCCAGGATCAAGCTGTCGCCCACGAAGAACGCGCACGAGTCCGATGTGCTGTTGAAGGTGAGATCCACGAACGGTGTGCACGGCACTTGTTCCACGCTGAAGTCCGCAGGAAGACGAGGACGCACGTACACGCTGTCCAGCACCGGTGCACTGCCGCAGCCGAACGCATCGAAGCCTTGCAGGGTGATGGGCTGCCAGAAAGGCTCGTCGAAGGTGATGGTGGGTTCGGGCAAATTGCTGAAGCCATCATCATCCCAACGCCAGACCAGGGAGTCCGCATTGGATTGGGTGACCACCGCTACGCCAGGCACTCGGATGCAGAGGGAGTCCGGTGCGGCGAAGGCCACTACCGGACTTTCCAGTTCGGTCAAGGTGATGTCCCCACTCGCCACACAGCCGATCACGGTATCGATGGCAGTGACCTCGATCAGCCCTTCGGTACCGGCGGGAATACTGATGCTCGAGGTCGTCTCGCCCGTGGACCACAAGTACACGTGGGGGGAGAAGCCCCATTCCAGGTTGGTGGTGAGTACAGGTGGTTCTGAAGGGCAATAGTCCGCTTCGCCGATGATGGTGATGTCGGGATCACCCAGGAAGCCGCTCACGAACGAAGGGCAAGGGCCACCGCTCACCAGCACCGTGTAGGTGCCCGGTCCCAGATCCGTCAGCGTGCTGCTCGTTTCTCCGGGGTCGTCGATCCACTGCCACGTGTACGGGCCGGGGTTCACGGCGAAGGTCACCGAGCCATCGTTCTCACCCGCACAGGAGATGTCCGTGGTCACCATGGTGCCTAAGGGAGCCACGGTAGGTTCTTCCAACTCGAATTCGAGCAGTTCAGCGCAACCATCGTCTCCGTTCACCAGCACCGAATAGAAGCCAGCGACCAGATCGGGTGCGGTCGCCGTGGTCACCGCCAGATCATGGAACCACGTGTATGTGTACGTGGCACCATTGCCGCCGGTCACGGTCAACGAGCCATCATCATCACCAGGGCAGGTGGGCAGATCGGCCAGCAAACTGGTGCCGCAGGGTTCATCCTGTGCATGTGCCTGCAGCAGGAAAAGGGCGGTCAGAAGTGCAAGTGCTGCTCGCATGGGGACGCGAATTTCGGCTTTCTGTGGCAATTCTGGGCCGTTGCGTAGGATTTCCGGAGCGATCGACCAGCCATGCGCGCTAGATGACGAGCGGACGGCGGATCGGCCGGGATCCCGAACAAGCGCTATGACGCGTTCTGCAGCCCAGGCGTTGTTCCGCGGATCGCTTTCAGCACCTTTCCAGCGCGCAGCCGGATCGCTGGTCCTGGGTCGGTGCGTAACGCATCGATCAACAGCAGTTCGAGTTCGGCCGCCAGTTCCGGATACACGTCGACCATACGCGCTGCCACTGTGATGGCGAAGGCCCGTTGGGCGATGGATCGTCGTGGCTCGGCGATCACGGCGAACATGACGCTCGTGATGCGCCCATGCAACCCTTTGGGTAGCGTGCAGGTCTGCATGATCCGGATGCTGTTGCGCTGCACGGCCTCGTGGACCGGGGCGTCCAAGGTGCCCAATAGGCGGCCGAGGTAGGGCAGGGCGAGGTCCGGATACGTGTCACAGACGATGGCCACACTGTGCGAGGCGAGTTGTCCGGTGCGCCGGTCGTCATCGAGCATGCAGTGCATCAGGACGCGGAAGCGATCACGGTCATTGCCGACGTAAGCGGCCACGGCTTCCGCGTTGGCGCGGCTGTTGCCTTTCAGCAAGTGTGTCCGGATATCCATGCCCAACGAACCTTGTGGTCAACGTCGGTCAGCAGCGGCGCAGGAAAACGGTCAGCCCTTGCGCTCCCGTTTCGGGAACTTCGGCTTGGGCTCGTAGAAGCCTTCCTTCTTCTGGAAACCGCGCGATCCACCGCTATCCCGGTTGCCCTGGTAGCCACCACCGCCTTCGCTCCGGTTAGGTCGGTAGCTGCTCTGGTGGCCACCACGGTCACCGCCACCTTGGTAGCCGCCACGATCACCGCCGCGGTCGTTGCCGCCACGGTAACCTCCGCCACCGCCTTTGTATCCACCACCACCTCCACCACCGCGGTAGCCGCTGCTGGCAGGCCGTGGTTCACCGCCCTTGCTGCCACCGGCTGCGGCATCCACACGCACGCTGCGGCCCTTGTAGTTGGCATTCTGGAAAGCGTTCAACACCTGCTCGAAGTGGTCGGGCTCGATGTCCACGAAGGAATACACGTCCTTGATCAGCATGCGGCCGATCAGTTCGCCGCTGAGGCCGCTGATGCCGCAGATGTAGCCGAGCATCTTGCCTTTGTCGAAGCCATCGGCGGTGCCCAGGTTGATGAACATCTGGCGGCCGGTGCTGAAGCGCTCCAGCGAAGAAGGGCGTTCCGCGCGGGCGCTGTGGTCCTTGCGGCTCATGTCCACGTTCAGGTCGAACGAGGTGCGGTGTGCTTCGATGATGCGGTTGAACGCGAGGCTCATGAAGCGATCGATCAATTCTTCCTTCTCGAAGCTCATCAGCTCGGCGCGGGCTTCGGAGAGCAATTCCTCGAGGCCTTCGCTGTCCACTTCCACGCTCTTCAAGCGTTTCATGTAGGCCACCACTTGCTGTTTGCCGATCTCGGCACCGCCGGGTACCCGCACGTAGCTGAAATGGGTCTTCAGCGCACGCTCCAGCTGGCGGATCTTGTTCACGTCGCGCACACCGATGATGCTGAGCGAGATCCCCGCGCGGCCCGCACGACCGGTACGGCCACTACGGTGCGTGTAGTTCTCCGCTTCACCGGGCAGGTCGAAGTGGAACACGTGGGTCACATCCTTCACGTCGATGCCGCGGGCAGCCACATCCGTCGCGATCAACAGGCGGATGGTGCGGGCACGATAGCGGCCCATCACATGGTCGCGTTGCGCTTGCGAAAGGTCGCCGTGGATGGCATCGGCGTTGTAGCCGTCGCGCACCAGGGCGGTGGCCAGGTCCTGGGTCTCGTGTTTGGTGCGGCAGAACACGATACCGAAGAGGTCGGAGTCGGCATCGATGAAGCGCTTCAGTGCAGCGAACCGGTCCTTGCTGTGGACCACGCAGTACTGGTGCTGGATGGCGGCGGCCGCGCTGTTGGCCGGTCCCACGCTCACCTCCTCGAATTCGCGCATGTAGCGCTTGGCGATGCGGCGCACCTCGCTGCTCATCGTCGCGCTGAAGAGCCACGTCTTCTTGTCCTCCGGTGTCTTCTCCAGGATCTCGGTGAGGTCCTCCTGGAAGCCCATGTTGAGCATCTCATCGGCCTCGTCCAACACCACCACGTCGACCGTGCTCAGGTCCAGCACGTCGCGGCCGATCAGGTCGAGCAGGCGGCCTGGTGTGGCCACGATGATCTGGGCCCCGCGCTGGATATCGCGGATCTGGTCGCGGATGCTCGCGCCGCCGTACACCGCCACGATGCGGGTGCCTTTCAGGTTGGCGCTGAAACGCTCCAGGTCCTTGCTGATCTGCACGCACAGCTCGCGCGTGGGGGCCAGGATGAGGCTTTGGATGGTGCGGTCCTGGGGATCCAGGAATTCCAGCATGGGCAGACCGAAGGCGGCCGTTTTACCGGTGCCGGTCTGGGCCAGCGCCACCACGTCCTTCTCGGTCTTCAGCAACAGGGGGATGGCCTGTTCCTGCACGGGAGTAGGGGTGGTGAAGCCGATATCGGCGAGGGACTTGAGGGTTTCGGCGCGTAGGCCGAGCGCTTCGAAGGAAGACATGGTAACGGAGAAGGGGAAGGTGGTCGAAGCGCCCATTCGGCGCAGAACGGCCGCAAAGGTAGGGGTTCTGGGGCGGGTGGACCCCCGGGCCTATCTTTGGCCGCTTCCCATGACCGTAGCCGAAGCCAGTTTCAACGGTACCCTGCGCACCATCCTCGTATTGGTGATCGTGTGGTGGGTCTTGCGCATGATCCTGCGGTACCAAGCCACCCGCAACACGCCGCCGGCACACCGTACCAACGACCCCCAGCGCCCGGCTGGCGAGGTGCGCATCGAACGGCCATCGGACAACGACCGCTCATCCGATCCATCGCGTGGCACCATCGTGGATGCCGATTTCGAAGAGATCAAGTAGCCCCATCTTCCACCCATGAACGCCCTTCCTTGGAAACGAATGCTGCCCGCTGTGGCGGCGGTGGCCCTGTTCTATGCCCTGTGCCTGGCCTACTTCACCCCGGTGATGGAGGGCAAAGGGCTGGTGCAGCACGACATCAAACAATGGAAGGGCATGGCCCAAGAGGTGAACGAGCACCGCGATGCCACCGGCGAAGAGGCGCTGTGGACCGGCAGCATGTTCAGTGGCATGCCTTCCTACCAGATCATGGTGAAGTGGACGGCCAACTTGCTCTCCGTGGTGGATGATGCCTTCCACGGCTTCCTTCCACGTCCGGCGAACTTCCTCTTCCTCTACCTGCTGGGCATGTACGTGCTGTTGCGCATCCTCAAGGTGGATCCCTGGCTCAGCGTGGTGGGCGCCATCGCCTTCGCCTTCAGCAGTTACTTCTTCGTGATCCTGCCGGCAGGCCACACCAGCAAGGCCAACGCCATCGGCTACATGCCCTTGGTGTTCGGTGCCATGTACCTCCTGTACCGCGGCGACAAATGGACCGGCGCTTCACTTCTGGCGCTCTTCCTGGGCTTGGAGGTGATGATGAACCACGTGCAGATCACCTACTACCTGGCGATGTTGCTCGTGCTTTTCGGCCTTTCGGAAGCGGCCCGCGCGTTCTGGGAGAAGGCATTGCCCGACTTCGCGATGCGTTCTGGCCTTGGTGCGGTGGCGGTGGTGCTGGCCTTGGTCTGCAACATGGGCATGTTGTGGAGCACGATGGAATATGGCAAGTACAGCACGCGCGGCAAGAGCGAGCTCACCATCCTGCCCGATGGTTCCAAGGATGAAGGCTTGCGCACCGCTGGATTGGACCGCGATTATGTGACGCAGTACAGCTATGGCAAGCAGGAGTCCTTCACCTTCCTGGTACCCGATGCGAAGGGTGGTTCCAGCAGCATGATCGGCAATGGACCGGAAGTGGCGAAGGCCGACCCGCGGTTGCGCCAGAACATCGCTCAGATGAACCGGTACTGGGGTGATCAATACAGCACGGCCGGTCCGCAATATGGTGGTGCCATCATCCTCGTGCTCATGCTGCTGCTGTTGTTGCAGGCGGAAGGGCGCGATCGCTGGTGGATCCTTGGATCGGTGATCCTGCTGGCCTTGCAGGTGGGCATCGCTAACGCAGCGCCGTTCGACGAGCTCGACAACACGGTGGCGGTGATGGGCATCAGAGCATCGCTACTGGCCGGTGCCTTGTTGATCATCTACTTGATCGCAGGTCTGGTGCTTGTACGCGACGGGTTGGTGTATGCGCTCTTCAGTGCGCTGTTGCTCACGTTGATGCTCTCGTGGGGGCGCAATCACATGCCGCTCACCGACTTCTTCCTGGAGCATGTGCCCGGCTATGACAAGTTCCGTTCGGTGACCATGATCCTCGTGGTGCTCTCGCTGGCGGTGTCGGTATTGGCGGTGTTGTATGTGGATCGTCTGTTGAAGGCGCGGAACGCCACGGGGGCAGCCTGGGATAAGTTGATGGAGAAGCGCGCCATGATCGGTGTGGGCGGCGTGCTCGTGCTGTTGCTGGCGTTCGGTCTGGCGCCGGACAGCCTCTTCAGCTTCGTGAGCGATCAAGAGAAGGTCATGCTCACGCAGCAGGCGGAGAGCTCACCCGAGATGGAGTCGCAGGTGGCGCTCTTCGTGGACAACTTGAAGGAAGTGCGCATCGGCATCTTCACCGCTGACGTCTGGCGCAGTTTCGCCTTCGTGCTCGGCGCGGGCATCCTCTTGTTCCTCTTCGGTCGCAAGGTGTTGGGCAATACGGTGTTCATCGCGGGTCTCGGCGCGTTGATCTTGTTGGATCAATGGACGGTGGACAAGCGCTACATGCACAATGAGAAGGAGAAGGGCCGTTATGCACAATGGGCCGACCTGGATGAACTGAACAAACCCTTCGTACCCAGCGCAGCGGACAAGGCCATTCTAGAGGCCGAATGGAACCCGGCTGCGGAGGAAGCGCACAAGACCGTGCTGGCGCGGTTGAAGGAGGAGAAGCAACGGGAGAGCGGTGCCAACAAGGTGGTGAAGGCCGATGAAGAACTCGCTGCCCGGTTCCAGAGCCTGCGTCGCCACAACGGAGGCTACCGCGTCCTCACGCTCACCAATCCGTTCAACAGCACACAGGTGAGCTACTTCCACCGCAGTCTGGGTGGTTACCACGGTGCCAAGTTGAAACGCTACCAGGAGTTGATCGAATTTCAGCTGGGCGCGGCCATGCAACGTGTGGGTGATCTGTTGCAGAGCGGGACATCGCTACCGCAGATCGACAGCCTGCTGGCGAAGGAGGGCGTGCTCAACATGCTAAACACGCGCTACTTGATCTACAATCCCGAGCGTCCACCGATCCGCAACACCAACGCGCTAGGTGCAGCGTGGTTCGTGGATGAAGTGAAGTGGCAGCAGGATGCCGATGCGGAGATCATGGCGTTGAGCGCTTTCGACCCGGCACGCACCGCCTTGGTGGATGAGCGTTACCGCCCCGTGATCGGTGATGCACCGCTTTCACCTGATCCATCTGCCAGCGCAGAACTGACCAGCTACGAGACCAACAAGCTCACGTACAACGTGCGTTCACAAGCTGGTGGTGTGGTGGTGTTCAGCGAGATCTGGTACGGTCCCGATTGGCAGGCCAGCATCGACGGCCAGCCCGTGGAGCATGCACGCGTGGACTACGTGTTGCGCGGTCTGCGTGTGCCTGCAGGCGAGCATGAAGTGGTCTTCAGCATCCACAGCAAACCTTTCCACACTTCGCGCCCGTACATGATGGCTGCCAGCGCGTTGGTACTGCTGCTGGCCTTGGGTGCTTTGGTGCGCGAGGCGCGTTCGGCCTTGCGGAAGGAATGAAGCGCGTCCTGATCATCGCCTACTACTGGCCGCCCAATGCCGGGGTGGGGGTATACCGCTGGTTGAAGTTTGCCAAGTACCTGCCTCAGTTCGGTTGGCAGCCGGTAGTGTACACGCCGGAGAACCCAGAGTTGATGGCCGTGGACGAAACGTTACTGAAGGACGTGCCAGTTGAAGCGGAGGTCATCAAAGCGCCGATCACCGAGCCGTACGCTTGGTACAAGCGCTTCACCGGAAAGAAGACCGACGAACGACTGCAGACGGCCTTCTTGAAAGAGGAGGGAGATGGTCCCACATGGAAGGAGGACCTCGCGAACTGGGTGCGCAGTAACTTCTTCATCCCTGATGCGCGGGTGTGGTGGGTAAAACCCTCGGTGAAGCGCTTGGAGCAATACCTGAAGGAACATCCTGTGGAAGTGATCGTCACCACAGGTTCGCCGCACAGTTTGCACTTGATCGGCGGGGAGTTGAAGAAGCGCACGGGCATACCCTGGCTCGCCGATTTCCGTGATCCTTGGACGAACATCGATTTCTATGGCCAGTTGAAATTGACCCGTTGGGCCGACGCGAAGCAACACCGCTTGGAACGTGAAGTGCTCACCGGAGCGGACAGTGTGATCACCGTGAGCTGGCGCTGGGCGGAAGAGTTGAAAGCCCTCGGCGCGAAGCAGGTGGAGGTGATCACCAACGGGTTCGACCCGGCGGACCTACCGTCGCCACCAGCCGAGGTGGATGCGGAATGGTCTCTCGTTCATGTAGGGTCCATCAGCGCCACCCGCGATGTGCCCGAATTGTGGAGGGCGCTGGCGGAACGCATTAGCAGCGATGATGAGTTCCGTTCACGCTTCAAGCTAAGGCTTATCGGCGGAGTGGACCACACGGTGCAACACAGCATAAAAGCAGCTGGTCTGTCATCATACACCGAAAGATACACGCATTTACCACACCATGAGGCGCTGAGGCAGATGCAGCGTGCACGTGTATTGCTCCTTCCTGTGAACGATACACCCAATGTGGGCGGATTCCTACCTGCGAAGGTGTTCGAGTACCTTTCTACGGGGAGGCCGATCCTGTCGATCGCTCCTCTTGATGCGGAAATAGGCCGGGTGCTCAGTGCTCCGCACGTGATCGTACCGCGCAGGGATGAGCATGCGATGAAAGAGGCTGTTAATGCGCTCTTTGCCCATACATCTGGGGCCAATACAGCCCTTGCTTCCTACGACCGGCGCAACCTGACCAGGAGGCTGGTCACCTTACTCGAGAACTGTTCGATCGGCCAATGAGCGATGCCCCTGGAGGTGGACCGAAGAACGTCCAACCCGGAGCATCGAGTGACCTGATCGCGATAGGAGAAGCATGTAATGTCCGTTCGCTGATGATGTCCTCAATGCTTGTGGATTTCCAGTTTCAATGCAACGAGGAAAGTCGATACAGTGGTCATATCGTTGAAGAGTTGAGGATGCATGGAACCTGCTGGCGAAACGGCCTCCGGCTCAAGATCAGAAAGAGGTCCTATTTGTTCAATACCTCCGCATCGATAGTATATCCCATCCATCTAAGCGATCCGCCCATTCGCATTCAGCATAACCCATGATCGCACTACATTATTGGATAACTTGCGCCACGAGTTCATCTTGAAGACCTTCACTCGGACATTCGTTACCCTTTCCGCCTCACTGTGGTTGCAGCGCTGAATATCCAAGGCCTTAGAGCCCGTAGCTGGCCCCGACGCATGCGCATCTCATACCTTCTGCTTTCAGGTAATGAGAACTTGCGATCATGCGCATGGCAGGAGGTTTGTTTCGGGAGGAATTTTGTGGTATGCAGTCGGTGCTCGGGAACGAAGGCTTAGAATGACAACAATGTCGTCGATCACCAACAGCTCGGTCGTTGTTGTTCTCTGGCGACCGTTGCGAATAAATAGTTAGATATGGCGATAACGAGAAACTCCAATAATGGCCTCATAAGCGATTGGTATGATGGGTTCAGTGCTCATCAGGTGAAGTTGGGCATTAATATCCGTCATCGGACGATCCTTCGGAACGCGAGGAATGCCGGATTGCGTGATGGTTCAAGGGTACTTGAGATAGGTTGTGGGATCGGCACAGTCACATCGTTGCTTGCGAAGGCGGTTCCGAATGGACGAATACTCGCGGTCGACATCAGTCCAAAGAGCATCGAGATCGCATCGCAGAACCTCCGCAAGTATGGCCAGGTGGAATTCCTGGTGAGCGATATGCGTGATTTCGAAGTGACGCATCGCTACGATCTGGTGGTGCTCCCAGATGTCATTGAACACATTCCATTGGTCGATCATGCGCGTTTATTCGCTACCATCGCGCGACATATGGCTCCCGATGGTCGAGTGCTCATCAATGTACCGAACGCAGAGCTGTTGGAGTATCTACATGTTCACGACCCGAGTGTGTTACAGGTACTTGATCAGCCGGTGCACTTGGATCGTTTGATCACCACGACTTACGCAGCAGGACTTGTTCTTGAGTCCCTGACCTCGTACGGATTACAGTTCGCTCATGTGGAGTACCATTCGATCGTCCTTCGACCCGCATTTTCGTTGGACGGTCTGGTCCGGAAGGGTAAATGGTCCTTGCGCTGGGCTGAGTTACGTTCGCGTCTCCCATGGTGATATGAAGGTCCGACCGATCGTTGTCCACGTCCATCCGGGGCCTTCTTCTTTCGTGGTGAAGGATCGTAGACTGATGGAGCATGCTTTCGAGGTGCGCGATCTCCCTTTTCCCTGGCGCCGAAAATGGCAGGTTCCTTTTTTGATGGTCGACCAAGCCATTCGGTTGCTCTTCAGTCGTTGGGATGCAGTGGTCGTACAGTTCGGCGGCTACCATGCTCTTTTACCTTCACTCATCGCGCGCTCAAAGGGCCGACCATGCATCATAATCACAGGAGGAACGGATTGTGTCTCCTTCCCTTCGCTTCGGTATGGAAACTTCGCGCGGGAGCCACTTGGTAGGATAACGCGCATGGGCTATCGGTGGGCTCGTGTCATCTCTCCGGTTCATGACTCTTTGGTTCGGGCCAGGAACACGTACCGACTTGACGACCCTGCGGAACAGGGTCTTATGGTGCATATGCCTGACCTTCGTACTCGGGTTTCAGTGGTGCACAATGGTTATTCTGCTGCATCATGGCCCTTGAACGAAGGACCACGCGACATAGATGTGGTCAGCGTGGCTCTGGGTGATCGTCGCCCATCCACACTTGTCCTGAAAGGCATCGATATGCTGATCCAGGCGGCGACGGCGAAGCCGGACCTTCGTATCGTTGTCATTGGCTTGGGCTCGCCGAATACCGTCGAGGTTCCTGAGAACATTACTTTCCTTCCACCGGTCCCGAACGACTCGCTATCCTCCTACTATCAACGGGCCAAGGTATATGCTCAGCTCTCCCTTTCGGAAGGTTTTCCCAACGCTCTTTGCGAAGCGATGCTATGTGGATGTGTGCCGTTGGTCTCCGCGGTTGGAGCGATGCCGGAGGTCGTTGGAGATGCTGGTGTCATCGTTCCACTGCGCGATACCTCCTTGGTCATCAAGCAACTGGATCGAGCACTGTCGATGGTGAGCACGGCCAATGCTTGGAAAGCCCGCCGCCGAGTAGAGGCGAACTACTCGGAGGAACGTCGGGCTACGGAGTTGATCGGCCTGATCGGCTCATCGTTGCCTTGAAGTGTGACCGCGAAGTATCGCGATAGCCCTTTCCGAAAGGTCTGGCGCGATCTTCAACCAGAACATCATAGACCAATATACGACCGTGACTATCACGCCGCGCAACAGGATGTCGAGCCAAGGGATACCTGACATCGGAGCTTCGAGTAATGGCAGACCGATCACGAGAACGATGAGAGGAATGATGACGGTCTTCCGGGAATAGGGCCACAGTCGGAACCTGCTCCAGAGGAACCACACGCGTACTATGAGGACCATGATCAACGAAACAAGGGTACTCCATGCTGCGCCTGATATCCCCAGCCATCGTATGAGGAACCAGTTCAATATTGCGTTACTTACCAATAGCAGTAGGCTGGAAGCACTGTCGAACCGGAAGTTACGGCTCATGGTGATGATACCGGCATTCAAGCCCACGGCCATGTTCAATAGGCTGCTCGCGCTGATTATCAGGGCAGAGGAGAAGGCCACGCCGAACTCCGGGCGGAGGAATGTGAAAAGATCGCGGAGGTCCACCCAAAGTAACAGGAAGAGGTAGCCTGCGATCGTGAATTGAGTTGATACGGACCGGGTGTACAAACGCTGTATCGCAGATAGGTCCTTGTGTTTCCATGCCTCTGCAAGCAGTGGAATGCCCAATTGCCCCAATGCACGCATGGGTGCTGAAACAATGGCCCCGAAATTGAAAGCAACAGCATAGTAGCCCACCTGTGTAAGTGAAGCGCTGCCGAGCAGAGCACCGATCATCAGTTGATCCATACTTCCCAATACCACGCTGGCGATGCTTGCTGCCACCGTGTAAGCGCTGAATCGGACCATGCTACTCCGGAGTCGTTGTGGTACTCTCACCTGCTTCCAAGGGACCAGTCGTTCACCTTGGATGGTTAGGTCGATGAAGAGCCAGATCGTGCAGATGAGGAAGGTGGCTGTGAACAAGGCGATGAACAAGGAGAGCGGGAATTGCCAGTATGCTTGAGCCCCGATCAGGCCAGTTTGCAGCGCTCTTAGCACGAACTCCCTTAGGAAGGTCGGCTTCACGGAGCGTTGTAAGGATCGGCTATATCCCCTCAGAACGAGAAAGAAGACCTCGGACAACACGAGCGGAAGGGAAAAGAGCCCGTACACGGCGTAAAGGCCGTTCTCACCACCGAAGATCCGAGCAACCCAAGGATGAAAAGCACCGAGGAAAAGCATTGCTATCAGTGATCCCGCGAATGCGATGACGAGGACCAGCGTAAGCAGTCCGTTGTTCTTCGTCGACGGATTGCGGAAGTATGGAAAGTAGCGGACGATGGTGTTATCCAGTCCCAATTGTGCGAAGGCGCCTGCCATAGTCGCAATACTCACGAGCAAGCGGGTCAGACCAAAGTGGTCATCTGGAAGGATCCGAGGATATAATATCGCGGTGTTGATGAAACCAAGGAGAAGACCCATATAGGTCAGCACGAAATTCAAAGACGCTTGGCGTGCCAGCTTTCCCATGGGATACAAAGTAATCAGAGTGATCGACCCCCGGTGAAGTATGGTCGGCCAAGTAGAGTTACAGGGGCCTCGATCTGAGCTACTGCATTGGGTCTTGCATGGGCGCACGATCCTGCAGCGTCAAGGGTGGCTCGAACCATGTGCGGCTAGTTCCTGCTGTTGGGAGACCGCCAATGCCGCCGATCCCTTGAACGGATCGATGACCATCGCTGATCATGTTGGCCTAGTAGGGCCGTATCAAGGATCGCTGATACCGATCGGACAGAACGCTCGTGGTGCTCGACAGCAGCATCAGCAGCCGACAATGAATGAAGTCCACTATCCTTTCGCAGCCCTTCGCCTATTCGGACAAAGCCGGGCTTTGGGGCACGCACTTTCGATCATCCACTTGTGCAAGGGGTCTTGATCCATGGAAAAGCCGCAGAATGTTCCACTGCCCACTGCTTGGTGAGTCACTCAATTGCCAGTCACCACCAACGTGGCCGAAAGCATCGAGCGGTCAGCACCACTTCCATGAAGCGCACGTATGTGATAGACACCTTCCGCCAAGTTCTGAGGGACCAACAAAGAACCATCTGCACCGATGTACATACCCCTTTGAACAATACGTCCCAACTCATCTACAAGGTCCAATTCCATGTCCTCTGTCATGCCTGAAAGCGTGACCTTTCCGCCTGGAAGGACAGGGTTGGGGTACATTTGTAAGCGGCTTCCGGTCAACCCTTCCGCCACGGAGATATCCGTACCGTATTTGATGGTCAATCGCGGGCGTTTCGTCGCATCCGAAAACCCCCGACCACAGAAGAAAAGTCCTCGACTCGGGTCCTCGATCTGAAGTCGGATAAGGAATCCGAACGAACCATCAGGGTCGTTGATCATGTCTTGGACCAGCTGGGTGACATCGATGCCGAGATAATCCTGCGAAGAGGCGCTGCTGGACGAAAGGACGACAGCATTTACCGATGTTGCTGTCGGACTCGTGTTCCATGTAACCGTGTTGTCGTTCCAAGGGGAGGTTACGCGCTCAAGCCAGCATGTGTTATTCCCTACATTTCCAACGGAAGCAACGGCACCAGCGCCAACAGCACCTCTGCCGTAAAGGTCAAGTGTTGCCTCGTTGATGATAGTCCCGGGTATGTACGCGCTTAGGTCGAATTCGATCAAACCCCTCGAGTTGTTCTCACCACCTAGATTTCCAGGCTGGGACATGGCGCCGAACCAATTCGCAGTATTGTAGTTCGAATTCGCACTAGAGTATCCTTGATGGTAGCCAAGTACCGCGTCCTGCGTGGATGAGAGCTGGTCGATCGTCTGCCCGAAAGAAATGGACGTACCACAAAAGGCAAGGGTCGAACTGAGGAGATGGTAGAAAGTGCGCATCAGGGATCGGAATCAGGAGGCGAAGATAATGGAAATGGGAGGGCGAAGTTCGCGGATGGAGACGTACGTCCGTTCGAACCGATTCCCGGGTCCTATGCCGGTATATTTGTGACCATGGTGGAACAAGGGACCAAGGGTTGGCCCCATCCGAGTTTTCTGGCCCTACTCATATTGTGGTTCGCGCCATCAGCTTTCGCCCAGACCTTCGTCAAGACCATTGGAAGTCCAACCCGGGATGAACGCGGCGTGGTGTTGCTCCGCTCGATTTCAGGTGACCTGTACGTTGGTGGCAGCGTGGCGGACAGTGCCATGGTGGTGAAGGTCGACGATGATGGAAATGTGATCTGGTCGCGATCCTTCAAGCCACCAGGCCAAACGGCCAAATTCGTTGTTCATCTCACCGAGGCTCCGGATGGAATGTTGGTGGGCTGTGGTAATGGATCGAATGCAGGTGGATCCCTGGTGGAAGGCTTCCACTTCAAGCTTGATCCATACGGAGCTGTTCTTTGGGTACGCCATTGGGAGGATGCCAATGTGGTCGAACGTCAAGTGGTTGCGCTGGACGCAGGCGAGTACCTCGTCTATGCCAATGTGAACGAGACCATTTCTGCGACTTCGTCGGATCTCTTGCCCATGCGAATCGATGGCGCCTCTGGGGAGGCTACATGGATATCTCCGCGGTTGGACCTATTCGCAACGCAACCCTTCATGGATGAGGTACAAGCCGTGGCTACCATTGACGATGCGCATTATGCAGCTTCCTTGATCCATGTCCTTGGCCCTGCTTTGGACGGTGTGCGAGCTGGTGTCAGCAAGTTCACCTTCGATGGCCAGCACATCTGGACCCGCTACTTACTATTCCCACCTACGGCGAGTAGATTGATCAGACCCACCGATATCGTTGCCTTGAATGATTCACTCACTGTTTCCTATACTGGCGATATCAATGGTGTATCGAATGTTCGGTCCATGGGACTGATACGCCTGGATACGCTAGGGAATGTGGTTTGGGCAAGGGATCTGAATTTAGGTGGAAGCGCACAGGACCTCAGTTCAGAGATCATCACCACATCCTACGGATACATCGTTTCAGGTCGTGCTTCGGTCTCAGGCACATCCAAGCTATTCCTCATGGCCGTATCATTCACAGGTGTCGTGTTGTGGACAAGGACATATGGAGATGCCTTGCAAGAACAGCTCCAGATGATAGACAACGCACCGAATGTGGTGGATGTCGGTGCTGGCTATTTGATGACAGGCCACGTTGTTCAGCCTGGTGGTGACAGCGACATTTTATTGATCCGTACCGATCAAGCTGGTGGTGTTTCCTGTTCGCCCGTCACGCCGCGAAATACGCTAACGACATTGCTTCCGCTCGATCGGTTCGATACGCAAACGCAAGAGATCGACTTTTCAGCTGGACTCAGTTCCGTACAAACGGAAGTCGTGGATGCGACCATCGCCGATCTCTGTTCATTGGGTTCCTCCCTCGGCAACGACACCACCTCCTGCGCCACCGTCACCCTCGATCCCGGTGCCATCCCGGGTGCCACCTACGAGTGGCAGGATGGCACCACCGCACAGACACTGGACGCCACTGCGAGTGGCACCTACTGGGTACGTGTTTCCGTGGATTGTTGCGTAGCCACGGATACCATCGAAGTGGAGATCGCCGCGCTCACTGCACTGGATCTTGGGAACGATACACTGGTGTGCGGTGCGGATGGCCTTCTTCTGGAAGCGCCTTCAGGGTCTGCTGATCTGCTCTGGTCCGATGGGTCCACCGACCCGGAATTGCTGGTGGTAGAGACCGGAGAGTATTGGCTCACCGTGACGAGTGGTAGTTGTTCGGTCTCGGATACGATCGAGGTGGAAGTGGTCGCCCTACCCACCGCGGTGATCGAAGGGGAATTGCTCAGTTGTGATGGATCGGCCATCGAGCTTGAAGCGGTGCTGACCGGAGAGGGCGATCTCGTATGGGACGATGGCAGCACTGAAACCTCACGAACGGTCGGAGCTTCCGGTGAAGTATGGGTACAGGTCACCAACCAGTGCGGCACGGTGGCGGATACCGTGGATGTCGCGGTGGTGGAAAGTGTCGTCATCGATCTGGGGAACGACACCTTGATCTGTGCTGGGCAGAGCTTGCAACTACAAGCCGATGCACCGGGCTGGGAATTCCTTTGGTCGGACGGTTCCGTGGCCAACGCGATCAACATCACGGACGATGGGATCTATTGGTTGGAGGTGAGCAACACGGGATGTGCGGTGCGCGATTCCATCACGGTGTCGATCCTTGCGCCACCCACGGCTACGTTGGGGGCGGATACCACCGTCTGTGGAGGCGCTACACTGCTTCTCCAACCCACGTTCTCCGATGCGGAGGAGCTGTCCTGGTCCACGGGCAGCGTGGCGGAGGAGATCACGATCGCTACGAGTGGATCGTACACGGTCACCGCAACGAATGCCTGCGGCAGCGCGTCGGATGGCATCGACGTGCTCTTCGTTCCGGCGCTCGATGTGGGCATCGGTCCAGATACCTTGCTCTGTGTGGGCGACACCCTGCGCCTGGATGTGGCCGGCGCCGGCTTCGATGTGCTGTGGATGGATATGTTCACTGGTACGACGTTCACCATCACCGAGGCAGGTATCTATTGGGTGGAAGGCACCCGCGATGGGTGCTTGGAGCGCGATACCGTGGAGGTGGACTACACGCGTTTGGCGCTCCTGGACTTGGGGCCGGATACGGTGGTGTGCGATGCACCGTTCCTGGAACTGGATGCTGGAGAGGAAGGCCTTGACGCGCTCTGGCAGAACGGCACGCGCGATCGTTACCATACCGTGTTGCGCACCGGTTGGTACACAGCCTCCATCACCAACTATTGCGGTACGATCACCGATAGCATCCGCGTTTCCTTCGGGATAGCACCGGTGCCGTTGGATACCGTGGACCTCTGCCCTGGTCGAACGGTCGAACTCGATCCGGGCGGGGAGATGCTATTCACCAGCTGGTCCACCGGTGATACGGCGCGCACCATCGTGGTAGGCGAAGGGGAATACCGGTACGAGGCCTTCGACATCCACGGATGCCCGCACACGGACAGCACGGTGGTACGGATCACCGCCGGGCGCGATGGCCTGGTCTACGTACCCAACAGCTTCACCCCGAACACCGATGGCTACAACGATGTGTGGGGCGTGGTAGGCGCGGAGGAACGCGAGTTCTCACTGGCGCTCTTCGATCGTTGGGGTCAGGAGATCTGGCGATCGAATGACCCGGTGGTGGGTTGGGATGGCACGGTCGCAGGAAAGCCTGTGCCACCCGGTGCGTATGTCTACCTGATCACCTATCGGGATCGCTGCGACTCCAGCGAAACGGAGGTCACGGACAAGGGCCACGTGTTCCTGGTCCGTTGATCACTCGCGCACCCAGGTCTGTGTGCGGAAGAAGAACGCCACATAGCCGCGCACCTGCAATTTGCCATCCTCCACCCAGAGCTTGCAGTCGTACACTTTGCCGTTGTCCGGGTCCATGATGGTGCCGTCCTCCCACTCGTCGCCATCCTTCACCATGTTGCGGATGATGTCCATTCCGAGGACCTTCCTTCCCTTTCGGTCGTCGGTGCACGCTTCGCAGGTCTTATCGACCTTGGTCTTGTCGAAGATCTCCACGATGCGGCCTGTGGCCTTGCCCTCCTTCACCGTGATCTCCACCACGGACCGGCGCTTCCCGGTATTGTCGTCGATCGTGACCCAGCGACCGGCGATGTCCTGGGCTTGGAGGTTGAAACAGAAGAGGAGAGAGAGCAGGTGGATGTAGCGCATGGTTTCAGAAGCTTCGGCCCACCGCGACCACATAGCGGAAGGCCAGGTTATCGGGACTGCTAGCAGGCGTCGCAGAAAGGAAGAGTGGCATGTCGAATCGGATGGTCAGTGGTCTGATATCCACCAAGGGACCGAAGCGTTCGATGGTGAGGGCCGTGCCGATGCCAGCGTCAGCGCGGGGTTCAGCGAGTCGCAGCTCTTGGCCATTCGTACGGGTCCTGCGGTATCCCATCATGCCGACATCACCAAAGATGTACACGTCCAAATGCAAGTACCGGGCCAGTTGGCCTGGTCGAAGATGAACAAGACCGTCCACGTCGAGCTCCGCCGAGGCACTGATCCCGCTATTCCCGCGGAACGTCGTGATCAGGTTCCCATCCGCATCAAGGTCAGGCGCCAGGTAGCCTGCGTAACCGCGCAGGTTGAGGCCACCTCCGTGTTGGAAGCTGTTCACCTCACCACCGTAACCCGTCCAGTCGTAGGGTACGAAACCGATGCTGCGTACGTACTTGTTCTCCATCATTTCCTCCGGAGATGCACCAGCGAGGTAGAGCGCACTTTCACGCGGCGTGTTCCCGGTCCCGAATTGGCCGAAGCCTCTAGTGCGCAGGTCCAACCGACCAAGCCCACTGGTGTTCACAGCGGTGAAGCGCAGCTGGGCATAGTTCGAAGCCGAGCCCACAGCGCTGTTCCTCAGTTCGAGTCGGAGTTCACCCTTTCCACGTCGATACTCATAACGATGGGTCATGCTCACATCGAAAGCACCGTTCAGGCGCGCCAGTTCCCATTGGTCGGGGTAGAGCAGGTAGGTAAGGTCCGTGCTGTCGCGGCGAAGCATGTAGATCAGCTCGGCTTGGACCGTGGTCTTCTTGTTCGGCAGCGCTAAGCGCCAACCTCCGCCGAAGCGGTCCAAGCCATCCAACATCCGGGCATGCAGGAATACGGATGATCCTTTGGCGATCCGCTCGGTGCCATTCTCATACCGGAAGTTGAAGGAGAAGGCATCGTAGCGGGTGTCGCGGTTCCCGGGAACGGTATCCAGGAAGGTCGCGTGGCTGGGTGGCAATGATTGCCCCATGCCGGTGTTCAACCAGCCGGTGAAGTGGATGCGGTGCTTGTACTTCAGGTATCCGCTGTTCACGTGAACACCGGCCTTCACACCATCATATCCGTTCCACCAGAGGTCGGGCCGCACGAACACCTCGTAGTGGTCGCGGTCGGGACGGTTGTTCAGGTGGTGGTCGAGTTGAACGCTCACCGGCTTGTGTAGTCTGTCGTTCACTTTGTAGGCATCGGCCAACCGGTCCGTGGGGTCAATGATCACGTCTTCGATGCCCGACGGGATGTCGACCTGTACGATGTAGTCGCGCTGCAATTCATCGTAGCTGATCCAACGGGGAAGCACGCGCGCAGTGGTCTTCTTCACGAACCAATTGTTCGGGATATGGAAGTCGTGCGTGCTGCCGTCGCGTGCGATGACCCTCAGGTCGATGGGCATCTGCAGGTCGCCTTTTCGCCGCAGGTGGATGCGCTGGCCACTGTCCTGGAGCCGATGCTTCACCCCACGCACGGCATAGTCGATCCGTTCGTCGGTGTCGATCCATTGGTCGAAGAACCAGTTCAGGTCCACCTTCGTGGAGCGGATCACGCTGGCGCGGAAGTCCTCTGGATAGGGATGGCACATGCGCCATTGATCGAAGTACCGTTGCATGGCCTTCAAGAACAAGCTATCGCCGAGCGTGTATTGCAAGTTGTACAGCATGGCGGCGGTCTTGAAGTACACATGGCCATAGCCTCTGCCGAACCCTTCGTGGTGGCCGAACTCGTCGCTATGCACGTTGATGGGCGGCAACTGATCGCGCACCGCATCGCGTTGGTAGGCACCGTAGATCTCTTCTTCGCGCACCAGCTGTGGCCGGGTGTATCGCCTTTCGTAGGCGGTCTTGGGGGTGTCGTTCACCAGGGTATCGCCGTCGATCCGCTCCAAGGCCCATGCCGTCAGGAACTGCGTGAAGCCCTCATCAAGGAAAGCGCGGTAGGTCTCGTTGTTGCCCACCATGCCGAAGAACCAATTGTGCCCTACTTCGTGCGCAAGTAGGCCACGATAGTCCGGATCGCGTCCACCGTCGAGGGTGAGCATGGGGTACTCCATACCATCGCGAGCATCGGCCACGATCATCTTGGGGTAGGCGTAGTGGCCGAAGTCGGTGCTGTAACAAGCGATGATGCGTGCCGTGTAGCTCGCAGCGTTCTGCCAGCCCGCGGCGTGTGGTTCCTGCACCAGCGCCACGCATTCGATCCCCTTCCATTCCGCCTCACCGATGCGGTAGGTCGGGTCTGCGGTGAAGGCGAAGTCGTGCACGTTCTCCGCGTGGAACTTCCACACCTTCCGCTTACCAGGCTCGGGAGCGATGATCACAGAAGGCGGACTGTTCCAAGGCTTGTCCTTGAAGTTGGCGATGTCCAGCGCTTTCCGCAGCTCAGCGGGCATCACTTCCGCGGGGTTCTGCAGCCAGCCGGTGGCATCGAGCACATAGTGGTGGGGCAGGTCCAGTTCCACGTCGTAGGTGCCGAAGTCACCATAGAATTCGCTTCCCAGGTGCTGCTGGGTATCCCAACCGAAACGCTCGTCGTACACTGCGATGCGCGGGTACCAATGCACGCCATCGTAGTGTTTGTAGCCCCAATGGTTGAAGAGCTTCATACGCCGGTACACGTCATCCGTCCAATGGGTGGCGAAGGCGATGCGGAAGCTGGTGCGCTCTCCTGGTGGAAGGGCTTCGTGGAGCCGCACATGGAGGATGGTGTTATCCTGCGTGCGTTCCAACTCGGTGCCGTTCTGTTGCAAAGAGCCGATGCGTGTGCCGGCATAGGCGATCTCGCCACCATGCGTGCGCCGCAGTCCGCCTTCCTTCATCTCCAGGTATGAACCTTCCACGAAAGCCTCCTGGTAGAGGTGGAAGTAGACCTCTCGCAAAGTGTCCGGCGAGTTGTTCCAATAGGTGAGGGCGAGCTCGGCGGTGAGCACGTCCGTGCTGTCGTCCAATCGACCTTTGATCAGGTAGTGGACGTCCTGCTGCCAATAGCCGGGCCGCGGAGGGCGGTTCTTCCAATAGTGCGGGTTATCCGCGTTGCGATAGGTGTTGGGCGGGTGCTTGGGGTCGAAGGGTTGCGACCGCGCATGCAACGAGCCGAGCAGGACGAGCAGCAAGAGGAGGTTCCGCATGGAGCGCTCCAAGTTATCGGATCACCGGTTCACGCGGCAGGCTTCCGGCGCAGCTGGAGGTGCTCGCTGCGTTGGATGCGCGCACGAACGATACTCGTGTTCAATTCGTACCCCACCAGCAGGACGATCATGTTGAAGTAGAGCCAAAGCTGCACGGCCAGGATGGCACCGATGGAGCCGTACAGGGCGTTGTAATCGGTGATGTAGGAGAACATGAACGCGAGTGCCTGCGAGACCACCAGGATGAGGCACACGGCGAGGATCGCGCCGGGCGTGAAAAGCCTGAACCGACGGGCCGTTGGATCGCCCGCATTGTAGAGGAGCGAAACGAACATCACCACGACGAAGATGGAGACGATCCACTTGGCAGCGAACAAGGCGGCCACCTGGAAGTAGCTGGTGAAGAATCCCAAACTATCCAGCCGGTAGATCACCGAACCGCTGAAGGTGAGCAAGGGAATGGCGATCATGGTGAGTACCGTCAGGGCCAGGAGTAGGCCCAAGCTGAGCAACCGCTGTTTGAGCGGGGTGTGCCACGTGGTGTGGTTGGCGCTTCCGCTGAAGCCCTCCAGGATGGCATCGATGCTGTTGCTGGCCAGGTATACGCCCACCAGGAAACTCACCGACAGCAGCGCGCCATGCTTGCGGATGAGCAGGTCGTGCAGGGTGGATTCGATGAAGGTGTACACTTCCCCCGGCAGCATGTCATGGAAGGTCGTCAGCAGCTTCGTCTGGAAATCGGAGATCGGGATGTACGGGATCATGGTGAGCAGCACCAGCACCGCCGGGAAGAACGCCACGAACACCTTGAAGGAAATGGCCGACGCGCGGGTCACCAGGTGCCCCTCGAACAGGGCGCGGAAGAAGAAACGGCTGATCTCGTACAGGCTGAAGCCCTCGAAGCCGGGCAGGATGATGCGGCGGGCCCAACCCACCAGTCGTCGGTTCTGGCGCGAGAACAGGAGCTTGCGTTTCAGCCGCTCTTTCATGCGCTAGAGTGCTTTCAAGCTCAGGTCGAGGCTGGGTATCGAATGGGTGAGCGCACCGATGGAGACGAAGTCCACACCGGTTTCTGCGAAGCTACGTACCGTGGCCAGGGTGATACCACCAGAGGCTTCCGTCTCGAAGCGTCCACCGATGAGCTTCACCGCTTCGCGCATCCGTTCCGGCGTGAAGTTGTCGAGCATGATCCGTTGGATGCCACCGGTCTCGAGCACCAGGCGGACTTCATTCAGGTCGCGCGTTTCCACTTCGATGGGCAGGTCGCGTCCCGTGCTGGCGAGGTACCGCTTCGCCGAGGCGATCGCTTGCGGTATACCACCGGCGAAATCGTGGTGGTTGTCCTTGATCATGATCATGTCGTACAGACCATGGCGATGGTTGTGACCACCACCGATGCGCACGGCCCATTTCTCCACTCCGCGCAGTCCCGGGGTGGTCTTCCGGGTATCGAGCACGCGGCAGCCGGTGCCTTCCACGGCGCTCACATAGCGGCGCGTCATAGTGGCGATGCCGCTCATACGCTGCATGAAGTTGAGCAGCACACGTTCCACCATCAGGATACTGCGTGTGGGCCCCATCAGGTTGAAGGCGATCTCGCCTTTCTTCACCAATGCGCCATCCTCCAGGTAGATACGGAAAGACAACGCGGGATCGAAATAGGCGGCCACGGCCTGGGCCATTTCCACCCCTGCGAGTACACCGTCGTCCTTCACGATCAGCCGGGCGGCGCCATGCGCGTTCTCCGGAATGGTGCTCAACGAGGTATGGTCCCCGTCGCCGATATCCTCGCGAAAGGCGAGGGCGATGAGGTCGTCGGTTCCGGGTGGCAGCACGATCAGAAGTCGTTCTTGCTGTTCTCGATCCGCAGCTGCTTCACCTGGAAACCCGCGTCGGCTTTCTTCAGGAAGAACGTCACTCGGAAGTAGCCGGTGCGGGCCCGCAGGATGCCGATGTAGTACTTGTCGCCCACCTTGCTCACGCCGCTGTGCTCGATCACCAGATCGATGGGCGGGTTGTCGTTGAAGAACTTGCGGACGATCTGCTCGGCCTGGGCTTTGCTGTACACGTCGGCGGTCTCCTTAACCGTGAGGTCGATGTTGGCGATGAAGTGCTCGGCCAGCTCCCTGGAGTTGCCGGTGCGCATGGCCTGTACCACTTGGTCCTTCACCTCATCCTGCGCCCTGATCCCGAAGGAAAGCAGCAGAAGCGTGAACAGCAAGGGGAACTTGATCATCGATCGTTTCATTTGTCCCGAAATTTGGCAAATACCGGGCCAAGTGGGCAAGGTGTTCTCCGGGGAATTACGAACAGGCTTACGGGCATGAATTTCAGGCTGTTACTTGTAGGGCGAAGCGAACGGGGCCTGGTCACCGACGGGGTGGACCACTACCTGGGGCGTTTGACGCGCAGCTTTCCGGTGGAACAGGTGGTGCTCCCCGAGGCCGGCAAAGGCGAACCTGCCTACCAACAGCGGGTGGAGAGTGAGCGTATCCTGGCGGCCCTGAAGCCCGGAGAGCGGGTGGTGGTCCTGGACGAGCGGGGCACCCACCTCACCAGCCCCCAGTTCGCCGGCCGCATCGGTGCGTGGCGCGATCAAGGGGTACGCAAGGTGGTGTTCGTGATCGGCGGTGCCTATGGCATGACCGATGAAGTGCGGCAGCGTGCGGACCTGGTGCTGGCCTTGTCGGCCATGACCTTCCCCCATCAATTGGTCCGGGTGCTTTTCGCGGAGCAGTTGTACCGGGCGTCGGCGATCCTACAAGGCAGCCCATACCATCATTGAATCGGGTCCGCCTCGCGCCAGCATGTAGTCGGCAGAGGACCGTCCCGCTAGCCGTCCTATCTTTGATCGGTGACCGATGGAGTCCCGTGGAACGGTCGTTCATCGTTCCGGGTATGATCCATCGTATCCATCACCAGGCAGAAGGAAAGGGATGCTTGCCGTTGTAAGGACCACCTATTTCGGCGAGCAGCGCATAGACTACTGGGAATACCTGGTGGCGCTGTTGTACATCGCCTTGGTCTATGTGTATTTCTCCAGGCAGCGGGAATTGAAGAAGAACGCAGGGCCGGAGTACCGGTACTTTCTTCCAGCCATCCTGTGCAAGATGCTCGCTGGGGTGTTCTTCACGGTGATCTACCACTACAAGTACGGCGGAGGGGATTCCGCGGCCTACTTCTACTCCGGCCTCGCCATGCGCAATCTGGCGTTGGAGCAACCGATGGAGTACATCCGACAGATGCTTGGCGAGAATACCATGGAAGCGTGGTACAAGTACTCGCTGTTCACGGGCAAGCCGTACCAGTTCATGTATTTCGATGACCGCACCTATGCCGTGGTGCGGATGGCCAGCCTGGTGGCCTTCTTCTCGTTCAGCAGCTTCTTGATCACCAACCTGCTGATGGCGATCCTGTCCTTCTTCGGGGTATGGGCTTGTTACCGCACGTTCGTAGGATATTTCCCGCAGCTGGTGGGTCCCTTGGCCACGAGCTTCCTCTTCATGCCATCGTCCATCTTCTGGGGTTCACCGGTCTTGAAGGATACGATCACCTTCAGCGCGGTGTGTTGGTGGGTGCACGCGGTGGATGAGGTCTTCTTCAAGAAGCGGCGGATCATGAACCGATCGATCATCATGGTCCTGAGCGCGATGGCCATGCTCATGGTGAAACCGTACATCTTCATGGTCCTCGTTTCCGCCACTGTGTTGTGGTTGTTCTACCACCGGCTGGTGGCCGTTCGGAACCTGCTTTTCAAGTTCGTGTTGTTCCCGATCACGCTGGCCCTCTTCGTCGGCGTCACGATCTTCATCTTGAACAAACTGGGCGATTCATTGGGGCAGTTCGCACTTGATGGAGCGCTGAAATCCATCGAGACCACCCAGAAGGATCTGCTCCGATCGGAGTCTTATGGGGCCAACAGTTTCGATGTGGGGGAGTTCGATGGCACCTGGTTCGGCATGGTATCCAAATTCCCCGTGGCGGTGAATGCCGCCTTCTTCCGGCCCTACATCTGGGAGACCAATAATTTCACCATGCTGCTGAGCGGACTGGAGAATACATGGGTCCTTTTGCTGGCGGTGTTCACCCTGGTGCGCGTGGGTCCCCGGTTCATCATCCAATGCATGGCCGGCGTACCCTTGCTCACCATGTCGATCTCATTCGCCTTGTTGTTCGCCTTCGCAGTAGGAGTGTCCACGCCCAACTTCGGGGCATTGGTGCGTTTCAAGATACCCATGGTGCCCTTCTTCATCAGTTTCCTGTACATCGTGGTCTACCTCTCGCGGATCAAATGGGCGCTCACCAAGGAACGTCTCCGCTTCGATCTGGGTGAGTTCCGGATGGGTACCGCGCACATCGGGAATATCGTGGATATGGTCTGGCAACGACGCAAACAGAAATTGCAGCGGTGGGCCATGTCGGCACCCGAGCAGACATGATCTCCAGCTCGCCGAACCGTTCTGGGCTGGGGCGAACGCAGCCTCGCAACATCCTCGTCATCACCTATTGGAGTTTCGATGACGCACTGGTGCAGGCCTACACGCTTCCTTACCTCCGCTTGATAAGGGAGGTGTTACCGCAGGGGAGCACGATCCATCTGGTCACGTTGGAGAAGAGGGCTGCGCCTGGCGTACGGGAGGTGGAACCTGGTCTACTCGTACATGCCTTCCGGTATGTCCCTTTCGGTGTGCGTGCTTTCGGGATGATCGCGGATGTGCTTTGGAGTTGTCTGAAGCTCATTCGCGGGCATGCCATCGATACGATCCATGCTTGGTGCACACCAGCGGGAATGCTGGGTCACATCTTATCGCTGCTCACTGGAAGGCCGCTGATCATCGATAGTTACGAGCCACATGCGGAAGCGATGGTGGAGAACGGTACATGGAGCAGGCGGGGGCTTGCCTTCCGGCTCTTGTTCTGGTCCGAGCGCGCCCAAAGCCGTCGGGCACGTGTGCTTATCGCGGCCGCAGAAGGCATGAAGGACTACGCCGCCATGAAATACGGTATGGTGAACGGACCGATCCACGTGAAACCCGCTTGTGTGGACCTTGAACGGTTCTCATTTTCGGATCGCAAGGACCCCGTGCTCCTGAAGGAACTCGGCTTGGAAGGCAAGCTTGTCGGCGTCTATGCCGGGAAGTTCGGAGGCATCTACCTTGATCAGGAGGTGTTCGCGCTCATACGCATGGCCCGCGAGCGTTGGGGGGAGCGCTTCCACGTGCTGTTGCTCACGAGCCACACCCCCGCTGAACTTTCGGCTTACATGGACCGGGAGGGCTTGCCGCAGGAAATGTTCACCGTTCGCTTCGTGCCCCACGCGGAGGTCCCCCGGTACATGGGGCTCGGTGATCTCGCCATCACGCCGGTCAGAAGTGTTCCGACCAAGCGGTACTGCACGCCGATCAAGGATGGGGAGTACTGGGCCCTTGGTCTTCCGGTGATCATCACACCGGACATTTCGGATGATTCTCGTATCATCGCGGAGCGTGGGATCGGTGCCGTGCTGACGGGCCTGGATGATGAACATTACAAGGTCGCATTGACGCGGATCGATCACCTGCTCCAAGAACACGACCGTCGTGCGCTCTATGATCGCATCCGACCCGTGGCCGAGGAGTTCCGTAACTACGACAGAGCCAAGGCCATTTACCAAAGCATCTATGGAAGCTGAGCAGCGAAGTATCCTCGTGACGGGTGGAGCCGGATACATCGGTTCACATACGATCATCGAACTCCTGGCGCGCTGGCCGGGGGAGGTCATCTCCTTGGATCACTTCGGCAATTCATCCCCTGCGGTGTTCGACCGCATCGAGCGGATAACAGGAAAGCGCGTGCGCAATCATGCGGTCGACTTGTGTGATAGGAACGCTTTGGACCGTGTGCTGGCCGCTGAGCCTGCCATTGCCGGTGTCATCCACTTCGCGGCGTACAAATCGGTACCCGAATCCGTGGCCGATCCCCACAAGTATTACCACAACAACATCGCCTCGTTGGTGAACATCCTCCAGGCGTGTACGGCGCGGGGGATCCATCGGTTCATCTTCTCCTCGTCATGCTCCGTCTACGGCAATATCGACACCTTACCGGTCGGAGAGGGAACCGTGCTGGGCTACGCGGAATCGCCGTACGCCTACACCAAACAGATCGGGGAACGCATCGTGGCCGACCATGTCCGCATCGATCCTGCGATGAACGCGATCTCCCTTCGGTACTTCAATCCGGCCGGTGCACATGCCAGTGGGTTGAACGGGGAGGATCCGATCAATCCCCCCAGTAGCCTAGTGCCTGTGATCACCCGCACGGCGAGTGGGCGGATACCGCAGATGGCCGTACACGGCACGGATTACGCTACGCGCGATGGATCCTGCATCCGCGACTATGTGCACGTCTCGGATATCGCCGATGCGCACATCGCAGCGTTGGAGCGCACATTCAGCGGTGTGATGGAGGATCATCATGAGATCATCAACCTGGGAACGGGCTCTGGTGTGAGTGTGCTGGAGGCCATCGCCGCGTTCGAGGAAGTGAGCGGGGTAGCGCTCAATTACAGGTTGGGGCCACGCCGCGCGGGCGATGTGGGCGCGATCTGGTCCGATACCAGTCGCTCGCGCGCTCTGCTCGGATGGGAAGCCAAACGCGACCTGCGCGAGATGATGCGCTCGGCCTGGGCTTGGGAACAGCATTGCTTGGCCATGCCCAAGCGCTAGGGTCGTCGCCGCTTGCGGGTGGCTCTGCGCAGAAGTACCCGGGGGTCGGTGAGGACGGCACGGAGCAGGTAGGGAATGGCTTTTCGCGGTGATCCTCCGTTCACCCACCAACTACCACCGATGGACCACAAGGCATTCGCGTGACAGATGCGCGCGAAGCCAGGCTCGTTGAGCAGCCCCATCTGCTTCGCGGCCGCGAATAGTCTCAGGTGATCCGCTTCATAGAGGGCCACGTTCTTGCTCATGCTCGTGGAGAGGACCCGATAACGCGTGAGCGCACGTGGCAGATGGTGATACCGGTGGTCCTTGCCCATGGAAAGGACCAGGTGTTGATCCGCTGCATTGGAAAGGGTGGTCGGGAACCTGTACCCACCAGCGAAGCAGGACCGTTTCAACAGCACGTTGCTGCTGGTGCCTGGTACGGCGGTGTCGATGCCCAGGAGTACGGTGCGCACCACGTCGCCGTCCGTGCCTTTCATGATCCCTGTGGGTACCAGGTGCGGGTCACAGAGGATCAGATCGCCGAACACCCATTCCACTTCCCTGGAGAGCATGGCATTCAGCTTCTCCTCGAGGTTCGTCGGTTCCATGCCGTCGTCGGCGTCATGGAAGCCGATGAATTCCCCGCGTGCGAGTTCCAGGCCCTTGTTGCGCGCGGCGGATACGCCTCCGTTCGGTTGGGACACCACGCGGATCCGCGGATCGCCGATGGCCCTTGCGATCGCCGCGGTGTCGTCCTTGGAGCCGTCGTCCACCACGATGATGTCGAGGTTGGTATGCGTTTGCGCGAGCACGGAGCGAAGGGCTTCGGCGATGTAAGGTGCCGCGTTGTACGCCGGTATGATCACGGAGATCAATGGAGCGGTGGTCATGGTTCTTGCATCGCTT
>JAEUTC010000156.1 GCA_016787985.1 Flavobacteriales bacterium | reverse complement strand
TGCTGGGCTTGTTCATGGGTGAAGTGATGAAAGGAACCAAAGGCAAGGCCGACCCCAAGCGTGCGAACGAAGTGGTCCGCCGCATACTCGAACAGAACTGATGGAACGCATGACACGCAACCCGATCCTGGGCATCGCACTCCTCACCCTCATGGCCTGTGGCGCCGGTAGTGGCGGCCGCAGCATCGACATCACCGTGGAAGGCGGCGGTGGCCGCACCGTGTACTTCAACCGCTTCGAGAACAACCGACCGGTTCCCGTAGACTCGGTGAAGCTCGATGGCGATGGCAAAGGCACCATTCACATACCCATACTACCACTCGACTTCTACCAACTCGCGTTGGACAATGACAAAGTGGTGTTGGCCTTGGACAGCACGGAAAGTGTGAAGGTGGATGCCTCGCTCGGACTCCTCTCGTTGCCGAAAGCGGTGACCGGCTCGGCGAACAGCGAAGCACTCCACAGCTTCTACCGCGATGCGAAGACCTACGATGACGAACGCGAGAAACTGCGCGCCGCCATCGCCACCAACGGCGACACCGCACTGATCCGCCAGTTCAACGGTCTTAATGCCGGCTTCTACGAGAAGTGCAAGGCCTTTGCGATGGAGCATGCCTCTTCTCCCGCTGCTCTTGCCGCGTTGGGCAAACTCGACATGCAGCGCGAGCTTCCGCTGTTCAAAGCCGTGCGCGATAGCCTGCGCAAGACCATGCCGCGGTCGGGCTTCTTCGCCATGATGCGCGATCAGGTGGACCGGTTGGAGCAACAGGAGATCGTGCTGAAGATGCAGGAGGAGGAGGCGAAACGATTGAGCAACCTGGTCCCTGTGAATGGGCCAGCTCCCGAGATCAGCCAGCAGACACCCGAAGGCGGCACCTTCTCCTTGAGCCAATTGCGCGGCAAAGTGGTGCTGATCGATTTCTGGGCCAGCTGGTGCCGACCTTGCCGGATCGAGAACCCGAACGTGAAGAAGGTCTACGCGAAGTATGCGTCGAAGGGCTTCGAGATCCTGGGTGTTTCACTGGACCGCGACCATGCGGCCTGGGTGAAAGCGATCAAGGATGATGGCCTGCCGTGGAAGCATGTGAGCGACCTGGGCTTCTGGAACAACGCGGCCGCGCAGCAATACGGCGTGCAGAGCATCCCTTACACCGTGCTGGTGGACCGCGAGGGTAACATCATCGAGAAAGGACTCCGTGCGCATGACCTCGATGCCAAGCTCGCCGAGATCCTCGGGTCATGAGGTGGATCCGTTGCCTCCATTACTTGAGCGGGCTCCTTGGCCCGCTCTTGGCATTCGGGCAAGGCTACTTCCAGCAACAGGTGGACTACCGGATCGATGTGCGGCTGGATGACAAGGCCCATGTGCTGCATGGTCAGGAAGAATTCGTGTATCGCAACAACAGCACGACCACGTTGGACACCCTGTGGATCCACCTTTGGCCGAATGCCTACAAAGACAGGAGCAGCGCGTTGTGCGAACAACTGGACCATAGCGGGGAGCTCGACCTGCACTTCGCTACCGAAGAAGAGCGGGGCTGGATCGACAGCCTGGACTTCACCGAGAACGATTCGAAAGTCATTTGGGGCTACCATCCAAGACATGCCGACATCGGTTGGATCAAGTTGAACGCCCCCCTTGCACCGGGCGGTCAAGTGCGCATCGGTACTCCGTTCCGGGTGAAGATCCCCGATGGAGGATTCTCGCGCCTTGGGCACACGGGGCAGGCGTACTACATCACGCAGTGGTACCCGAAACCCGCGGTGTTCGATGCACAGGGATGGCATGCGATGCCCTACCTCACTCAGGGTGAATTCTACAGCGAATTCGGGAGCTTCGATGTGAGCATAACGCTTCCCCGGAACTATGTCGTAGGCGCTACCGGTGTATTGCAGAATGCGGAAGAGCGTGCGCTCATGGAACGCATGGCATCGCCGGAGTGGCACTACCCGATCGCGATGACCGACATCCGCACTGGCCGTCCGCGAACCGATGACTTTCCTGTTTCCGCCAACGAAACCAAGACCCTACGCTTCATCCAGGACAATATCCACGACTTCGCCTGGTTCGCTGACAAACGTTTCATCGTGCGCAAGAGTGAAGTGGCATTGCCCAAAAGTGGACGTACCGTGAAGACTTGGGCGCTCTTCACCCCGAAGAACGCGGAACTCTGGAGGGATGCCGTGAGCTACGTGAACGAAAGCGTACGTTTCTACAGCGAGTGGGTCGGTGATTATCCGTATGACGCTTTTACGGCGATCGATGGTACCATCAGCGCTGGCGGCGGCATGGAGTATCCGATGATCACCATCATCGGAGACATGGGCGATAAGCAGTCGTTGGATAATGTGATCGCGCACGAGGTGGGCCACAACTGGTTCTACGGCATACTCGGCAGCAACGAGCGCGATCACGCATGGATGGATGAAGGCTTGAACAGCTTCGTGGAGCTGCTCTACATGCGCGCACGTTATCCTGGGACCGGGTTCTCCATCGCCGGGCTTGGCTTCCTGACCAAAGCGCTCGGTGGCACACAGGATGGCCACCGCTACCAGAACGAATTGATGTACCGCTTCAACGCGCGGAGGAACTTGGACCAACCCCTCTCCCTCACCTCAGCCGACTTCACACTGACCAACTATGGCTGCATGGTGTATGCGAAGAGCGCACTGGTCTTCGACCACCTCAACGCCTACCTCGGCGATGAGGTGATGAAGCGCGCGCTGAACGCGTACTACGATGAGTGGAAGTTCAAGCATCCGCAGCCGGAGAATGTGCGGGAAGTGTTCGAACGGGCGGGCGGGAAGGACTTGAGTTGGGTGTTCGATGAGATGGTCGGAACACGATCGGTCTTCGATCCCAGAGCTTGGAAGTTGGAGAAGAGCGTCGATGGGCGAGTGGTGAAACTCACCGTTCATGGCAAGAGCATCTTTGACACACCCATGCCCGTGACCGCTTTCGCGGGTTCTGATAGTCTGGGAACGACCTGGATACAGCACGGGAAAACGGGAAAGGAAAGCACGCACGATCTGGAATGGCCGAACGCCGACCGTATCCGCATCGACGTTGCGGATCGCACCCTCGACCTCGATAGGCGCAACAACGGTGTAAGGGCCACGGGACTTTTCCGGCGCTGGACCCCACTGCGTTTCCAATGGCTCCTCGGTTTGGAAAAGGATGATAAGCGTTCGATCTTCTTCACACCGATCCCGGCATGGAACGGGAACGATGGATGGCAGCTGGGTGCCGCCGTTCACAACATGAGCTTCCCGACCCAACGGACCACTTGGGCGGTGGCTCCCTTGTACGGTCTAGCCAGCGAACGCCTCGGGGGCGCGGGTCGTATCGAACACCACTTCGATCGCTTGCGCAGCCCGCTTTTCCAGAACATAACCGTGGGGCTTAGCGCGCGGTCCGCTTCGGAGTTCCGCGATAACGCTGATCTCATGTGGTTCAGCAAGCTCTCCCCCTACGTGCACCTCGACCTCCGGCGCGAACCACTTAACAGACCTTGGGAACATCGGATCAGCGCACGTGGCGTGTACCTCCAGAACGAGGCGCGGTCCATCGGAACCGATGGATCGACCCTACGTGGATCGGACAGCCGGTTCTACACGGAAGTCCAATACCGTGCGGAGAACAAGAGCAAGCTCCACCGAACATTGGTGTTACCGACCGTAACGCGCGAGGCGAGATTCGTACGTGCATCGCTCGAACTGCGTCAAGCGTTCGCGTTGAACGACCGCAACGACGAGATCCGCTTCCGGGCATTCGCGGGCACCTTCCTGTGGAAACGAAACGACCGTTTGTACAACAGCCTGCATGCTTGGGGTCTGACCTGGGGGACACAGGATATGCTCTATGATCACGCCTATCTCGAACGGAACGCTCGTGATCCGTTCACTGCCCGGCAATACCAGACCCAACAAGGTGCCTTCAAAACGCCCTTCCTGCAAGGCGGAAGTGAAACATGGATCGGCGCGTTGAACATGGAGATCGACGTACCCATTCCTCTTCCCCTGTCCCTTTTCGGTAGCATAGGCATGGTGCCCATCACCCGGATCACGCCCGAAGGACGCAGCGATGGAACAGCCACCTACTACGAAGCAGGCGTGGGCGTCATCGCAGTCCGCGATGTACTGGAGGTATGGATACCCTTGGTGGTGAGCGACCGGATCGCCGATGAGGAGGAATTCCTTGACCGTTCGTTCACGGACAGGATCCGTTTCATCTTCGCGTTGGACAGATCAGATCCCACACGAGTCATACGCAACCTGAAGCCGTGAGGCAGTTCCCTGTGATCAACTGAGAGCAGCCAGTAGCCAGCTATCAGCAGTCAGTAATGCGGCAACCTTCGCGAGATCACTACCTTGACCACGAACCAAGAACAAGACTCATGGCCATCAAACGTTTCGAGGACTCTTTCGCATGGCAGAAGTCCATGGACATGGCAGTCGCAGTGACCGATGCTGTTGACGACTGCAAACGATTCTCCTTCGTGGATCAAGTTTACCGATCAGCAGTCTCCGTCCCCAGCAATATTGCAGAGGGATTTGAGCGCCCCACTAAGCCTGATCGCATGAAATATCTTGTGATCGCGAAAGGATCGTGCAACGAAACTCGCTCGCTACTCATCTTCGGCAAACGCAAGAAGCTGATCACCGAAGACCAATATGAAAAGTTGAACGGGTTGGTGGAAGAAAGTGGCAAGTTGATCCATTCAGTCATGAACTCTCCGTATGTCTAGAGGTCAGCAGGCGGTTGTTCGCAGCCGATCCGCATCGTTCGCGAAGGACGACCATGGAGACCACTGACTGCTGACAACTGACCGCTGGCCACTTTCACTACGTTTGGAGGATATGCCAACCAGCCAACGCATCTACTTCCTCGGCGACTTCCACTTGGGAGTGCCTGATGCGGCGAAGAGCCTCGCGCGGGAGAAACGGATCATCGCGTTCTTGGAAGAGGCCGCGAAGGATGCGACGGAGATCATCCTCATGGGCGACCTGTTCGACTTCTGGTTCGAATACAAGTACGCCGTGCCAAGGGGCTATGTGCGTTTCCTGGGCAAACTCGCCGAGCTTACCGATCGGGGCATTCCCGTACATCTCTTCATCGGCAACCACGACATGTGGATCTTCGATTACGTGCCGAAAGAGACCGGCGTGATCGTACACCGCGAGCCGATCGAACGGACCATCAACGGCAAGAAGTTCCTGATCGGCCATGGCGATGGACTAGGCCCCGGCGACCATGGCTACAAGTTCATCAAGAAGGTGTTCCGCAACCCGGTGTGCCAGTGGTTGTTCGCGCGCATGCACCCCAATTTCGGCCTGTGGCTAGGCGATTTCTGGAGCGGCCGCAGCCGGAAGAAGAGCTACGAGAACGACCGCAAGTGGTTGGGCGAGGACAAGGAGTGGCTGGTGCAGTATTGCAAGGAGCAACTGACTAAGACCCACTACGACTACATGCTCTTCGGGCACCGCCACCTACCGATCGACCTACAGGTGAAGCCCAATGCCCGCTACATCAACCTCGGTGACTGGATCACCTACTTCACCTATGGCGTGTTCGATGGAACGGAGGTGAAGTTGATGAAGCGGATGGGTGATGGGGCGTTGAGCGGGGATGTGCGGATAAGTGGAGGGCCTGCGGTGTGAAAATATCCTTCTCGCTGCAGTCCAATATGCCTTGATCAGAGTTCATTCTTACCTGAGCGAATCAAGAATCTGAGAGCTTCTATCACAGCTTGGCGTCCGTATCCAGCTTCCATGATGAAGTCTTTGTGGACACCATAGAAGTCATTGGCTCTGAAAACCCCGAAATCATGAGTCGTACTCTTTGGTAACCCAACGATGTAGTCATCAATCTGATCAACCTCCATCTCTGTCCGTTGTCCATTCAATACTCCAATAATTCTCCGAGTAGTGATCAGTGTCCAATTCGCATCATTCTTGGCGACTCTCAGAATCGGCAACTCAGTCTCACACAGGTGAATATCCGCCGTGCTTACTTTCTCACCCATGAAAGTAAAACGCCATAATCCAATATCAACACCGTGTCGCCTTATTGCTGCTAAAACCACATGCTGGATCGAATGGTCCGACTTAGCCGGCATGTCCTTACGCACTATCTTCCAAGTTTCGCCACCAGATCCACCAACCGGCTGCTGTACCCGAACTCGTTGTCGTACCAGCCCATGATCTTCACCATGTTGCCCACCACGCTAGTGAGCTGCGCGTCGAAGATGCAGCTGTTGGGATCACCCACGATGTCCACGCTTACGATGGGATCCTCGGTGTAGCGCAGGATCCCTTTCAATTTCCCTTCGGCGAGCTGCTTGAAGTGTGCATTGATCTCTTCCGCGCTCTTCAGGTCCTTCACGCGTACGGTGATGTCGGTGATCGATCCATCGGGAACAGGAACACGGATACCACCGCCACCCAAGCGACCGTCCAATTCCGGAAAGATGCGTGTGATGGCCTTCGCGGCACCGGTGGTCGTCGGTACCATGCTCACGGCTGCGGCCCTGGCACGGCGAAGGTCCTTGTGCGGTGCATCGTGCAGGCGTTGGTCGCCGGTGTAGCTGTGCACGGTGGTGATGAAGCCATCTTCGATGCCGCAGAGATCGCGGATGCCCATGATCATCGGTGCGGCGCAGTTGGTAGTGCAGCTCGCGTTGGAGATGATCACATCCGAGGCTTCGAGCATGTGGTCGTTGACACCGAGCACGATGGTCTTGATGTCGGCATCCTTGGCGGGTGCCGAGAGGACCACCTTCTTCGCACCGGCCTTCAAATGAGCTGATGCCTTCTCCCGCGTGAGGAAGAAACCCGTGCACTCCAGCACCACGTCTATGTTCAGCTTCGCCCATGGCAAAGCGGCGGGGTCCTTCTCCGCGAAGGCCAGCACCTTCTTACCGCCGAGGATGAGGTGTTGCTCATCGAACCCCACTTCGCCCTGGAACACGCCGTGCACGGAGTCGTACTTGAAGAGGTGAGCCAAGGTCTCATTGTCCGTGAGGTCGTTCACCGCCACGAGTTCGATATCCTTTCGCTCTTGCAAGATCCGCGCTGTGACACGTCCGATGCGACCGAATCCGTTGATGGCTATGCGCATGTCAGTTGGTAGTTGTCAGTTCATGGTCGTCAGGCACGCGTTGTCGGAGGTGGACCGAACAACCGCGAACTGACGACTTCCCATTCAGAACAAATGCTTCTCGGCGTGGTAGCTGCTGCGCACGAGCGGGCCGCTCTCCACGAAGCGGAATCCCTTGGCCATGCCCACTTCCTTGAAGCGCGCGAAGCGATCAGGATGGATGAACTCGGCCACCGGCAGGTGTTTCTTGGTGGGCTGCAGGTATTGCCCGAGCGTTAAGATGTCGACACCAACGCTGCGTAGGTCGTCCATGCTCTCCTCCACTTCCCGGTCGGTCTCGCCGAGGCCGAGCATGATGCCACTTTTCGTGCGCAGGCCGGCGCGTTTGGCGCGCATGAGCACCTCGAGGCTGCGGTCGTATTTGGCTTGTATCCGCACTTCCTTGGTGAGGCGGCGTACGGTCTCCAAGTTGTGGCTAAGGATGTCCGGTGCTGCGTCGGTGACCACGGCGAGGTTCTCCCACTTCCCTTGGAAATCGGGGATCAGCGTTTCCATGGTGGTAGAGGGTGTGCGGCGGCGGATGGCCCGAATGGTGCGGGCCCAGATGTCGCTACCGCCGTCCTTCAGGTCATCGCGGTCCACGCTGGTGATGACGCAGTGCTTCACGCCCATCAATTCCACGCTCCTTGCCACGCGTGCCGGTTCGAAGGGATCCACCGCATCGGGCCTGCCGGTGGCCACGTTGCAGAAGCCACAACTACGCGTGCACACGTTGCCGAGGATCATGAAGGTGGCTGTTCCCGCGCCCCAGCATTCGCCCATGTTGGGGCAGTTGCCGCTCTGGCAAATGGTGTGCAGTTTGTGCTCGCTCACGATGCCGGCCACCTTGCGGAAATTCTCCCCGGTCGGAAGCTTGACCCGCAACCAATCGGGTTTGCGCACGCGTTCGGTGCCTTCCACTGCTGCTACGTTCTCGCTCATTGCACGAACTTCTTACCGAATTGTAGAGCTAAATAGAATTGGAAGAAGAACTGCTTGTTGCGCACGCCTTCCAACTCCGCCATGATGGGCACGGTCTTCTGGTACACATCCACCATGGCACCGACCTCCAAGCCCTTGAGGCCCGTTGTCTCCGTGGAATACTCAAAGCTCAGTGCCACACGACCGAACCCTCCGATGATCGGCTTGATCTCTCCCACACCGTTGAACCAAGTGGCACGACCGTAGATGTTCTGGACGTCATGGATCGCGGGATCGTACCGCTCCACGGCGATGTTCTCGTACGGTATGCGGTCCGGCTTGCCGATCTGGAGGTACACCGGCTTCACCAATCCGATGGAAGGCCCGATGCCCCAGATGAAATTGACCTCTGCACCGGATCGCCGGATCTTGTCGGTGAGTTGCAACTTACGGCCATAGGTGGGGCGCAGGATCAATAGCGCGTTCGACTTGCCGTAGAAGTAGCCCCGTGCATCCTCGTAGTAAGGATTGAAGCTCTTCACCTCTTTGGGATGCTTCATACCCACCACTTCGATCCCAAGCAAGCGACGGTCCCGCGCGGTGTTGTACTTGGCGTGATAGAAGTGTAGGCCCCAACCATCCCCATGCACCAGGATGCCCCCATACAATTCGCGCTTGTACGGCACCCGGGTCTCTTCGTAGATGGTCTGCTGGGCCAGGGCCACAGTACCATTCAGCAAGAGCAGAAAGAGGATGAGGGTGGACCGCATGGGCGACTGGGCCAACAAAGCTACGAAGCCAACGCTACCTTGGTCCCGCTTGGTACGGCCAGCGACAACCCATGGATACCGCACACGTCACCTATCTAGGAGAGCTACGCACGGAAGCCGTGCATGTACGCAGTGGCCAGACCTTGGTCACGGACGCACCTTTGGACAATCAAGGGCGTGGCGAGGCCTTCAGCCCCACCGACCTGCTTTCCACGGCACTGGCCAGTTGTATGATGACGTTGATGGGGATCACCGCACGCGATAAGGGCATCCCATTGCAGGGGTTGAAGGCCCGTGTGGTGAAGCACATGTCATCCGCACCACGCATGGTGGAACGCGTGGAGGTGCACGTGGAACTTGACGGTACCGGTCTAGGCGACCGTGAGAAGGCCATTCTGGAGAACGCAGCCCGCACTTGTCCGGTGGCCCGAAGCCTGCGCGGCGATCTGGTCCAGGACATCCACTTCACCTACGTGTAGTCCCGCCCGGAAACAAGGAAGCCCGGACCAGAGGCCCGGGCTGGATTCGCTCGTGAGCAGGATCAGGCGCGCTTCTCGGCAGGCACCTTATGCACCTTCCCGTAGGCAGGGCATGACTGGTGAGAGCCGCATGCGGTGAGCAATGCACCCGTCAATACGACTGCCGCGATGGCTTGGAACACCTTTTTCATCGTTCGTTCGTTTGTTCGGTGGATGGTCCTTTACCGGTTCTACGCACCGGACGTTACAAAGTTAGCCCCCGTAACGAACAGCCGTGGAAAATGTTTCAACAGCGGATTCAGCGATCTTCGGAACCTGGATGAGCCAAGAGGATAACGCACCCAAACGGCCGGATATTGGACCGGGTTGGTATGAACCGCTCGCCGGGGAGTTCCAAGCACCCTATTTCGCGGCTCTTCGTGCCTTCTTGGTGGCCGAACGGGAGCGGCATACCGTCTACCCGCCCGCTCGCCAGATCTTCAATGCCTTCCAAACCACACCATTCGGGGCTGTCCGCGTGGTGATCCTGGGCCAGGACCCCTACCATGGACCCGGTCAGGCGCACGGGCTTAGTTTCTCGGTTCCACCCGGGGTGCCGCCCCCGCCCTCTTTGTTGAACATGTTCGCCGAGCTTCAGCGCGACTTGGGCTTACCGAAGCCTGACCATGGCGATCTCACCAGTTGGGCGAAGCAAGGCGTACTCCTGATGAACGCCACCCTCACCGTCCGTGCCAGTGAAGCAGGCTCGCACCAAGGGCAAGGCTGGGAGCGTTTCACCGATGCGGTCATTCGCGCACTTTCGGAACACCACCAAGGCATCATCTTCTTGCTCTGGGGCCGTTTCGCCCAGCAGAAGGCGGCGCTGATCGACGCGGACCGCCACTACCTTTTGTCCGCGCCACACCCCTCTCCGCTCAGCGCCCATCGCGGGTTCATCGGTTGCGGCCATTTCTCCCGAGCGAACGAACTGCTGATGGCGCAAGGGAAAACGCCCATCGAATGGGCACTTCCATGAGCATGATCGGGTGGCGCCGGTGCCTCGCCGCGATGGCCGTCGCCACTGTGGCGCTGGCCCATGCGCAGCGCCATACCGTGGTTTTCGAGCCGGATACCGTGGTCCCTGCGAAGTGGATCCGCCCCTTGACCCTCGGCGATGTCTCGGAAGTGCAGGCCTCCGTTAAAGAACAGGTCCTCTTCCTTCAAGGGAAAGGTCACCTCGAAGCCTCTTGTGATACTTGCTTCACCACGGGCGATACCAGCCGATGCCCGATCACCGTCGGCAAAGCCTATCGTTGGGCCCGGCTGCGCACACAGGGCATACCCGGTGAACTGGTGAGTGAAGCGGGGCTCCGCGAAAAGATCTATTCCGATCAACCCATCGCGCCCCAGCAGATCGCCAACAGTATCCGCACCTTGCTCACGATCCAGGAGAACACCGGCTATCCGTTCGCCCGGGTCTGGCTGGACAGCCTTGTACGCACCCCCGAAGGGCTATCCGCAGTGCTGCGCGGTGAGCGCGGGCGCTTGGTGAAATATGACAGCGTGGTGGTACGGGGTACCGTGCGCACCAGTACACGCTACCTGCAGGCCAGCATCGGGATACGACCAGGTGATGTCTACAACGAGAGCATCTTGAACGCCGTGGAGACGCGCCTGCGGGAGCTGCCTTTCGTTGCACAGAAACAGCGACCCTACGTACAGTTCACGCCGGAGAGCACCAAACTCTTCCTCTTCCTGGACACCAAGAAAGCCAGCAGCATCAACGGTGTGCTGGGGTTACAACCCGATCCGATCACTGGACGGGTGCAACTGACCGGTGACATCGACCTGCGGCTGCGCAATGCACTGCGCCGTGGCGAGGCCATCGCGCTGAACTGGCGCAGTCTCCAGAACGCCACCCAAGACTTGAAGGTAGCGGCGAACCTGCCCTTCGCCTTCAACACGCCGTTCGGCATCGACGGAAGCCTGAAGATCTTCAAACGGGACAGCACCTTCTTGGAAGTGACCTCACGCGCTGGCTTGGAATACCTCATGACCCGTGGCGACAAAGTCACGCTGTTCCTCAACAGCAAGAGCAGTGCGCGGCTTGGATCCAACACCATCGTTCAACCCGGCTTGGCCGATGTACGCTTGATCAGCTATGGACTGGCCCTCACGCGCGAACGACTCGATTATCGCTTCAATCCCCGCCGCGGACACGCGGTGCAAGTGGAAGGCAGTGCTGGTCGCAAACGCACGAGCCAAGCGGTCTTCGGGCTCGCGGAACAACCACCGGAGATCAGCACCGTACAGCTCGAAGTGCTTGGTACCGCCACCGGTCACGTGGCTTTCGGCCGCCGGAGCACCATCCGTTTCGTGGCCCAAGGTGGGCGCATGTTGAACGACGACCTCTACACGAACGAACTGTATCGCATGGGCGGACTGAGGACATTGCGCGGTTTTGACGAAGCCAGCATCATCTGCTCCAGCTATGCCATCGGCACGGTGGAGTACCGCTTCGTCTTCGAGGAGAACAGCAACTTCTTCCTGTTCGTGGACCAGGCATGGTGGGAGCGGCGGGTGCAAGAGGAGTTCGCCACCGACACACCTCTGGGCTTCGGTGCCGGCACCACCTTCGAGACCAAGGCCGGACTCTTCAGCCTCACCTATGCGCTGGGGCAACAATTCGAGAACCCCATCCAGCTCAGGGGCGGCAAGGTGCATTTCGGCTTCATCAGCTTGTTCTGAACCCAGACACGGAACGCGCATGGGGCCTTCGGGACCTAATTTCGGGTCATGATCCGCCTTCTGCTCCTCTCGTGGCTCTTCGCTTGGCATAGTTCCGCCAAAGCCGGCGGGCCGATGCAGGGTGTGGTGGACCTTTTGCTCGATTACCTTGAAGCACGATACCCGGAACAGGACCTGAACGGTGATGTGCTCTACGTCTCGGTCAAACGTCAAGCGCTTTTCCATGCTCGCGGTCACCGGCTTCTACGCGTGTATCCCGTAGCCACTGCGAAAGCTGGCCTTGGCGGGACTGACGGAAGCCTGCGCACCCCCACTGGGCTTCATCGCATCAGTGAGAAGTTCGGCGAGGGAGTCCCGGAATTCGGCATCCTGAAGGACCGCGTGTTCACAGGAGAATTCGCGGACCCCGATTTCGCTGGCGTGGACAAGGATTGGATCACCTCCCGCATCCTCTGGTTGGAAGGCTTGGAGCCCGGCGTGAACCAAGGCGGTCAGGTGGACAGCCACGCCCGCTACATCTACATCCACGGCACGGCCAACGAGAAGAGCGTAGGCACGGCCAGCTCCATGGGCTGCGTGCGCATGCGCAATGCCGATGTCATCCATCTGTTCGACGAGGTGCCAGTGGGCGCCTTGGTGGTGATCCTCGATAACTGAGGCCTTAACTTCGTGCCAATGGACAGCACCGCTCTGTTGCTCGGCTTGGCCTTGGGTGTGATCGCAGGTGTTCTGGCCTGCATGTGGTATCTGCGCAACCGCGACGCTGGTGTGCTCGCCCTACTGCGCGAACAACATGCCACCGAACGTGCTGAATTGGAGCGTCGGTTGAACGATCAGGTGAGCGAGAACCAGCAGCGCATACGCGAGGCCATGGACCTCAACGGTCTTCTCGCCGCCGAAACCCAACGCAGCCGGAGTCTACAAGAGAAGCTGGACACCCAACGGGCGGAGTTGGAGCAGGCGCAACAGCGGATGACCACGGAGTTCGAGAACATCGCCAACCGGCTACTGACCCAGCGCGGCAAAGAGTTGAACTTGCAGCAACAGGAAAAGCTCGGCACCATCTTACAACCGTTGCACGAGCGGATCCAAGCCTTCGAGAAGCAGGTGCGCGAAGCCTATGAAAGCGAAGGCAAGGAACGGCACTTGTTGAAGAGCGAAGTGGCCAAGCTGGTGGAGCAGAACCAACGCCTGAGCCAGGACGCCGACAACCTGACCCGCGCTTTGAAAGGCGACGCGCAGGCGCAGGGGGCCTGGGGCGAAATGCTGCTTGAGAAGCTCCTGGAGGGCTCGGGCTTGGTGAAGGGCCAGGAATACAGCATGCAGGAGAGCACCACCCTGAGCGATGGCAGCCGGCTGAGGCCCGATGCGGTGATCTTCCTACCCGATGGCAAGCACCTCATCATCGACTCGAAGGTCTCCTTGTTGCACTACGAGCGGTTCGCCGTGAGCACCGAGGAAGTTGATCGCGAACGCCTCTTGAAATCGCATGTGGACAGTTTGCGTGCACACGCCAAAGGCCTTGGCGAGAAGGATTACAGCAAACTCTACGGCGTACAAAGCGTGGATTTCGTGCTGATGTTCGTCCCCATCGAACCGGCTTTCCTGTTGGCCCTGCGTCAGCGACCTGAGATCTTCCAGGAAGCGTACGACCGACAAGTGGTGATGGTGACGCACAGCACGCTCATGGCCACCCTGCGCACCATCCATGGCATCTGGAAGAACGAGCGCATCGCCCGCAACCACGTGGCCATCGCCGAACGGGCCGGTGCACTCTACGAGAAATTCGTCGGGTTCACTGAGGACCTGGGCCGCGTCGGAAAGAGCGTGAAAGAGGCCAACGACAGCTACGAGAAGGCGCTCGGCAAACTCTGCGAAGGTCCGGGCAACCTCGTCCGGCAAGTGGAAATGCTCAAAGAACTCGGAGCCAAAACGAACAAGAGCTTGCACGCGAAATTGTTGGAGCGTGCGTTGGAACAACCGACGGACCTGCTCGGATGAGAACGTTGAAGAACATCCTTGGACTTTGCATCCCGGCTTTGATCATGTCCGGATGCTCCTCCTCCGCTCCGCTAAGCAAACGGGACAACTTCTCCTACCTGTACGGGAAAGGCAGTGCGCAGATGCCGTTGCAAGCACGGGTGCACCACATCGGCGATGATCGGTCCAGGGTCTACTACAAATTGAACACGAGCGACCTGCTCTATAAAAGCGATGGCACGGGTGGTCCGTTCCATGCGGTGGTGCGCATCAGCTATGAATCGTACGATGCCTTCGGATCGAAGCTGCTGCTGGACAGCGCGAGCACGGTGATCGATGATGCGAGTGAGTCGCCCAATGAGGAGCGTGAACTCATCGGCAGCATGGACCTGCGACGCAATGAACGGCGCTCCTTCGTATTGAAAGTGATGGCGCGCGACCTGAACCGCGATGTGGAGACCACGGTATTCCTCCGTGTGGACCGCGACGGACAGACCACCAGCCAGTATTTCATGCCCGTGGACACGAGCCATGGCCTGCCGTATTTCGCCGATCATTTCAAAGGCGGTGTGGTGCGGGTGATCTGCGAAACATGCACGGGGCGCGACCTGAGGATCAACCGCTATCCGGCCCGCACCACGCTACCGGCCCCGGTGTTCACCACGAGCGCACCACAGGACCCCGCATTGAACGCTCCCGCCGACACGACGTTCACCGCGCACGTGGATGACAACGGATATTTCACGCTCGACCTCTCGGTGCCGGGTGCCTATCGTATCCATGCCGATACATCATCCACTCCGAGCTACGCGCTGTATTCCGTTTCCGAAGCCTATCCCATCATCGCCTCTGAGGAGGATCTGCTGAAACCCTTGCGCTACATCACCTCCAACCAGGAATACGACCGCATCGTCAAGAGCGGGAACATCCGCCAAGCCATTGAACGGTTCTGGATCGATGCGGCCGGGGATCGCGAGCGCGGCCGAGAGGCCATTCGCATCTATTACGGCCGAGTGGAGAACGCCAATCGGCACTTCACGGCGGAGACCGAGGGTTGGCGCACGGATCGAGGGCTCGTACACATCATCTTCGGAGTGCCCACTTCCATCTACAAGAACGACTTGAGCGAGACCTGGATCTATGGGGAGGAGAACAACTTGATGAGCCTGGCCTTCACCTTCAAGCGCCGGAACGGGGCGTTCAATGAGAACGACCTGGTGCTGGAACGTGACCCCTTGCTGAAGGGAGCATGGTACCGGAACGTGGAAAGCTGGCGCAACGGACGGGTGTATCAGAACTGATCGCTCCACGCAGCGCCTTGGGTGCCTGCCCCTTTTCGAGCGATCCTTCGTCCCTTCCAATAGGCCAATTGAGGATTCGCAACGACCAGAGGACCGCCCCGCAGAAGGGTTGATCGTGGACCGGTCGGCCGCAAAGTGTATCCGCTCTGCGCTCGTAGCACTTGAACTGGACCCGAAACCCGACCTTTGCTCCATGGCAGCGAATGACATGGTATGCGGTGTGTGGCCGGTGATCGAGGCTCTCCGTGCCGGTAAGAACGTCGAGAAGCTGCTCATCCGACGCGAAGCTGGTGGTGAGGGCATCAAGGAGATCCGCCAATTGGCCTTGGACCGCCAAGTGCCTTGGCAGCCTGTGCCGGTGGAGAAATTGGATCGGTTGACCCGCACCGAACACCAGGGTGTCATCGCCTTCCTAAGCCAGGTCGAAGAACAGGACCTGAACGAAGTGATCACCCGTGCGTACGAGAATGGCGAGACCCCGCTGATCCTCGCCTTGGACAGTGTGACGGACGTGCGGAACATGGGCGCCATTGCCCGAAGCGCCGAATGCTTCGGCGTACATGCCTTGCTGGTCCCGAAGATGGGCACCGCGCGGCTTGGACCCGATGCCGTGAAAAGCTCCGCAGGCGCCTTGCTGCGCAAACCCGTCTGCCGCGTAAGTCGATTAGCCGATGGTTTGCGGGCGGCACGTGACCATGGTCTGCGGATCGTGGCCTGTACCGAGAAGGGCGCTTCCACCCTTGGCCAAAGCGAATTGAAAGGCCCCCTCGTGATCGTTATGGGCGCTGAAGATGAGGGTATTAGCGATGCTGTGCTTCGGCTCGCTGACGACCTGGTTAAGATCCCCATGGCGGGATCCATTGGCTCGTTGAACGTGTCGGTGGCCACAGGGATCATCCTACACGCGGTGCTCGCCGAGCGCCTCCGGATCCAGCCTTAAGCGACATTCCTCCTTGGCTGTTCGGCGACCCTACCGGTCGCTCGAACCATCGTGTTCGTCCTCCTGGGAACCTTTCCGGTCGAAGTCGGGTATAAACGCGCCAGATCAATCCCATGGCCGTGGCAAGACCACTCATCTGCACCGGCCAGAACGAAGAGACCATGAAGACCCACGCGACCTTTTTGCGCACGCTCTGGCTAGCGATGGTGCTGTTGTGCAGCACTTACGGCCAGGCCCAACAGGCAGCCAGCGGACCAGAGCGCCTCACGCTCCAGGTGGAAGGCCTTACCAGTGAGACCCGCGACGCGCTTTCGCGCGAATTGGACCGTTCTGGTGAAGCGCGGATCGCCTTCGCCTGCGTGCCTGCCGGGATCATGGTGATCGAGGCGCGCCAAGGTCAGAGCCGCGCGCAACTGGAAACGCGGTCGCGAAGCCTGCTCACCCAGCGATCCGCAGCGTTGCGGTCGCGTACCATCGAAGGATCACTTGCGCAAGCTGAAGCGGCTTGTGCCCAAGCGCGCAACCGATGAGCCAGGTCAATACCAACGTGATGATCCGTTCGACCAGCCTTCAGCG
>JAEUTC010000135.1 GCA_016787985.1 Flavobacteriales bacterium | reverse complement strand
CGGCGCTCCTTCAAGATGTCCACGGCTTCTTCGAGCGCGTCGTAAAGCACTTCGCTCTCGCGCTTCACATGGATCTTGTGGCGCTCTTTCCAGTTCGGGCTCAGCACGTGCTTCTCGGTGAGCAGGTCGATGGCCGTGGTGCGCCAGGTCTCCTGTTCATGCGTCACGTAGCGCTGGCTTTCCACCGGCGTGCCCAGGTTGGTGCTGTGCCGGTAGTCCAGGTACATCTCCCGGAAGATCGGTTCATCGAAGAGGATGTCGTCCAAGGCCAACAGCTCGAACATCAACTCGGCCACGCTGGTCTCCTCCTCGGAGGTATTGCCTTCTTCATCTTGCACCGGCACGTTGATGCGTTCGTGTCCGTAGCTCAACAGCATGCGCAGCAGGTCGCGTTCCTGCGGTGCGGTGCCGAGGTCCTCGAGCGTGGGTTGGGGCGCTGCGATGTCCGGCGCCAGGCGCTCCTCGGGCATCGGTTGGTCGTCGCCCAATTTTCTGCGGTACTGCCTGCGCAGCACCTTGTTCATCTCGCTGATCAGCGCCTGTTCGTTGATCTGGAGCAGGCGGCTGCATTGCTGGATGTACAATGAACGCAGAACGAGGTCGGGCACCAGGGCTACGCTCTCCACGATCTCGTGGATGGCCGCTGCTTTCTTCACCGGGTCTTCACCCACCTCCTGCATCAGCAGGGTGGCTTTGAACACCAGGAAGTCCTGCGCCGTGCCGGTGAGGTGCGCCATCACCTCGCTGCTGCTGTGGCTCTTCGCGAAGCTGTCCGGATCTTCGCCTTCGGGGAAGGTGACCACCTTCACGTTGAGGCCTTCCTTCAGCACCAGGTCGATCCCGCGCAAGCTGGCCTTCATGCCCGCCGCATCACCATCGTAGAGGATGGCTACGGTAGGCGCATAGCGTTTGATCAACCGCACCTGTTCTTCGGTGAGGCTGGTGCCGCTACTGGCCACCACGTTGGTGATGCCCGCCTGATGCAGGCTGATCACGTCGGTGTAGCCTTCCACCAAGTAGCAGAGGTTCTGCTCCACGATGGACTTCTTCGCGTGGAAGACGCCATACAACGAGCGGCTCTTGTTGTAGAGCACGCTCTCCGGACTGTTGAAGTACTTCGGGAGCTTCTTGTCGCTCTTCAGCGTGCGTGCTCCGAAGGCGATGGGCTGGCCGCTGAGGCCGAGGATGGGGAAGGTGACGCGACCGGCGAAGAAGTCCCACGCGGTGCCGCTGCCATCGTCGCGGCGTTTGATCCAACCCGCTTTTTCAAGCAGTTCGGGATTGAAGCCATTGGCCGTGGCCGCCGCGGTGAACGCGTTGCCGAACTCGGGCACATAGCCCAGTTGGAAGGTGCGGATGGTGGCATCGCTAAAGCCGCGCTCGCGGAAATACGATAGCCCGATGCGTTTGCCTTCGTCGGTGTTCCACAGTTGCTCTACACTCCAGTTCAGCGCCCATTGCTGGATCACCGCCAGGGCCTCGCGCTCGCTCTGTTCGATCTGCTGCTCGGGCGTCTGCTCTTCTTCCGGCAGGTCGATGTTGTAGCGCTTCGCCAGCCAGCGGATGGCTTCCACGTAGCTGAGGTGCTCGTGTTTCTGAAGGAAGGTGATGCTATCGCCGGCCTCGCCACATCCGAAGCACTTATAGATGCCCAGGTTCGGGCTCACGTTGAAGCTCGGTGTCTTCTCGTTGTGGAAGGGGCAGAGCCCGAGGAAACGAGGCCCTTTTCGTTTCAAGGCGACGAACTCGCCCACCACCTCCTCCACGCGGGCGGCGTCCTTCACTTGCTGTATGGCCTGCGGGGCGATCACCTTTTTTCCGATCGGTTCGGTGCAATGGGGCCGTGAATTTACCAAGAGCCGCCTCCGACGAAGCGATCGTTCGATAGTTCTGTCGGCTGGCTCGGGATGTGGACAACCCGCGCGGCCGAGGGCCTGGGAGAGAAGCGACTACAGGTGCCGCCACGATCCATCAACAAACTACTCACGATCCAGCTCGATCACTGCACCGGTGCTGTCGTACTGCACCCGCTTCACCTCCAGACCGTTGGCGTCGAAGAAGATCCATTCGCCGCTGGGCTTGCCTTGGTCATAGAAGCCCGTGTAGTACGTGCGGCCGTTGTCGTGGAACACTTCCGTAGGGCCGTGCTCTACACCGTTGCGATAGATGGATCGGCTCCAGATCACCCCGTTCGGGTGGTACGAGATCCACGAACCCACGCGCTCGCCGTTGCGCATGTTGCCCTCCATGCGCCCGCCACGGCTCAGGTGGATCACTTGGGGTCCGTTCGCTGGCGGAGCCACCTTGGCGGTGGTGTCGGCGGTGGACCGTGGTGCCGTCGTCTTGGATTCCGCGTTCCCGCATCCGAACAGGAGGGTCGCTACGGCCAGGGAAAGGAGAGGTTTCAAGGTTGCCATGTGCTCACTTCTTGCGCTCCACCGTGAGGTGTACCAAGCCTTCCAGGGCGTCGCGGGCGTCGTTCTTCTCGAAGGTGTGCAGTACGTTCAGCGCCTTGTCGCGGTATTCGAGCATGCGCTGGTTGGCATGGGCGATGCCGCCCACGGCGGTCACTTTCTGCACCAACCTGCTCACGGCGGTATCGTCTTCGTTCTTGTTCTTCACCACGTCCACCATCCAGCGCCGGTCGCGTGCATCCACGTTGCGCAAGGCATGGATCAGGGGCAGGGTGAGCTTCTTCTCCTTGATGTCGAGGCCGGTGGGTTTGCCCGTATCCTGACCACTGCCATAGTCGAAGAGGTCATCCTTGATCTGGAAGGCGATGCCCGTGAATTCACCGAACTGCCGCATGCGCTCCACCTCGTCCGCCGACCGGCCCGCCGCACTGGCTCCGCTGGCACAGCAGGCCGCGATCAGGCTGGCGGTCTTTTTCCGGATGATGTCGAAGTACACCTCTTCGCTGAAGTTCAGGCCACGTGTCTTTTCCAACTGCAACAGCTCGCCCTCGCTCATCTCGCGCACGGCATGGCTCACGATCCGCAGCAGCTCGAACTCCCCTTTGTCGATGGCCAATAGCAGACCCCGGCTCAAGAGGTAGTCGCCCACCAGCACGGCGATCTTGTTCTTCCACAGCGCATTGATGCTGAAGAAGCCCCGTCGCATGTTGGCATCGTCCACCACGTCGTCGTGCACCAGGGTGGCCGTATGTAAGAGCTCGATGAGGCTGGCCGCTACGAAGGCGCTCTCCTGCACGGGCCCGAACTGCCGGGCGCTGAGCAGGGTGAACATGGGCCGCATCTGCTTGCCCTTGCGCTTCACGATGTAATGCATCACCCGGTCCAGCAGGGCCACCTTGCTGCGCATCGCCTCGCGGAAGTGCGGCTCGAAGGCCTTCATTTCCGCCGCGATAGGGCGCTGGAGTTCGTCGAAGGTGAGCATGGGCCCGGGTCGTGTTCCGGGTGGGCAAAGATGGGCATAGGCCCGGTGCCGGGAACAACCTTTGCCCGGTTCGTTCGTCCATTGGGAAGTGCCAGAACACCACCTACCTTCGCTGTGCATGATCATCCGGTCCCTTCGTTCGTACTTCTGGCTCGCTGCCTTCGTTCTCCTGTCCGCCTCCGCCGTGCAGGCCCAACCGGGCAAGACCAAGGTGGTATTGTACAAGGACCGGGTGGCGGCGGCCTTCGATACGGTGGATTGCGTGAAGAACGTGCTGAAGATCAATCCGCTGGTCTTCTTCCGGGGCGAGATACCGGTCTATTACGAACGGGCCATCTCCCACCGCTTGTCCCTGGAAGCCGGTATCGGTGTCACCCTTCGCAACTACCTGGCGCTTTCGTTCACGGGTGATGATGCCGATGATTTCGGAGCGGGTACGGAGATCATCCCGCGACTCAGCTTCAACGTGGGCTTCCGCTACTATTTCGTGGACGACTTGGAACCCCAAGGGGGCTATGCGCAGATCTCCTTCGCACACCTCAACTTCACCAAGGACATCCGGACCAAGGGACCCACCGGGGAATTCACCGATGTGGTACTGCGCGACGATCGCACGTACAACGATGTTCGGTTCCTGTTCGGCTACCAGATGCTGAGCAGCAACAGCAATTGGTTGTTCGACGTGTACGGTGGACCCGCCTTCCGCGATCGGTTCAACGTGAAGGTGCAAGAACGCCTGGATCTGAGCGGGGATCGTCCCACTTGGGCCTATACCGTGGAAGAGTCGAAATCGCAGGGCTTGGCCTTCTTCCTCGGGGTGAAGGTCGGCTATGGGTTCTGAGCAGCTACTGCTTCCAGTGACTCAGGTGCTTCGACCAGGTACTACTTCATGACACGCTCACCGTCCTTCAGCGCCGGTTCGTTCTTGTTGGCGAGTTGACCGCACGCGGCGTCGATATCCCGTCCACGGCTGCGACGGATGCGAGCGATGATGCCCTTCTTGTCCAGGTGCTGCTGGAACGCCTCGGCATCCTGGGCATCGGTGCGGCCGAAGCCGCCGGCGTCGATGGGATTGTATTCGATCAGGTTCACTTTCGCATGCACATCACTGGCGTATTTCACCAGCTCTTGCGCGTCGGCCAGTGAGTCGTTGAATCCGCGCAGCAGGATGTATTCGAAGGTGACGTCCTTGCCGGTGGTGCGCGTGTAGTACCGAAGGGCGTCCTTCAGTTCGGTGAGCGAGTTCTGTTCGTTGATCGGCATGATGCGGTCGCGCTTGGCGTCGTTCGCAGCATGCAACGAGAGGGCCAGGTTGAAGCGGGCCCCATCATCGGCCAGCTTGCGGATCATCTTGGCGATGCCCGCGGTGCTCACCGTGATGCGACGCGGGCTCATGCCCAGGCCGTCCTCTGCGGAAATGCGTTCTGCACTGCGCATCGTGTTGGCATAGTTGAGCAGGGGTTCCCCCATGCCCATGTACACGATGTTGGTAAGGCCCTGCTGGTAGTACTTGCGGGCGAGCTCATCGATCAGTACCACTTGGTCGTAGATCTCCTGCGCATCCAGGTTGCGGATGCGTTTGAGTTTGCCCGTGGCGCAGAAGCTGCAGGTGAGGCTGCATCCGATCTGGCTACTGATGCAAGCCGTTAAGCGTGTAGGCGTGGGGATGAGCACACCTTCCACCACATGGCCATCCCAGGTCTTGAA
>JAEUTC010000115.1 GCA_016787985.1 Flavobacteriales bacterium | reverse complement strand
GTCGATGTTGCCGTGGCCGAATTCATCATGATCCTCGCCACCTTCGTCATCACCCCATTCCTCTTCCTCATCATAGGCGTGCTGTTCGTCACCGATGGCGTAAGGGTCATCGGGAAGGATGCCCGCGGTGAGGTCGTCCTCCTTGGAGTGTTCGTCCGGTGCGGTGCCCATGCTCATCACCACTCGTGGATATTGCACACCCACCTCGGGGTCGCCTGCGTGGATCAGCTCCACCATGAACATCCACATGTGCAGGAAGTCGTAAGCGTAGATGAACCGTTGGGCGGTGCTGCGGATGTGGTCGCTGATGTACACCTGGTCCATCAACGCCGGCACATCACCATCTTCCGCGAAACCCAGGTCCGCCAGCGGGATCTCCGGGCCTTTGTCCCAGGCTTCGTCGCTCACGTAAAAGCTGGCCATCTCCTGGCCGATGAACGCGAACGCATCCTTGATGGCATTGTGCAGGTCCAGGAAGGTCTGTTCACTGCCGATCTCGATGTCGCGGAAGGCTTCGCTTTCGTGATCGATCAGGACGCGGAAACGGTAGATGCGCATTAGCTCGTGGGGCGGTTGGCTGGAGCAGGGGCCGTAACCGCCTGTGGGACAACAAATTTAACGATCATGCGCCGAACATGCGGGCGCTTCGCACCAAGTTGACCCACTAGTCCTGTGTTTGCCGGGGTCCGGGATCGATCAGTACCACCGGTTCAACCCCCAGTTTTCGGCCGGTTTGGAGCATGAGCGCCCAGGCTTGGCCACGTTCGTTCTGGATGTCGCCGTCCATGATCGCATCCTTGATCACCGTTTTGATGTCGCCGATGAGCTTGCATGGCCGGATGTTGAAGGCGTGCATGATGTCCTCTCCGGTGATGGGCGGCTGGAAGTTGCGCACGCGGTCCTTTTCCTCCACATCCTTCAACTTCTGCAGCACCAGCTCGTAGTTGCGCAGGTAGCGGTCCTTCTTCTTTTCGTTCTTGCTGGTGATGTCCGCTCGGCAAAGGATCATCAGCGCGTCGATGTCATCCCCGGCATCGAAGAGCAAACGACGGACGGCACTATCGGTCACTTCTTCCTTGGTGAGCGCGATCGGGCGGAGGTGCAGTGCCACGAGCTTCTGCACGAATTTCATCTGCTCGTCCAGCGGCAATTTCAAACGGCGGAAGATACCGGGTACCATGCGCGCTCCCTTATCCTCGTGCCCGTGGAAGGTCCAGCCGTGGCCGGGCTCGAAACGCTTGGTCTTGGGTTTGGCGATGTCGTGCAGGATGGCGCCCCACCGCAACCACAGGTCATCACTTTTCTCGCACACGTTGTCCAATACCTGGAGCGTGTGGTAGAAATTGTCCTTGTGTCCCATGCCGAATTTCTCTTCAGCACCGCTCAGTTCCACGAATTCGGGGAAGAACTCCTGCAGCAGTCCGCTGTCGCGCAGCAGGATGAAACCGATGCTGGGCTTAGGCGTTAGGATGATCTTGTTCAGCTCGGTATGGATACGTTCGGCACTGATGATCTCCAAGCGTTTCGCATTCCGCTTGATCGCATCGAAGGTGTCGGGGTCTATGGTGAAGCCGAGCTGATTGGCGAAGCGCACGGCCCGCAGCATGCGCAAAGGGTCGTCGCTGAAGGTGATGTCCGGGTCAAGTGGCGTTCTGATCAAGCCTTGGTCCAGGTGAAGGATCCCACCGAAGGGGTCCACGAGCGCACCGAGGCTGCCTTGGTTCAGCGAGATGGCCAGGGCGTTGATGGTGAAGTCGCGCCGCAGCTGATCATCCTGGATGGTGCCGGGTTCCACCTCGGGCTTGCGGCTGTTGCGGCTGTAGCTCTCCTTGCGCGCGCCAACGAACTCCACCTGGATCTCGCCGTACATGAACATCGCCGTACCGAAGTTCTTGAA
>JAEUTC010000104.1 GCA_016787985.1 Flavobacteriales bacterium | reverse complement strand
AGTGATCCGGCCCAAAGTACCAGCCGGTCCATTTTGGTCTTTCCGAACAAGGACCAACGGCATGCCGTGGCCACGCCTTGCGAGAATCCGAGGACATGGATCGGAACATCGCTGCGGCTGCCGCGGAGTTCGGTCACCAATGCATCCAGGTAACTGAGTTGGTCAGCTATCTCGTTCTCACGATCCTCCCGGGTCATCCACGTGGCGCCTACGCGGTTGTGGGCCTCGTCCAAGTAGAACCGGTTGAGCGCTTCGGGGGCTACGATGGCCAAACCCTCTTCCAACCTCTCGAATCTGGTGAGGAAGTACCGTGCTAATTGGCCGTAGCCATGCAGCACGACCCAGATGGCCCGGGCTCTGGCCAGGTCGCCCAGCACATGGTACCGTGCTGTACGCCGCACCTCGATGTGACGTTGTTCCACGGCCTAATAGGACAGGAGTCGAGCCAAGGCTTCACGCACCTTTTCCGCACTCGGGATCATGGCGGCTTCCAGGGTGCTATTCAGTGGTATGGCGGGCATATCCACCGAGCCGAGCGTACGCACCGGTGCGTCGAGGTGCTCGAAGCAGGCATCACCGATCCTAGAGGCGAGCGCTTGTGCGAACGAATTGGTGAGTTGTTCTTCCGTGAGCACCAGGCAGCGGCCGTGGCGTCTTGCCGCTTCCATCACCGTCTCCTCATCCAAGGGCACCAAGGTGCGTAGGTCGATGATGGTGATGCGACCGGCGAAATCCCTGGCAGCGGTCCTGGCCCAGTATACACCCATGCCGTAAGTCACCACCACCGCGGCCTTTCCGTTGGCGATCTCATGGGCATCGGCTTCTTGCACGATCCGGGCCTTTCCGAACGGAATGATGTAATCGGCCGAGGGTTCTATGGTCTTCGCTTCCTCGGTGCCTTTGATCTTGCTCCAGTAAAGCCCTTTGTGTTCGAGCATCACCACGGGATTGGGATCGTGGTAGGCGGCCTTCATCAACCCTTTCAGGTCAGCGCCGGTACTGGGGTAGGCGATCTTGATGCCCTTGATGTTGCAGAGCACGCTCTCCACGCTGCTGCTGTGGTAGGGCCCACCGCTGCCATAGGCCCCGATGGGTACACGGATGATGCAACTCACTGGCCATTTGCCCATGGTGAGGAAACAACTGCGGGCCACCTCGGTGAAGAGTTGGTTGAGCCCCGGCCAGATGTAATCAGCGAATTGCACCTCCACGATGGGCTTCAGGCCTGCGGCGCTCATGCCCACGGTGCTGCCGATGATGAACGCTTCTTGGATGGGTGTATTGAACACCCGGTGCCCACCGAAATCGCGGGCGAGCGTGGCGGCTTCGCGGAAGACACCACCGAGGCGTGCACCCACATCCTGTCCATAGAGCAGGCAGTTCGGATCCTCCTGCATCAGTTCGCGGATGGCGAACAGGGCGCTATCCACCATCACGGTTGGTTCCCGGTCGCTTGGCGCCCGTTCACCTCGTTCCTCGGTGACCGGTGTGGGGGCGAAGAGATGTGTCGTGAGGTCCTCGGGCCTTGGATCCTCGGCGGCACGGGCCTTCTCGAAGTCTTCCTTCACCCGGGCGATGGCCTTCTGTTCGATCTGCTTCAAGCCTTCCAGTTGGAAGCGCAGGTCCAACAGCTGTTGCAGGAAGCGGGGGAAAGGATCGCGCTTCCGATGATCGGCCAGGTTCTCCGCCGTGCGGTAGAATTCCATGCGTACCCCGCTGGTATGGTGGTTCAGCAGGGGCACCTTGGCGTGGATAAGGAAGGGTCGGCGCTCCTTGCGCACGGTGGCCATCACCTCATGCAACAAGGCATGGCAGGCGATGAAGTCGGAGCCGTCCACCTGGCGCACCTCCAGTCCTTTGAATCCTTTCGCGTAGTCGCTGGCATCACCGGCGCGGATCTCGTCGGCACTGGCGCTGATGTCCCATTCGTTGTCCTGCACCAAGTAGATGATGGGCAGTTTCTTCAGCACGGCCATTTGGAACGCCTCGGCCACTTCCCCTTCTGTGATCGCCGCGTCGCCGATGGAGCAGACCACCACCGGGTTCTCGTTCAGCTGAGCGCCGGGAGGAAGTTCGTGCGGGATACCGGCTTGCTCCTTGTACCAAAGGCCCAGTGCGATACCCGTGGTGGGGATGGCCTGCATGCCGGTGGCACTGCTCTGGTGCGGGATCTTCGGCATACTGTCGCGGCGCAAACTGGGGTGCCCGTAGTAGGTGCGCCCACCGCTGAAGGGGTCGTCCCGTTTGGCGAGGAGCTGTAGCATGAGCTCATATGGCTCCATACCGATGCCAAGCAGGATACTGTCGTCACGGTAATACGGTGCCACGAAGTCCTGTGGCTTCAGGTGCAACCCAAGTGCGAGCTGGATGGCCTCATGCCCACGGCTGGTGGCGTGTACATACTTGCTGGTGAACTTGGCGTTCTCCTCATAGAGCTCGGTCATCGCCTTGGCCGTGCACATGAGCTCCCAGGCTTTCAGCAGGGTCTCTTGGTCGGGTATGCGGGCGGAGTGGACGTCCTTTTTGAGGGCGGTGAGCGACATGCGGGTGCGTGCTTGTAACGCGGGACAAGTTAACGCCTCGCACCCCAGTCAAGGCCGGGGCCTCATCGTAGAAGATGAACGAAACCTCGCTTGATGGTGCCAGTTCGAT
>JAEUTC010000089.1 GCA_016787985.1 Flavobacteriales bacterium | reverse complement strand
TAACGGTGTAGGTGTAGACACCGGGAGCCATCGTGGCCGGATCATAGTTGCCACCCACCACCGCGCTCGGGCCGCTCCATGTGCCACCGGCTCCTGGTGTTCCGCCGAGTGAGCTGATCAAAGACACTGCGGCGCCGTTACTACAGACCGTCAACGTACCGTTCGTGCCTGCGTTCGGCGCAGCGTTCTCGGTCACCGTCACCGTGGCTGTGGCGTTCGCACAAGGCGAAGTTCCAGTAACGGTGTACGTGTAGACACCGGGAGCCATCGTGGCCGGATCGTAGTTGCCACCCACCACCGCGCTCGGGCCGCTCCATGTTCCTCCTGCTGCTGGCGTTCCACCGAGCGAGCTGAGCAAAGACACTGCAGCTCCATTGCTGCAGATGGTGAGCGATCCATTCGTGCCTGCGTTCGGCGCGGCGTTCTCGGTCACCGTCACCGTGGCCGTGGCGTTCGCACAAGGAGCGACTCCGGTGACCGTGTAGGTGTACACCCCGGGGTTCATAGTGGCAGGGTTGTAATTACCACCTACCACTGCGCTCGGTCCGCTCCAGGCACCGCCTACAGCTGGTGCACCACCCAAAGAGCCGATCAAGGCGACGGATGCGCCGTTGCTACAGACGGCCAGCGTGCCGTTGGTGCCTGCGTTCGGCAGTGCGTTCTCGGTCACGGTCACTGTGGCCGTAGCATTCGTACAGGGCGCAGTTCCAGTGACGGTGTAGGTGTACACCCCGGGGTTCATGGTGGCGGGGTTGTAGTTCCCGCCCACCACGGGGCTGGGTCCGCTCCAGGTTCCACCGGCCGCTGGTGTACCACCCAAGGAAGCGATCAAGCTCACGGCCGCACCATTACTACACACGGATCGCGTACCGTTGGTGCCTGCATTGGGTGCAGCGCTTTCCGTCACCGTTACCGTTGCGCTGGCCGCAGGGCATGGCGCTACTCCAGGCACGGTATACGTGTATACACCTGGTGCCATCGTCGCGGGGTTGTAGCTCCCCGCCACCACGGGACTGGGACCACTCCATGCACCACCTGCCTGAGGGGTGCCACCCAAGCCGGTGATCAACGCCACCGATGCGCCATTCGAACAAAGATCGAGGGTGCCGTTGGTGCCTGGGTTTTGGCCCCCAGTGGCACTAACGGTGATCGAAGCTTCATCGAACGCACACCCGTTGCCCACCCGGTAGATGTAGGTCCCGAACACATCTCCTGGTGGTGTGAAGATCCCGTTGTGGACGTTCCCATCCGGATCGGTCCACACTCCTCCAAGATCAGGACTACCTCCCAAGGCCGGGAACAGGGCTACGGGCGGACTGCCGGGGCATGCGGAAACAGTACCATTTGTTCCAGCATCAGGCGGTAAGGGTGGCGGTTGGACCACGGTGATCAGGATCGAGAACGATGCCTCATTCGGCACCGGGCAAGAATCATCATTGGCCACCACCTGGATGTTCGCCGGAGAGAACGCAGGGTCGGGGGTCCAGCATAAACGACCAATGACAGGGTTGCTCCCGATGACGGTGAAGGTGGCCCCGGGGAGAAGCGCGGCAGCATTAGAGGCAAGCGCTATGGTCGAGCCGAGATCAGCGTCGGTGAACGGGATATCCACACAGAAGGGCACCCCGTCGCACACCTCCACCGCACCTGCGCTCACGATGAACGCATTAGTGCCGTTCGTCAATCCCGTGCTCACAGGTGGCGTGGTGGCACAATTCTGCACGATGAAAAGGAAATCGCGCATGACGGTACCGATCGGCACACCGCTGGCATCGAAGGTGGTCACCTCCAACACCACCACATAACTCCCGGTCACCGTCGGTGTGAAGTTCAACTGACCGGTGGCAGGGTCGAGCGTGATCCCCGGTATGGGAGAACCGGCAGTGAAACCGGGCTGATAGTTGATATTTGTCGGAGCCGGCGCGGAGAATTGTGCGGAGATGAGTTGGAACAACATCGTATTCCCGTCCGGATCACTGATCCCCGGGCTGTACACGATGGGGTCGTTCACACAGACGAATGGAATGGAGTTCTCGGCGATGATGGGTGAGTTATCGCAAGCACCACCTGCATTGTTCACGGTGGCCTCCAAGTACATCCCTTGGGTCCCGATAAGGTTCTGCACCGCGCTGCGGCAGCAGATGTTCCACGCGATGGTCCAGTCGTTACACGGCGAGAGGAACACGGTGGTGACGAACTGGTAGTGGCGGATACCCTGCAGGAAGCCGCCATTGCACGTGCTATTGGCCAAGGAGGAAGGACACAATTGCGACACCTCCTCGGTGAGCACCAATGGAATGCTGTTCAGGGTGAAGTTCACCCCACAATCGTTGCTCAGCTGAAGATTCTGGGGGGTCAGCGGAGCCCCCGAACAATCCAGATAGAGGTCGAGCGTGATCTCGTAGAAGTTCGCTCCCAGACACTCGTACGTGATACTTCCGCCGGAATAGTGGTCGGCCTTCGCTTGGAAAGGCACCACGAACAAGGCCAGAACGAGCAGTAAAGGGAGAGCTCTTCGACCTGCGGACATTGTACGATGACGTTCCAACCGCCGTTCAGGTTGCTGGAAGCCTGCGAAAATAACATCAGAACCGCCTGAAAAGCAAGGATCCACGGGCAATGCGCCCGAGTTCTACCCGCTGTCGCTCAAGCCTTCAAGCTCCGCGGTCAATTAACCTTTCCGGAACATGCTGGGTGCGGGCGGTACGATTACCTTTGCCGCCCGCTGAACCTGAACCTTTTCCGTTCCACGGCCTATCGGTCGCGGCATACGGGGAAAAGCTCGGAAAGGCGGGACCAGACCACCGACGCCCCGCCGATGACCAGGACACTACTCGCCGTTGCACTATCAGGTATCGTCAGCTTCGGCCTCCATGGCCAGTCGGACAGCACCATCAATTACGTCATTACGGATACTACGGGCGCTCTCCGTCCGAAGCTTCCCGTCTTCACCATAACAGCGGACGACTTGGACGCCGAGCTCGGCTCCCAGGATATCTCCGGGATCCTGCAGTCCTCGCGCGACATATTCACGGCCGTAGCAGGCTTCAACTTCGGCTCGGCGCGGTTCCGTATCCGTGGTTACGATTCGGAGAACACCTTGGTCACGATCAATGGCGTCTTGGTGAACGACCTGGAGACCGGTTGGGCCCAGTGGTCGAGTTGGGCAGGCTTGAATGATGTGACACGTTCGTTGCAAGTGCGCACCGGCGTGGGCGCCACGCGGTATAACTTCGGTGGCATCGGTGGTTCCTCGGATATCAATGTGCGGGCGAGCAGCATCCGCAAAGGGATCCGCGTCTCGTATGCATCGGCCAACCGGGCCTACCGCAACCGGATGATGGTGACCGGCTCCACCGGCATGATGAAGAACGGCTGGTCCTTCAGCTTCAGCGGTTCGCGCCGTTGGGCGGAGGAGGGCTATGTGGAGGGGACCTCCTTCAACGCCTATGCCTACTACCTGAGCGCCGAACACCGCATCAACGACAAGCACACCGTGAGTTTCTCCGGCTTCGGCGCACCCATCGTGCAAGGCCGCGCCGGGGTGGCCATCCAGGAGGCCTACGACCTGGCCGGTACGAACTACTACAATCCGAACTGGGGCTATCAGGATGGCGTGAAACGCAATGCGCGCATGACCTTCGACCACAAGCCGCTGCTGATGGCCAGCCACTACTACAAGCCATCCGAAGGCGCGGAGTGGGCCACCAGCTTGTTCTACACCTTCGGTCGTGACGGTTCTTCCGGGTTGAACTGGTTCGATGCGAAAGACCCCCGCGCCGACTACTACCGTTACCTCCCCAGCTTCTACGAAGAAACGGACCCGGCACTCTTTGCGCAGCGGCAGGAGGCTTGGCGCACCGACGAGAACGCGCGCCAGATCGATTGGGACCAGTTGTACTTCGCCAATGGCAAGAACCTCTACTCCGTGGAGAACGCCAATGGCATCATCGGCAACACGGTCACGGGCAATCGCAGCAAGTACATCGTGGAAGAACAGCGGGCCGATCCGAACCGCATCGGTCTGAACAGCGTGTACAATAAGCAGCTGGACGAAAGCCGCCACGTGACCTACGGCGGAAGCTTCAACCTGCAGCGCACGCACTACTTCAACACGGTTTCCGATCTACTGGGTGGTGATTTCTGGGTGGACATCGACCAATTCGCCGACCGTGATTTCAACGACACGC
>JAEUTC010000083.1 GCA_016787985.1 Flavobacteriales bacterium | reverse complement strand
AACGGAAAACTCCCGATATTCGCGCCTTCATTGACGGGACGTGTGTCCCTGAAAGCAGGAACCAATACCCCTTAAGTGGCAGGCCCTCCATTTCGTCCAAGCGGTCCGCGTCCTCCCGGAGGAGGCGGTGGCCAGCGTCGTCCGTTCCGTGGTCGTGTGATCAAAGAGGATCCGCACCGGATCAACAACAAGATCTATGGCGTGAACGAGGTACGCGTGGTGGGTGAGAACATCGAGCAGGGTGTCTACCCCTTCAGCCAGGCGTTGCGCATGGCCGAGGAGCTGGGCTTGGACCTGGTGGAGATCAGCCCGTCCGCCGTACCACCGGTATGCCGTATCATCGAGTACAAGAAGTTCTTGTACGACCTGAAGAAGAAGCAGAAGGAGATCAAGGCCAAGCAGGCTACGGTGGAGATGAAGGAGATCCGGTTCGGTCCCAACACGGACGAACACGATGTCAACTTCAAGCTGAAGCACGCGCGCAACTTCCTGGAAGAGGGCCACAAGGTGAAGGCCTTCGTGTTCTTCCGTGGCCGCAGCATCGTCTTCAAGGAGCGGGGCGAGATCCTGCTGTTGAAATTCGCCCAGGACCTGGAGGATATCGGTCTGGTGGAGAGCATGCCGAAGCTGGAAGGCAAACGCATGATCATGTTCCTGATCCCGAAGAAAAAGAAATAGACAAGGGCGATGTACGCATCGCACTAACAACCCGAAGAGGCCATGCCCAAGATGAAGACCAAGTCCGGTGCGAAGAAGCGGTTCAAACTGACCGGCACCGGCGAGATCAAACGCAAGAACGCGTTCAAGAACCACATCCTCACCAAGAAGGAGACCAAGCGCAAGCGGGCTCTAACCAAGAAGGGTCTGGTACACGCCAGCGACAAAAAGGCCATCCTGGACCTGCTCCAGGGTTAAGCCGAACGAGAACCCCAATCGCACCGGGTAGATAGGTAGCGTTAACCAGGACGTGCAGCACCCAAGATTCAGCCGAGAGGCGGAACGCTCACGCCCAAAAACCCAAGTGGAACATGCCACGCAGTAAGAACAAAGTAGCCAGCCGCGCCAAGAGGAAGAAGGTGTTGGACATGGCGAAAGGCAACTTCGGTCGCCGGAAGAACGTGTACACCGTTGCCAAGAACACGGTGGAGAAAGGCCTGCAGCACGCCTATGTGGGCCGCAAGCTGAAGAAGCGCGAATTCCGCGGTCTTTGGATCCAGCGTATCAACGCCGCTGCCCGCCTCAATGGCGTGAGCTACAGTGTGCTGATGAGCCAGCTGAAGAAGGCGAACATCGAGCTGGACCGCAAGGCCCTGGCCGAGATCGCCTACACGGATGCCGCAGCCTTCACGGCCATCGTGAACAAAGTGAAGTAAGGGATCAACGATCCTGCAGAAAAGGGGGCCTCGTGGTCCCCTTTTCCATTCCCCCCGGCCACACCGGGCCACTGCGATACCTTTGAGCCATGCGTGCGCCGTACCTGACCATCCTATTCAGCCTTCCCCTGCTCTGCTCGGCCCAGCCGCCAGCGGGATATTACGACAGCGCACAAGGGCTGACGGGAGAACCAATGCGCCAAGCCCTGCACGATATCATCGACGGGCATACCGTACTGGTCAACAGTTCGCTTTGGAGCGCGTTCGGTGTCACCGATCGGAAGCCGAACAACAAGGTGTGGGACATCTACTCCGATGTACCCGATGGCACACCACCGTACCAATACGACTTCATCGCCGACCAGTGTGGCAACTACGATAGCGAAGGGGATTGTTTCAACCGGGAACACACCTTTCCGCAGAGTTGGTTCGATGGCGTGCCCGGGCCGGACACGGACCTGTTCCACATGTACCCCACCGATGCCTGGGTGAACCAGAAACGGGCGAATTGGCCATACGGGGTCGTGGGCGGAGGGGTGACCTTCCAAGCGGATAACGGTGGTCGTTTGGGCCAGTGCGACTATCCTGGCTGTAGCGGTCTGGTGTTCGAACCCATCGACGCTTACAAGGGCGATCTGGCACGCGGCTATTTCTACATGCTGACCCGCTACAAAGACGAAGCCGTGAACTGGACCTCGGCGCCGGTACTAAGCGGTGGTGCATTCCTGCCCTGGGTGGAGAACCTGATGTTGGACTGGCACCTGACCGATCCGGTGAGCGCCAAGGAGATCGCCCGGAACAACACCATTTACACCAGTCTACAGAACAACCGTAACCCTTACATCGATCACCCGGAATGGGTGCAGCGGATCTGGGGACCATTCGCCAGTGTTCCAGAAGCAGGCCAGGAAAGTGCACGGATCTGGTGGGATGGCGACCGGTTGAACTACGACCTGTCCACGAACCATTCCCCAGCTCAGCTGCGGATCCACACGCTCACTGGCTCGATCGTTAGTACCACCTCCGTAACGGGTGCTACGGGGAGCACCGAGTTACCCTCCGAAAGCGGCGTTTACTTCGTGGTCTTGGAAGGCGATGTCCGGTCGGTGGTGCGCATCGTGCGTTGATCAGCTACGGAGCTGACCGGCGATATACCCCGTGGTCCAAGCGGCTTGGAAATTGAAGCCACCGGTGATGCCGTCGATATCGAGCACCTCACCAGCAAAGTAGAGCCCTGGGCACCGCATGCTTTGCATCGTATCTGGATCCACTTCTGAAAGGGCTACACCCCCAGCGGTGACGAACTCCTCTTTGAAGGTGGTCTTCCCCTGAACCTCGAACCGGTCGTTGGTGAGCAGGTCGATCAATCGGTTGCGTTCCTTCTTGGCCACAGTACCCCAGACCCGTTCCGGATCGATCCCGGCCTTGCGCAACTGGAACTCCCAGAAGCGCTTGGGTAGTTGGAACGGGTCGGCGTTCGCGGCCATTTTGCGATCCAGCTGATCGGCCTCCGCAGCGAAGGTCGCCCGCAGGTCATCCTCACTTCGGCCTTGCAGCCAATTCACTTGAACTGTGAAGCCATAGCCCTTGGCGTGGAGGATGCGCGCGCCCCAGGCACTGAGGCGGAGGACGGCCGGACCGCTCAGGCCCCAATGGGTGATCAGCACTGGGCCTGTGCTTTCGAGATCCTCCCCCGCGATACGCACGCGGCCTTGCAGGACCACGCCCATGAGTTCGCGAATGGGATCGCCTGGGATGTTGAACGTGAAGAGTGAAGGCACCGGGGATTCGATGCGATGCCCTAGATCGGCGAGCCATCGGTAGGCCTCTGGTTTGGGGTGCCCCCCAGCGGTGATGATGACCCTATCGGCACGAACGTCTTTCCCGTGAATGGAAAGCAAGTACCCTCCGTCCACAGGCTGAATAGCACTCACCGGCGAGCGCAACTCGACCCGGATCCCGCGATCGATAGCGGTGCGTAGCAAGGCCTGGGCGATCGTTTCCGAATCGTCCGTGGTGGGGAACATGCGGCCATCGCCTTCCACTTTCAGTAGTACACCATGAGCTTCGAACCAGGCGATGGTATCAGACACGGCGAAGTGTTTGAAGGCCTTTCGGAGGAAAGCACCACCTCGCGGATAGTGTTTGGCCAGTTTACGTGGCTCGCGCTCGTCGTGGGTCACATTGCACCGTCCACCGCCGCTGATGCGGACCTTGCTGAGGACCTTGTCGCTCTTCTCATACAGCACCACCGTGGCCTCGGGATAGTGTTCAGCCACGTTCAATGCGGCAAAGAACCCCGCCGCCCCTCCACCGATCACTGCCACCTTCATGCTGCGAAGATGGTGGACGAACAGGTTGGATAAGCGCCTGATCTCTAGCACTTGGGAAAAAGGGTGCGATCTTTGGCACGCCGTTGGAATACCACCCCGCAAGTCTGAACGACCATGAAAAAGACACTGATCACGCTCACCCTGCTGAGCTCGATGGCCGCTACTGCCCAGGTGCAGATCAACCCGCAGGCCGGCCTCACCTTCCAAAGCCTTACACAGGCGCCGGATGGTTTCAATTACAAAGCGGAGATCGGCTGGCAGGTGGGCTTGGACGCCCGCTTCGGTGATAAGCTCTTCATCCAGCCCGGTGCTTTCCTGGGGCGCAGCGTCACCGCGGTGAGCTACAGCAACAACATCCCCAGCGGTGCCGTCGGTTCCGTGCAGATCGAAGATGATCTGGTGAGGACCAACCTGAAGCTGCGTGCGCTGCTTGGCTACCGCGTGTTGGACACCTACCAGTTCGACATCCGCTTGATGCTTGGACCCAGCTACGACGTGCTCATGAGCGTGGATGATCGCGACGGCAACCTTGGCTGGAACAAAGGCGACTTCAACAGCGGTTCATGGAACGTGGATGCAGGTGTTGGATTCGACATGGGCCTCTTCACCCTCTCCCCGACTGCGAGCTTTGGCCTGAGCCGCGCCTTCACGGACAACCCGGTGTTGAGCGAGATCGACTCCAAATACATGAGCTACGGCGTCACGCTCGGCTTCAACATCGGCAACGACGACGAGTGACCGCGGACTCCCGCGCCTTTGGAACCCCTGCCCCAAGCAGGGGTTCCTTTTTTAGGCCCCGTACTAGCGGTGTGGAGAACGGCGAAGGGGCTATCTTCCCGGGCGAAAATCTGCAGATACCGATGCAACGCTTCCTAGCAGCAGGCATTTTCCTGATCACGGGTACCTGGTGTTCGGCCCAAGTACAGGCCGGTGGCCGTGCTTATGGACTTAACGAATACGCGGTCCAACTACCCGAGGCCCCAATGGTCGAGTTGGCACCGTTGGATGTGGATGTCCTGATGCAGGAGGATCTTGACCGGCGAGCAACAGGAATACCCGCCCCCTACCGTTTCGCGGCCACTTATTCCACCGACCTCGGCCTGCAGCAAGGCATTTGGGCCGAGGCACCGAACGGGGATCGGGTGTGGCGCCTCTCGGTGGAATGCAGGAACGCGGTCAGCATCGGCCTGGTATTCGACCGGTTCGTTCTCGCTCCCGGAGGTCGTGTCTTCGTGTACAATGCGGCCGGTGAACAGCGTGGAGCTTTCCATCAACCAGCAAATGGCCGCACCCGCCTTGCTGTGGATCAACACCCCGGGGAGCGCATCACGATCGAATATGTGGAGCCGATGGGCTCACAGGGCATCGTCGATCTGCACATCAGCACGGTGTATCCGGCTTACAGGCAAGCCGGGCTCGCGCGCGACTTCGGTGAGTCTCTGCCCTGCAACATCAATGTGATCTGCCCCGAAGGCGATGATTGGCGTGACCAGATCCGATCCGTAGCACTCATCAACACCGGTTCGGGCTATTGCTCAGGCGCGCTCCTGAACAACTGCCTGAATGATGGCACACCCTACTTCCTCACCGCCAACCATTGCCTGGTGAGTCCAGTGGAGGATTGGATCTTCATCTTCAACTGGGACAGTCCCACGTGCGACCCCACCGAAAATGCATCACAGGCGATGAGCATCTCGGGCGCTGATCAGTTAGCCACGGATGTAGCCACGGACTTCACTTTCCTTCGCCTGAACGAAGTACCACCTGCTGAATACAACGTGTACTACAGCGGCTGGGATGCAAGCGGAACGCCCGCCCAGGAAGTGGTGGGCATCCACCATCCGAGCGGGGATATCAAGAAGATCTCCCGGTCGTTCGATCCGGTCGAAGCCGACGTGCAAGTAGTGGGCGCGGAAGAACGCCAAGTGTGGCAGATCGAGGACTGGACCGATGGCATCGTGGAGGAAGGCTCGAGTGGCAGCGGCTTGTGGAATGAGAACAAGCTGCTGGTAGGACAGCTCTCGGGGGGCTTGGGCGATTGCGGGACGGATGTAGCCGTTGCCGCATATGGCCGTTTCGACCTGGCCTACCCGCTGATGCAGGAGTGGCTGGGTGATTGCGGCACCACCGTGGAAGGTGTGGACAATGATGACGTGGTGGTACCGATCTACGTGGACGCAGCGGTCACGTCCATCACCAACATTCCGGAGTTACTGTGCGATGTGGATAGCATCAGCCCACGGATCACGTTGAAGAACAACGGCCTGGATGACCTCACTTCGGTCGTGGTCGAATACAGCATCAATGGTGGCGCGGTCTACACCCAAGCTTGGAATGGTTCCCTCGTGACCGGCCAAACGGCGAACATCGCATTGGCAGCGATCCCTGCCGTCTCCGGCGCCAACGCGTTGCTCATCACCTCCACCCTGCCGAACAACACGGTCGATCAGATCCTGGAGAACGACGCGTGGACCTACGACTTCACCGCGAGTTTCCCCGCAGCCGCCATCAACTTGATCCTTACGTTGGATGCGTATGGTTCTGACGTGACCTGGGAACTGGCCACCCAGGCGGGCACCACCTTGTACGCTGGTGGACCATACGAGGACGACAATGAGGGAGAGGTTGACAGCGTGGCGTTCTGCTTGACGAACGACTGCTACACCTTCACCATACTGGATGAATTCGGCAATGGGTTGTGCTGCGACGATGGCGAAGGGAACTACGTGATCCGCGACGCGTTCGGCACGATCTACGGCGAAAGCGATGGGCAATACACCACGGAGAACGTCAACGAATTCTGTTTGGAAGCGGTGTCGGTGCCCGAGGTCACCCCAGCCACGTTCAGGATCCATCCCAACCCGAACGATGGCACCTTCAGCGTGGTGCTCGAGGCTCGCGATCAGGCCGAGCTGGTGCGTGTTCTCGATGCGTTGGGGCGTCCCGTGTATGAGGTTCCGACCTATGGCCAGACGATCAACCGCATCGACCTTCGCGTTCCCGGTGGGGCCTACTTCGTGGTCGTCGAAGGCAGCAACGGAGCGAACACACAACGGATGATCATTACCCGGTAGGTCAGTACTTCAGGGCGTAGAACAAGGTCTTCACGTACTCGTTGTTCACCATCAGAAGGCCTTGTTCGCTGCACCACCAGCGGTGCGCATCGTAGTCCGAACTGGGTGCGCTGGCCACGAGCACGTGGATACCGCTTCCCTCGAATCGCTTTCGGAACACCTTCCCCACCCTTCGCGTGTGGAGATCGGTGGAGAGGACCACGATGGTGTCCACGTGCAACCGTCGAGCATGGTGAAGGACACCCTGAGCCTCTTCGAAGGTGCTCGTGCCGAAGGGGAATGGAAGGATGCGTTGCGGCGATGCCCCCGCGCGAATGGCGGCCGATCGTGAAAGTTCAGCCTCCGACACTTCCCGGCCTTCAGCTTTGAGGATCGATGAGAAGTTCGACCCGGTGGTATAGGCTATCGGGGCCACGCCCGCTGCGAGCATACCGGCCGCATGTGAACCGCGATCGAACGGTGCCCCCCCGAGCACGTAGATCACATCCGCATGGTCGACCTCATCCTCGTTGATCAAGAACATCCCTGCCGCATGCAGCAGCCGCACACGAAAGAGCCACGCGGACATGAGAAGTAGGATCGCAGCGATGAGCCACGTCCGCTTTCGGTTGAACCAGGGTTTGGCCAAGACACCCATGCGGAAAGCATCAATAAGCACCGTTGCGGCGGCGCAGCACCCACTCGCAGGTGAGCAGCCCTAGGACCACGAAGAACAGCCAGCGGAGTCCGATAAGGTCACTGAAACTGGGATGGGCGTAAGACCGGGCGACAAGGTCGGTGCGCGCCTCCAAAGCTTGGGCGATGGCATCCGTCCCCCCTGGCGCCACTACGATACCATTGGAGCGGGCAGCCAGGTCGTTCCACAAGCCATGATCGGCCACGGTGGACAGTTTCTCAGCCAGGAGGGCCTCCACATGGATCTCACCGTTGGCCGAATAGGCTTTGCCATCCAATGTGGTCCGGGCCGTCCATGTGTATCGGCCGGCGGGGAGTTTACCCAGGTCGGCGCGGTAGCTTGTTCCGCTGGGGCTGAAGGTGTGCAGGTAGTCACGCCCCTCTTCATCTTTGAGTGCCAGGTTCACCTCGGCGGTGTTCACCGGTTCGAAGGTGGCGTTGTACGCTTCGGCGGTGAAGAGTACGCGTTCGTTCTCAGAGAATCGCGGTGCGTGCTCCACCCGGAATCGCTCCTTGTTGACCTTTATGGCGAGGAATTGCACCAGCTTGTGCACGAGGCGGTCGAAGCGTGCATGGTCTCCGTTCTGCTGCAGGTCGTTGATGCGCCAGCGCCACAGACCTTCACCCGTAATGACCGCAGTCCTGCGATCCTGCTGCTGGGATAAGGCGATCAACGGGTATGGCGTGTTCACCATTCCGATGCGCTGTGTGGCCAGCGCCGATGCGGAACGCCCCAGTTCGAACTGGCCGAAGGGGACCTGCAAGGGAGGGAAACGCTCGATCGCGCGCCCCTGGTCGGGGTCCAGCGAGAAGTAACTGAAATCGTTGTTGAGGTTGGCCTGTGCATCCGTGGCGGAACCGCGCGCAGCGGCCACTTGCACACCGGCAGCACGGGCGTTGAAGGTATTGAAGTCCGTACCCAGCGTGAGGATGTAACAGATCGGCACGCCTGCCGCATCGGCCTTCTGCAATAAAGGCTGAATGCCGAAGCGCGACGAAGGAAGTCCGTGGAGGATCACCAGGTCGAAGGTGGACACATCACCCGCGAAGTCGGTCGCGTAGGCCAGTTCGGTGCCATAACCTTCAAGACCACCCAAGGCCAAGCGCAATGTCCCGAGGTCTGGATGTGGTGCAGCCCCGAGCAAGAGCACTTTCTGGCGATCATCCAACACGTCGATGAGGATGTCCATGCGGTTATTCACCTCGGTAGCCTCACCCTGCACGGGGCGCACTACGATGGAGTAGCGCTGCATACCGGCGCGTTCGGGCTTTACTGCGAAAGGGAGTTCCACGAAGGCTGAGCGACCATTCAACACGAGGTCCTTACCGACCACCTCCTTGCCACCCTGCTGCACAGAGACGCGCGTGGCGGTGCCGGCCATGCGTCGGCCTTCAACTTTAACGAGCAAGGGCAACTCATTCCCGAGGTAGCCGATGCGGTTGTGCTCCACCCCACGCAACAACAGATCGGGCCGCACGGTGGTATCACCCAACGCGATCGCAAAAACGGGCGCACCCAGCTTATCGGCCGCACCGCGCGGATCACGGCCACGGTTGTAGATGCCGTCCCCGTCGATGATGACGGCCCCCAGGTCAGGACCGTTGAACCGGTCGTACACCTCGCGCAGGGCTTCGTCCACATCGGTCAAGGCACCGGTCTGGGCAAAGGAGATCCCTTCCTCCACACGCTCGCCATAGGTGAAGCTGCGCACATCGAACCGCTCACCTAAGCGTTCTTGGAGCCTTTCCAGTTCACCGGGATAGGCGGTTCGGAACGCCGCCGTGTCTCCAGCGTCACCCACCGAAGAAGAACCGTCGTGCAGAAAGACCACCACGGGTTTCCGTACCTCCCGGACAAGGATGCGCACCATGGGTTCCAGCAGGAAGAAGGCGATGAGCGCAACGGCCAATGCCCTGCACGCCGCCAGGACCAACGACAGGTTCCGGGAGAAACCCTCCTGCCCGGAAGCACGGCGGTAAAGCCACCACGCCAAGCCGATGCCCAAGAGCAGGCAGAGTGGCGCAAGCCAAAGGCTATGGGCGGTCGTCAGCGACATACGGGGTGCAAAGGTCGGTGTTGGGAACGGTCACCGGCCGCGCGTAAGGGCTCTTGAGGGCGAATGGGTCAGC
>JAEUTC010000077.1 GCA_016787985.1 Flavobacteriales bacterium | reverse complement strand
CGGGTCACGTGGAGAGCGTCGTAGATGTTGGGCAGGTTGTTTCCGGCCTCGAAGCGTACGTCGACCACAGGACCGATGACCTGGACGACCTTTCCGATGTGCTTGGACATGAGCTGGTTATGCGGTTCGGGAAGGGGTGCTCCCCGGGTTTGCGGCCGCGAAGGTACGGCTTGGCTTCGGATGCGCCAATGGTGTGGATAGCTTGTTGAAAGAGTGTGGGGAGAACGGAATGGAACGCAGATGGCGCTGATTCGGTATGATCAGCGCTGATCAGCCGTGGCCTACCGCTCCACCATCAGGCGCACGTGTCGTGGAGCCCTGTCTCGCGGAGTGATCGAAACGGTGTAGAGCCCCACAGGCAAGGCCGAAACGTCGAACCATAGGGTGTTCATCGTGCGCTGCAGGCCTGTTAGCTCCACCACGCGGCCCATGGCATCGTTCACCACCAAGCCAGCTTGGGTGATGTCGGCTCCGTCCACAGAAAGGATGACCTGTTCCCGGGAGGGGTTCGGCGCCAAATGCAAAGCACCCTCTGCTGCGCGCTCTTCCAACCCGGTGCTGAGGTAGTAGCAGCTCTCGGCTTCAGGGATCCGGTAGATGAGTTCGCCGTTCTCTTCCATGCAGATGAGTTGTGAACCTGCGTCGGAGATGAATGTGGAGTGTCCGAACAAGCCATAGGTAGAGCCGATGCCTTCGATGAAATACTCTGGATATCCGAAGCCTACTGCCGGTATCAGGGTCCAAACCCGTCGCTCATCTACCACGGTCTGGGTCGTAGTGATCGACTCTACGGTATAGTCGGCCGGGTCGAAAGCGAAGAGCGGGTTTTGAATGCTCACCGTGTCACCCACATCCCCGGTGAAGTCGAACAAGGGGTATTCTTCGGCGCTCCACGATGGCACGAACAGCCAACGGCCGCTTTCATCACGAATGATACCCGAATAGGTGAGGTCTTCTGTCTCCCAAGGCAGCCCCGTATTGTCAACCCATCCGATCTTCTGATAGAGGAGGCCATTAAAGGTGGAGTCTCCCATTGTGGCGTAGATCCGATCCGGATAGCTCTCCCCCATTTGAACGGAGTTCACCGTCCATTGGACATCCCCCGTCGGGAACGGCAGGGGAGGCTGGGCCGTGCTGCACAGGGCGGACAGCATGCAGAGCAAAAAGAGCCACTTCATGGTACCTGGAATTTCACCACTTCTTGCTGCCCACTATTGGTGGTGAGGCGGGCCAGGTACATGGCCGGTGTTAGCTCGCCCAGCCCGATGGTGGTGCCTCCGCCGGAATAGCGCCCGTGCTGGATCGACTTACCGTGTACATCATACAGGGCATAGAGCCCACCTGAGCCTCCCGCCGCCTGAATGGTGAGGGTGCGTCCATCTGGGCCGAATGAAAGCCTGTGCAGTTGTGCCCCCTGGAGCTCGCGCAGGCTGTTGGGGAAGCGGTCGCAGTTGGAGGTTTCCCCGCTATCAAAGCCTTCCCAGAGATCATCGCTGTAGGACACGGTCACGCCGAACGACTCTCCGATCACACACGGTGGCGGTATGGAAAGCAATGGAGTCCCGATCCTGTCGATCATTTCCGCCGTGACTGCCATCTCGCCCGACAAATTGTCGTTGCCCAACTGACGCACCTGTAAGGTCAGTCCATTGATCTCACGGTCTTCGATCGATAGAACTTCCACCCACCTTTCACCCTCAGGACACATCCCGGCTGCTCCGAGCACATTCCATCGTGCGCCAACGGGTGCCGTGAGCCAGTAGAGAGTGTCGGAATACCACGTTCCATCTTCGGACCACAGCGCATAGACCACACCGTCATCCAAGCGGGTATGCATATCGTACTCTGCGGTCGAAAGTTCCTCGTCCCAGTAGCTATAGGTCCTATTCCAAACATGAATGGTCTGGCAGAGTTGCCCTTGGATAAGTGTGTCACCCGTATAGGTCCGTGTTTCACATCCGGTCAATGCCCAGCCTATCAAATTGTCCTGCCACACAGCACCGGGTGGGCACCACGTCTGGGCAAGAAGAGGGATGGTGAACCACCCGAGCATCAGTACGACCAGTGAGCGAAGTGAAGGCATCGATCGGCGAGGCATGTGCGCGCGTATTGTAGCGGTGAAGATAGGCTATCCATTTCGCAGGAATCGGGCCGATGGACCTTTCCAAGTACGACCTTCGCACCGTTCATGCAAGTCCACACCGACATCGCCGCCTTCAAGAACGTTCGCCGTCCGGTGCTCACCACGGGCACCTTCGATGGCGTACACCGTGGGCACCGCAAGATCCTTGAGCGGTTGACCACGCGGGCGAAGAAGGAGGGCGGCGAAAGCGTGCTCTTCACCTTCCACCCGCACCCGCGCATGGTGCTCTTTCCGAGCGACAACGACCTGAAACTCCTCAACACCCAGCAGGAGAAGGTGGCGCAACTAGAGGCCGCTGGGTTGGACCATCTGTTGGTGGTGCCCTTCAGCCGGGAGTTCTCGCGCATGCACGCCGCCGAATACGTGCGCGATGTGCTCGTGGGCGGCATCGGGGTCCACGCCGTGGTGATCGGCTACGACCATCGCTTCGGCCGCAACCGCGAGGGCGATCTGAAAGTGCTGCGGCAATATGGAGAGGCGTACGATTTTACCGTGGAAGAGATCCCCGCGCAGGAGGTTGACCACGTGAAGGTGAGCAGCACCAAGATCCGCCAGGCCTTGTTGGATGGCGACGTGTCCACGGCCAACGAGCAGCTCGGCTATACCTTCTCCATCAGCGGCGTGGTGGTGAAGGGCGATCAACTGGGGCGCACGCTGGGTTACCCTACGGCGAACATCGGGGGCATCGACCCCTTCAAGCTGGTGCCGGGCGATGGCGTGTACGTGGTGCAGGTGGAGTTGCGTGAAGGGCTGTACGGCGGCATGCTGTACATCGGTGAACGGCCCACCCTGCAAAGCCCCGAACCGCAGCGCAGTGTGGAGGTGAACATCTTCGACCTGGAACGCGACCTTTACGGCGAGACCATTTCGGTACGTTTTGTGGAGCGTGTGCGGGGCGATGTACGGTTCGCCGACCTGGATGCGTTGAAGAAGCAGATGCAACAGGACGAAGCCTTCGCGCGTCATCGTCTTGGCCGATGAACATGAGAACGATCCTCTCCCTGATCCTGATCGCGCTCGGCATGGGCGCAAGCGCGCAGTTGCTCGATGCCGTAGCGTTGGACAGCATGCGCACCTTCCGCAGTTTGGAAAAGGCCTTGGCCAACCCCGACCAGGTCTACCGTTTGGATCTTTCCGGACAGAAGTTGAAGGAAGTGCCCGAGGGTGTGTTCCAATTGAAGAACCTGAATGCACTCGACTTGAGCCACAACAAGCTGAAGGCGCTTCCCGACCGGCTCCAGGAGTTGCGCCACATGCAGGACCTCCGCGCTTCACGCAACAAGCTCACCGAGGTGCCCAAGAGCCTCTGCCGGTTAACGCACTTGAAGCGCCTTGACTTGAGCCGCAACGGCCTCACCGGACTGCCCAAGTGCGTGGGCGCTTTCAAGGAGCTGGTATCCCTGGACCTGTGGGACAACGACCTGGCCGAATTCCCCGAGGAGATGGCCGAGATGCGCGCGCTCAAGTTCCTCGACCTGCGCGCCATCCAGTTCGAGGTGCCCGAGATGGAGCACCTGCAGGAGCTGATGCCCGCGGCCAAGATCTTCTTCAGTCAGCCGTGTAACTGCGGCATGTAGAGCGCTGCTGGCACAGGTTATTCGGGAAGCACTTGGGTCGGTGGCACCACGGCCGGCGCCGGGTCGAATAGCACCCACGTTCCATCTTCGTTGAGGTAGCGGTCCTCGTTACCGGTGGTGCCTGTGTAGCCCAGCACGTGTAGCCATCCGTTCAAGACGTAGAACCCTCCGAGATCGACGATGCCGTCGAACGGATCATACGCCACGAGCGCCTTGCCGTTCCACTCATACACTTCCGCCGAAGGTCCGTTCGCGGCCGGTCTACCACCCACGAAAACGCTTCCATTGTATTCATACGCTTGGACACCGGTGAGCATCGGCAGGTTGGCGAGGGTTTTGGTGCCTTGTCCGTTGATACGCACCAAGCGGAGTTTCTGCGCCGCATCGGAACTTCGGGGTCCTTGCACTTCGATCCGATCCCCATTCGTCATCACGAAGGAGGCGACGAGGCCGGGTCGAGCGACATTCATGTGGTGATACGTCGGCTGGATCCACGCCAGCTCATCGGTGGTGAAGCCGTGCGCAGTGGCCCATTCCGCTACCTCTGGTAAGTCGATGCTGTGGATGTAAGCGAGGTTCATTTCTCGGTGGATGCGATGGGCGAGTGCCCCATATCCGCTGCTGATCATCAGTTGTCCCACGGCACAGGCAGTACCCGCATCGTCAATGAAAACAGGCGTGCGGCCTGGCATTATGCGATTGATCGGGAATCGGCTGCGATCGGCATAAGCGTTGAGCGTATCCAGCAACATCCGCCTGCGCAGGGCGGTCTCGCGGGCAAGGCCGCGCGGCGTTCGTTCGGTCAGCCCTTGGGCCACGCGGTGAAGGTGTTCTGCGATGCGCTCGGCTTCCGAGTTGAAGGATACGAGCTGTTCGATGTCCAGGATGGCCGGATCCATGGTACTCCATTCGGCGTTCACTTCGAGCAGGTGCGCACCGGTTGTGGCTGGTCGCTCGGGCGCCAATTGTGCCGTGGTGATGTGGACGATGGCCAGGGAGAGAACGAGGGTTGTGGAGCGGATCATGTTCATATGGCTATGAGTGGCCGTACACCAGGATCGCACAAAGGTTCGATCAACTGCCAACGGATCGACCACCGCTTCTTCGTTCCTTCGTCCCATGTCGCCCACGCTTGCCATCGCGCTGGAATACACCGCGGTGGCCCTCAACATCGCGTTCACCATCCTCATCGGGCGCGAGATCCGGTCGGGTTGGTTGTTCGGCTTCATCGCCGCATTGATCGGGGTGTTGTTGTATGCGGTGCAAGATGCGTGGTTGATGGCCGCATTGAACTTCTTCTACGCCGTGATGGGGCTGTACGGCTGGTGGAACTGGGGCCGTTCGGGTGGTTCCGAGAAAGTGATCCGGTATCGTTGGCCTCACCACGCGGTCCTGCTTGCTCTGGGCATAGCCGGCACGTTCGCCTTGGTCCAACTGATGAAGTGGCTCCATCAACCCGGAACCCTGCTCGGCATGGAAGCCTTCATCACGGCCTTCGCCATGGTGGCCACTTGGATGATGAGCCGCAAGGTGCTGGAGAACTGGTTCTATTGGATGGTGGGCGATGTGGTGGCCGTGGTCTACAACCACCTGATCGGCTATCACGGCTACGCCTTGCTCAACGTCATCTACGTGGTGCTCGCGGTGGTCGGTTTCCTGCGTTGGCGCAAGCAGCTAACGGTGACCCTCTAGACAGCCAACAGTCCTACTGTCCCATACTACCGGTGGAGGAAACCACTACGGGTATCGCTTCAGTGCGCGCTCGTAGAACGTGGTCACGATCAGCAGGAAGAATAGCAGGTACATGCTGTCCTCGACCGGGATCGTGTTCAGCCGAATGCCCAGGTTCTGTGTGTTGTCGTACCACACGATCGGTTCGGGCAGCAGCCAGCCGGTGAGCACCCCGTTCACCAGGAAGAAGGGGATCAGACTAACCGCATAGCCCATATAGAAGCGGCCCAGCCAGGGGCTCTTCGCGATGAACACATGGTAGGCCAGGTAGGCTGCGGTGCACAGGAACGTGATGCTCGTGTAGAGATGGTCCAGGTGGATCAGCCCAACGACCGAAAGGACCGCGATCAAAGCGATGCTCAACGGTCGAGCCACCGGAGCGAGCACATCGCGCGGCACGAAGTAGCGCATCACCTCGTACAAGAACATGCACGAGTAGGGAATGAAGAGGAAGAAGAGCCATTCCTCCAGCGGCATACCAAGGATGTACACGCCGATGAGGTAGCGCGGATTGAAACCCCATACACCATTGGCCGTGAAGACGGCATCCCACGCGATGAAGACGATGGCCATGGCCACGATGCCCGCGAAGAGACCTTTCCATTTCGAGTAGAAACGGATGCGCGGCTCGAAACTGGCCATCAGCGGGAAGGCCAGGCTGCCGACATCAAGGAGCAGGTAATAGTAGCGTTCCACGTGCGCAAAGGAACACCGCTCTTCCGTATTGGTTCGTTGGAATGCGAACGCCCCGTCCGGGAAGGACAGGGCGCTCACCATTCCACACCGACCTTATTCTTTGACGAACCTTCCAGTGGCCGTGCGGATGCCGTCGTTCACTTCGATCTGGTAGACACCTGTAGCGAGGGCGCGAAGGTCAACGGCCAGTGTGCTGCCAGTGGAGCGCGCATCAACGTTGATGATCCGCCCAGCGGCATCCGTCAAACGGACGGTGGTCGGGATCATGTCTACCGGTAGGCCGATGTTCAGGACCTCTTTCGCGGGGTTCGGCGCGAAGGTGAGGGTGAGGGCGGTCTCGCTCTCCGCCAGGCTAGAGGTCAAGTCGGTGACGATGATATTGGAGAACGCTTCGGATGCACCCGCGAGCACCAGTTGGTCGTTGGGCAGCAGGGCGACGCTGTTGCCCACACCCAGGAAGTCGCAATAGGGTTCCACGGCATCTGGTGCGCCGTTGTACACCACCAAGCCCCTGCCGAAGGTGAGACCTGTGAATGCGTAGATGTCGCCAGCGATGAAGATCCGGTCATCCTTCACCACCATCGACTTGGCCACCGAGGGGGCATCCGCTGGAGCAACGGTGATGTAGTTCGTGATGTTCGGCATCAGCTGAGACCAGGTGGCCGCTTCCCCGGCGATGCTGGCCAGGCCGAAGAAGGGTCCGGACATGGCGGCCATCATGCCTGTGGCGTAAAGGGTGCCTTCGTGTACGAGTAGATCATACACGCTACCATCCAGCCCGTCAGCCACCTGCAGCCAACCCGAGTCCGCGTAGCGCGCCACGTGCTGGATGTCCTCGTTCTGCGAAGCGAAAGCGCCCGTGAACGTGCCACCTGCAATGATGTACCCTTCGTGGAACTCCAGCGCATGGATCGGTCCGTTGAGCCATCCTGGGGTCTGCAGCCATTCACCTTCTTGCAACACTTTCATACTGTAGTCCACACCGGCGAATCCTGAGGCGCCGCCAGCTGCGTAGAGCATGCCATCGTGGCTGAGCAGTGCCGTTACTTCACCAGCCTTGCTTTCGAAGACGAATTCACCGGTCCAACCTCCGCCGGACCATCGCAGCAGGTCGATCTGGCCACCGTTGAACGAACCGCCGATGAAGAGTTCACCTGCGTGTTCGATGGCACAGTTCACCACGCCTTCGGGAAGTGATCCCAATGCCGAGTAACTGCTGCCATTCCAAAGGGCTGCCCCGTTGCAGACCGTTCCACCCGCATCGGTGAACTGCCCCACGACCAACAAGTCACCATTGTCCAGCGTCAACACTTCATCCACGGTGCCGTTCGTGCCTTCTCCCAGCACGAACCAGGGTACGGCTGGAGCATAGCCCGGTTGGATCCAGGCCAGTTCATCCGCAGTGAAACCATGTTCATTCGCCCATTCGCTCACTTCAGGCAGATCGATCTCGCGGATGTACGCCAGTTCCATTTCCGCATCGATGCGCGCGGCGAGTTCGGCGTGTCCGCTTTCGATCATCAACTGACCCACGGCACATGCTGTTCCGTGCGGGTCGATGAAGACCGGATTGCGATAGGGGAGTACGTAGTTCTTCGGGAAGACACCACGGTCAGCGTACGCATCCAGTGCTTCCAAGAGCTGGCTGCGCTCGTGCACTTGCCCGGCGCTGAGGCCTTCGGGGGTGTGTTGTGCCAAGTGCTCCCGCACCAAGTGCAGGTGCTGTGCGATACGTTCCGTATCCGAGTTGAATGTGCGCGGTGTCGCATCCAAGGATCCCGGGTAGGAGCGCCATTCATCGTTCACCTCGCGCATGTGATCGAACAGGGGCACAGGGGTGTTCGGGGCTAGTTGCGCCAAGGCTATCGAGGAAAATAGGAGTGAGGAGAGTAGAAGGTTGCGTTCCATGGTCGTCGTATTGGTCCGTGATCCGAGTTTCGACCAGTAGACAGCGGTCGCCGTCCGGAACGCTGCCTCAACTGTGCTGGAAAGTTACTTTCGGGGACGCGTGAGCGGCGAGTACTAGCATGTTGAAGATCGCCATCGTTGGCCCGGAGAGCAGCGGCAAGACCACCCTTGCGGAGGCCCTGATGCACCACTACCGGGGCGGATATGTGAGTGAAGTGGCGCGCGAATACCTGGAGGAACTGGACCGGCCTTATGAAGAGCACGACCTCCTGGCCATCGCCCGGGCGTTGCAGGAGTTGCACGCTGGTGTAGCGGATGGAGCTCGCGAGCAGGAAGCTTTGATACCAAGCATGCCCGGGCGCGATCGAAAGGGGATCCGGATGCCCATCTTCTACGATACGGATGCACTGAATATCCGCATCTGGAGCATGGAGAAGTACGGTCGGGTGCATCCGGAGATCGATGCCATGGTGCGTGATACCGGATACACATGGCGCTTGTTGTGCAGGCCCGACATCCCATGGGAGCCAGACCCCTTGCGCGAGAACCCGCACGACCGTGATCGGTTGTTCGCGATCTGGGAGCGTGAGTTGCAGGCGCTCGGGTTACCGTACACCATCATCGAAGGTTCGGAAGAACAGCGCATGCGTGCAGCAACGAACATCGTCGACGTGCTGATCCAGGCGCGGTCGATACGATAGCTCGGGGTCGTCGCGCGGAACGGTATGGTTCAGCCCAGCACCGTTCGTGTTCCGGGTCGCGATCTCGATCAAGAAAGGTGTTCCGTTCTACCGATCGCTGGTGCGCCTATCTTTGACCCGTCTTGCAACGGGGTGCCCCTGAAAAGGCTGAGATCAAACCCGAAGAACCTGGGCAGGTAATGCTGCCAAGGGATCAGGCCCACCGCTTGTGGGGCTCCTCCGCGCAACGACGATCATCAGCGCGGAGAAGCCATGAAGTACATCACTTTCCTGTCCCTCATCTCTGTCTTCGTCCTCGACGCACGAGCGCAAGCACGGTTGACCGGCATCGTCATGAACGAGGCGCAGGAGCCATTGGAAAGCGTGAACATAGTTGTCGGGAATGAGCAACACTTCGGGGCCACCACAGGCCGCGATGGGCGATACGCGATCGGTGGAACATCGACCGGCGCAGTGCGTGTCAGGGTCTCGTACATCGGTTATCATGCCGTGGATACGATCATCCAACTCGTTGATGGCGAGAACACCTTCAACCCAACCCTGTTTGCACAGGCACACCTGCTGCGCGAAGCCGAGGTCAGCGCATTGCGCGCAGGTGACCGTGCTCCCTTCGCGCGCACGGTGGTGACGAAGGAAGAGATCGCACGCATCAACACCGGTGTGGATCTTCCCTATCTGCTGGAACTCCAGCCAAGCGTGGTGAGCACCAGCGATGCGGGTACCGGCATCGGCTACACCTACATGCGCATCCGGGGTAGCGATGCCACGCGCACCAACATCACATTGAACGGCGTGCCCTTCAACGATCCCGAAAGTCAAGGGGCCTTCCTGGTGAATCTTCCTGATCTGGCGACAAGTGCCGAGGACATCGAGATCCAACGCGGCGTGGGCACCAGCACCAACGGTCCTGCGGCTTTTGGTGCATCAGTCAACCTGCGCACCACCGCGGTGCAACGCGATGCTTGGGGTTTGGTCAGCCTCAGTGGAGGTTCGTTCAATACCCAGCGGTACTCCATCAGCGCTGGCACAGGTCTGCTGGGTGCGATGGAGGGCTCGAAGTTCAGCCTCGATTTGCGGCTGTCCTCCATCTCCAGTGATGGCTATGTGGATCGTGCCACGGCTGATCTGAAGAGCTACTTCTTGCAAGGGGCGTGGGTGGGAAGAACGCGATCCGTGCGCTTCATCACCTTCCGCGGGAAGGAGGTCACCTACCAGGCATGGGCTGGTGTGGCGCCGGAGGTCCTGGACACCAACCGGACATTCAATCCATACACCTACGAGAACGAGGTGGACGACTACGATCAGACGCACTACCAGTTGCTCTTCGATCAACGGATCGGTCGTGGCATCGACCTCAATCTCACTCTTTTCCAAGTGGATGGCAAGGGCTTCTTCGAACAGTTCCGCGAAGAGGATGAGCTGGCAACCTATGGCATCGCGCCGGCTGTGATCGATGGCGAGCCGATCACCACCACCGACCTCATCCGTCGGCGTTGGTTGGACAATACGTTGCGTGGAGCGAACGCCAGTGCTTCGATCACGCTGGGCAAGCATCGATTGGTGCTCGGCGGCAACTACAGCGACTTCCGCAATGATCATTTCGGCGAGATCATCTGGGCGCGGTACTCGGGCGCGCGGGATATCCGTGATCGTTATTACGACAACGATGCCCGAAAGACGGATGCCAACGCCTTCGCGAAACTCACCTATGCGCTTAATGATCGGGTGGATGTCTATGGTGATGCACAGTTGCGCCTGGTGGACTACCGTTTCCTCGGTTTCAGCCGGGACCTGGAGAACATCACCCAACGTGTCGCCTACTCCTTCTTCAATCCGAAAGCCGGAGTGCTTTGGCGGATGCAGGATGGTGGCCGCGCCTATGCCTCCTTCGCCGTGGCCAACCGTGAACCGAACCGGAACGATCTGGAGGAGACTACCCCCGACAGCAGGCCTGGAAGCGAAAGGCTACTGGACTACGAGCTGGGGTACGAACGCCGAAGTGGTCGTTTCAATGCTGGAGTGAATGCGTACTACATGGACTACACCGACCAACTCGTGCTCACCGGTGAATTGAACGATGTGGGCGCGGCGTTGCGGACCAATGTGCCATCGAGCCACCGGGCCGGGCTGGAACTGATGTTCGCGATGCGACCGGTCAAACGGATCTTGTGGCGCGCCAACGCCACGTTGAGCAGCAACAAGGTGCACGACTTCACCGAATTCGTGGATGACTGGGACACGGGTGGACAGCGCGCCATCGTGCATGGAACCACGGACCTCGCATTCTCCCCGTCCGTCATTGCGGGTAGCGAACTGGGATACCGCTTCTGGGAAAAGGCTGCTAAAGGTCACGCGGAGCTGACGCTCGTGACGAAGTACGTCGGCGAGCAATACCTGGACAACACCGGCAGTTCGGACCGCATGCTCGATGCCTACTTGGTGAATGACCTGCGCGCGAATGTGATGCTCCGGGCCAAGGGCACCAAGGGCATTGAGATCAACCTGACCGTGCGCAACCTGTTCAGCGCGCTCTACGAGAGCAACGGCTGGGTGTACAGTTACTACGAGAACGACCGTCGTATGGAGCTCATCGGGTTGTTCCCACAAGGTCCGCTGAATGTGCTGGGTGGGGTGAGCGTTCGGTTCTAGGGCCTAACCTTCGTTAGTTGTACGAAGCCAATAGACTGGCCTAGTTTCGCTTCATGATCCAGCGTGCCTTCATCCTCCTGTTCGTGATCCTGTGGAGTGCGAACCTAAATGCCCAATTCTCACACGATGCACGGATCGAGGACGACCTCGGTCTGCACCAGGTGTGTGATGGCCAAGTGATCCCCGTGCTGAAGATCAGGAACGTGGGCACGGAGATCATGAGCGGTTGCGTGGTGGAGACCTGGAAGAACGGCGTGCAAGTCGGTTCGTTCGATTGGCAATTAGCCGTGCCTGCAGCGCAAGGCGAAGTACGCCAACCGAGTTTCCCGGCGGTGTCCGATTTAGCTCCAGGTGATGTGCTACAGATGCGGATAATCTCGGTGAACAATGTGCCTGACCAGGATGCTTCAGGGAACTTTCGCGACATAACCTTAGCCGATGATGCGCCGGTAGCCGCCACGCATACGGTGGAAGTGACGCTGACCTCCAGCGCGATCAACATCGTGGATTGGGTGTTGCGCAATGCGGTCGGTGCTGTGGTAGCGCAGGATCTTGCTCTGGAGCTTGGACCTGGGACCGATCATGTGGTCTGGCTGGAATTGGTTCCGTCCACCTGCTACAGTGTTGAGGTAGATGCCGTCGATGGTGGCCAGTTCGTAGGAGGCTCGCTTCTGGTACGCAGTGGTGGGAATGGTGTCCTCGCCATAGGTGCTTCGGATGTCGCATCGGGTGTTCGTAAGGGCTTCGAGACCGGTGTAGTGGCCCACATGGCAGAGGGCATGGGCGAGGATGTACGCATGCGCTGGAACGAGGATCAGGGTCGTCTGATGATCCGGCCTTCGGGTTCGATGGCGGGTGATGTCCAGGTCCGTGATGCTTCGGGCAGAGTGGTGTTCAATACGACGGCGCGCACGGGCCCGGCCGAGGTTGACATCCCCTTGGAAATGCTCACGCCTGGGGTTTATATCGCCACTTACACCACGGGAGCAGGTGCTTCATCCTCGCTGCGTTTCGTGAAGGCCAGTAGGTGATGGTTGTGGTGCCGAGGTAACGAAAGTTATCGGCGATCGGTCGGGGCATTGCCCTAGCTTCGGTCATTCGAAACCCGCTCGTCATGCGCATCTCCCAACTGTTCGCCTTGTTCTTGTTCGCGCCAAGTGCACTGTCTGCACAGTTCGACTACGATGCGCGAATACTCGACTACAAGGGCCTGAAATTCCCATGCGAAGGAACGGTCACGCCGAAACTACTGATCCGCAACGAGGGCACCGTGGCCATGAGCGGCTGTGTGGTGGAGACATGGAAGAACGGGGTGATCGTCAATACCTTCGACTGGCAGCTCGCCATTCCAGCTGCGCCGAACGAGTCGCGCCAACCGGTATTCCCCGACGTACCCGATGTGGAGCCCGGCGACGAGTTGGAGTTCCGGATCAAGACAGTGAACGAGATACCCGACGAGAACGCCGATGGCAATGAGAAGACCATCGAGCTTAGCGATCCCTTTGCTGCCACTACCGCGAACAGCGTTGAGGTGATCGTGACGACCGATGATGCACCCGAGGACCTCACCTGGGAGATCCGCGATGCCGGTGGCGCCGTGATGGCCAGCGGCGGACCGTACGAAGAAGCGAACACAGAGATCAATGAGACCGTGGTGCTCGGAACGAGCGCTTGTTATGCGTTCAAAGGGAGCGACAGCGGCCGCGATGTGTCGTCTACCGCTGGAATGCGCGTACAGGCGAACGGCAACACCTTGTTCGTGTACTCGGCCAGTGAGCTCACAGCTGGAAGCACGAAGGGCATCGGCACGGGCGAGGGCGGCGGTTGTGATCATCCCCTGTCGCTGGTGGTACGAACGGACGAACAACCGTTGGAGACGAACTGGTCCATCATCGAAGCGTCGAGTGGTGCAACGGTATGCGCCGGAAATGGTGCATTGCCTGCTTCCAGTGTGGTAGCGGAGGAGTGCTGCTTACCTGACGGATGTTATCGGCTCATTGTCACTGACCTTGGCGGTGACGGTATCCTGAGCGGAGGTTACGTCCTACGGGCAATGAACGGCAACGAGCGCATCATCGACAACACCGACAACTTCAGCAACGGCAGCGTGAGCGCCGTCAGCAACGACCAGACCTTCTGCCTGCCGATCGGTACGGACAAGCTGATCTACAGCAGCTGCGACAAGCTGGATTGGGTGGCCAACAAGTTCATCGTGGCTAGTGCCAACCCGGCAGTATCGGCCCAATTCGGCGTGACTAACACCACCAGCGGTTACGAGTTCTGGTTCTTCGACCCGAACGGCAGCTACAGCTACCGTCGTTTCCGCAGCCACGCCACCAGCGATGGTTTCGGTACCGGTGCCACACGCGGCTGCCACTTCAAGGTGAACGGCTGGGTCAACAGCGTGAGCACTCCGCACCTGCCCAACAACGTGCTGCTGAACGTGCGCGTGCGCGGTCGTGTAGCGGGCAACAACCTGGAGTTCGGTCCGGCTTGCCAGTTCAAGTTGGATGCCGCTCTGGCTGCATGCCCTCGCGTTTCGTTACAGGATGATCCTGCGAACACCTCGGACTTCAGTTGTGGCGTGTTCCGGAACTTCGGTGGTGCCAGCAACCCGAACAACCGCATAACCGCCACTCCGCCCCAGCCGATCCCGGCCGTGGCAAGCAGCGCGGTGCGGTACCAGTTCCGCTTCCGCATCCCGGGGGAGAACATCTGCATCGTGCGCCCGCCGCAGACGAGCGCTCGCTTGGTGCTCAACTGGACCACCGGCACCCCACTGCAATGCAGCAGGACCTACGAAGTGGACGTGCGTGTGAGCCTCAATGGCGGAGCCACCTGGTGCTTCGGCCCGGCGGTGGCCGATCAAGCATCGGCCTGTGCCGACACGGAAGCATGGGGGAAAGTGTGTAACGTGACCATCAACCCTTGCGCAGCAGTGAACGGTGGTGGTAACAACATGGTGATCGAAGGCAACAACACTTTCACCATGTACCCGAACCCGAACCGTGGCGACCAGCTCTTCTTGAGCGTCAGCAACGTGGAGGAAGGCGTGAGCACGGTGAACCTGGACATCTTCGACATGGCTGGAAAGCGTGTGATGGCACGTACCATCGCCGTGCAGGACGGCTTCATCAACAGTGCCTTGGAACTGAACAACGAGCTCTCCAATGGTATGTACCTGGTGAACATGACAGCAGGGAAACGTGCCTACACACAACGCTTGATGATCCAACGCTAGAAAGAAAGATCCGACCCTTGGTTTTGGGGTAAGTGAAGAACCCCGGTCCCTGCAATTGCGTGGGGGCCGGGGTTT
>JAEUTC010000070.1 GCA_016787985.1 Flavobacteriales bacterium | reverse complement strand
CACCACGGCCATCGACCTGCTCACCGAGAAGCACGTGCTGAGCCCGAACTGGAAAGAGCGCCACAAGATCCATGTGAAGCGCGAGAGCGAAGTGCTTTACGACGCGCTCGAAGAAGCCGTGGACATCTTGAAGGAGCGCCGCGTGGACCGCATGATCAAAGACCGGCAGGAGGACTTGAAGACCGCCGATGAGGTCGGCGTAATGGCCTTGCTGCAGGAGATCATGCACCTGAGCGAAGCCAAGAAGCGGCTGGCGAAGAAGACGGGGCGGGTGATCGTGGGGTGAGGCTACCTTCGCCCAACCCGATGCCCCACACGCACGCCCACCATCACGCCCATCATCATGCGCACGCTGGTCATGAGCACGGTCATGTGCATGCCACGGGCGCGAAGGCCTTAAGGCTCGCCTTCTTCATCAACCTCGCCTTCACCTTGGTGGAGGTGGCGGGCGGATGGTGGACCGGGAGCATTGCGGTATTGACCGATGCGCTCCACGATGCCGGCGACTGCCTCGTGCTGGGCACCGCGTGGTACCTGCAACGCGTGGCGATGAAAGGGCGCGATGCCCACTACAGCTACGGCTACGGCCGGTACAGCATGTTGGGGGGCTGGTTGACGAGCGTGGTGCTCATCGCCGGCGCCATCGCAATGTTGGTGATCACCGTGCCCAAACTCGCATCGCCGACCGAACCGCATACGGCCGGCATGATCGGCATCGCGCTCTTCGGCTTGGCCATGAACGGTTTCGCCGCGTGGAAGCTGCATGGCGGTGGCACCTTGAACGAGCGCGGCGCCTACCTACATCTGCTGGAGGACGTACTGGGTTGGGCGGCGGTGCTGCTCGGCGGCATCATCATCCACTTCACAGGGTGGGCCATCGTGGATCCCTTGCTCAGCGTGGCGATCAGTGGTTTCATCCTGTACAATGCCGTAGGGACCTTGCGCAAAGGGACGGGGATCCTCATGCAGGAGATCCCGCCCTCCGTTAACATCGAGGCCGTGCGGGACCGCTTACTCGCACTGCCGCACGTCACCGATGTGCACGACCAACACACGTGGACCTTGGATGGGAGCTTCGTAGTGCACACCGCGCACTTGGTGGTAGCGAACGTGGAGCTGAGAGAGGCCCTTGCCACGAAAGCCGCTGCACGCGAAACCTTGAAGGAACTCGGCATCCACCACGCCACCATCGAGCTGGAGTGGGACGAAGAATCGTGCGACCTGCAACACCACTGACCATGCGCCTCCAGTTCTTTCGCTTCCTGGCTCGTGCGAACAAGCTGTTGCTGCCGAAGATGTGGCACAAGGACCTGCTTCGGCTGAACAAGTTGCAGAAGCTCATCGTGGCCTGGAGGATCTGGGTCACGAAGAACAGCTTGGGGTGATCGGTAGGTTCGGCGATTGTCAGGCATCCGCGCCACACCCTTCCACTTCTCTAATTTCGGCCGGTGAAAGTCCTTGGCACGCTTGCCACCACCTTCCTGGCCATCACCTGCTGCGCGCAAGGCGGTGTGATGATCAACGAATTGCAGGGTGCCAACCGCAAGACCTTCGTGGCAGCGGACGGCAGCACCCCTGATTGGGTGGAACTGTACAATCCCACTTCCTCCACCATCGATCTGGAGGGCATGCGTTTCGCCGTGGTGGGCCGCACGCATGTGATCCAAGGGCCCTTGACGATCGCACCGGAAGCGCACCGCATGATCTGGTTCGACGGGGCTCCGGAACGCGGTGCTGACCATGTGGGTTTCCGGCTTCCGCGCAAAGGCGGCACCTTGCTCCTGGTCGCGGCCGATGGGGTCACGGTACAGGATGTGTTCACCTATCCGGCCATGTCGGGCGACCTCAGTGTGGGCCGGCTCACCGATGGCAACGCCACGGCATGGAGCTTCTTCACCGAGCCAACACCCGGGGCGCCGAACCGTGGGATGAAGCCCGTACACGGTCGCGCAGCGGCACCTGCCATCGACACGGCTTTGGCCAGCTCCGTGGTCGCGCAACGACTACCACTGATCGCGGAGGATGGAGCACTGATCAGGTACACCACCGATGGCACGGAACCGACCGCCGCGCACGGTGAAGTGTATTCCACGCCCATTCTGGTCGACCATGACCTCGTGGTCCGTGCACGCGCCTTCGTGGAAGGTCACTTGCCGAGCAAGGAATTCTGCTCCACCTTCCATCGGGGCGATGCGCCGCAACAGGGCATCACCATCGCCATGGACCAAGCCGGGCTCTCCGATGACAGCACCGGCATCAACGTGGAAGGCGCCTTGGCCAACTTCAGTCGCAAGGGGCGATCGTGGGAGCGCCTGGCCATGGTGAAGTTCAATGGATCGTCCGACCCACCGATCCCCATCGGCATCAGCATCCACGGCAGTGGCTCACGTGGTGCGCCTAAACGCTCCTTCAAACTGCATGCACGCGACCGGTATGATAGTCCGGTGAAGGGACTTCAGTTGAACGAGCGCGAGTATTTCCAAGAGGGTATCCTGCGGGCCGATGCCGGTCCACACACCTTCCTGCGCAACCGATTCCTCGAGGAGGTGGTCACCAAGCACCGGTTGCGGGTGGATGTACAACCCTCGCGCGCCATGCCGCTCTACTTGAACGGCCAGTATTGGGGCCTGTATCGTTGGATGCCGCCAAAGGACAATCAATGGTTGGAGCACATCAGCGGCAGCGAAGCCGTGGACGTGCTGGAAGGACCAGCCGCCATGGTGCGGACCGGAAGCGATGCACACTTCAAACTGGCGGTGGCGCGTTTGATGGGTCTGGCCCCGCTGGACACCTTGGCGCGATACATCGATGTGGACAACCTCATCGACCTGGCCTGCATCGACCTGTGGACCGGCCGTGCCGACCACGACCTCAACGTGCGGCTATATCGGCCGAGACAAGCGGGTGGGCGATGGCGCTGGGTCCTGTTCGACATGGACCTTTGGGCGCATGCTGAAGAGAACAGCGTGGAGCGCATGGCCTCGGGCACGGCTGCGGAGACGCCCTACATACCGCAGTTGTTGGGGCATCCGGAACTACAGCAGCGCCTTCTCGCCCGCATGAGCGCCTTGATGGCCACGGCCTTGGAGCCGCAGCAGGCCGCACGCATGGCCGATAGTCTCTACACAAGCCACGCCATCGAACTGGCGGCGGATCACGAACGGTGGAAGCTTGAACTTGAGCGACCGGAGCCGAAGGTCTCGAACCAAGAACTCCTTTCCTTCATCCGGGAAAGGCCCGGATTTCTTCTGGAACACCTCTCGCGGGCCTCGGGTAGAAAGACGCGTCAGATCAGCGTAGAAGCACCAGCAGGGGATCAAGGGGTGCTCGCGGTGGAAGGTCTTTCACTCCTGCCTGGCCCGCATGTGATCAGCGGCTTCCATGGCGTTGTGCTCGAACTGACCTTCACGCCTGCAGAGGGGTACGAGTTGAGCGGTTGGAAAGGGTTTGAGGGAACCTCGGGAACGATCACCTTCGACCCTGCCCACGTGCGCAGCGTGAGACCACTGGTCCGGCCGACCACGCCATAGACCTAGGCGAGCACCGCTTGCAGCAACGACTCGAAGAGCCAGCGCCCATCGGTGTTGCCCAAGCGCTCATCGGCGGCACGTTCGGGGTGGGGCATCATACCGAACACGTTACGTCCCTTGTTGCAAACGCCGGCGATATTCTCCTTGCTGCCATTGGGGTTGGCGGCATCGGTGACCTTGCCATCCGCATCGCAATAGCGGAACAGCACTTGATCGTGGTCCCTGAGCGCTTTCAGCGTATCGGCATCGGCGTGGTAGCGGCCTTCGCCGTGTGCGATCGGGATCTTCAAGGCCTTGTCCGGCACCCCTTTGGTGAGGACGGTCTTGCGCGTGGCGGGGCGGATGAAGGTGTTGCGCGCCACGAACTTCTGGCCTTCGTTGTGGAGCAGCGCACCGGGCACCAGGCCGGCTTCACACAGCACTTGGAAACCATTGCAGACCCCGAACACCAGGCCTCCCCTCTTGGCATGGGCCACCACTTCCTGCATGATGGGCGAGAACCGTGCGATGGCGCCGCTGCGGAGGTAATCCCCGAAGGAGAAGCCGCCGGGGAGCACCACCATGTCGACCCCTTTCAGGTCGTGGTCCTTGTGCCAGAGCTTCTCCACCGGTCGAGCCATGGTGGTCTCCAATACATGGATCATGTCCTCGTCGCAGTTCGAACCCGGAAAGGTGACGACACCGAATTTCATGCTCATGGGCGCAGGGCCGTTGTGTGCTAGCGCGGCGCGAAGGTAGCGGTCAGGCCCGGCCGTATTGGAGCCAGATGGCGAAGAGCACCAGGCAGGCCACGGCCAGTTCACCAAGCCAGGCCCTGCGGGTACCGATCAAGGCGAAGGTGGTGAGCACGGCCAAGGGAATGGCCACCAGGACGATGGGGAAGTGCCCACCGATGAGCTGGACCAGCGCCCCCAATAAGGCCATGGTGAGGCCGAAGGCGATGAAAGCACTGCGGATGTTCTGTTCGCGCACCACTCCACGGCCATAATATTCAGCGAAACGCAGGCTGGACACCACCAGGAGGGGAGCGAGCACCAACGCTACGATCCAGGGGAAATGCGGCGGCGCTCCGGCGAAGCCCATACTGGAAGGGATGATGGTGCGCAAGGGGGCTTGGTAAGGCAGATGCAACAGGCGTTGAACACCCCACGCGAGATAGAACACCAGCACCACCCCTACCAACGGGAGCAGGTACTCGCGCCATTGGAACGGGCGTATCACCGATACGGAAGCCCAGACCACGACCATGAGGAAAGCGTACGGCATATAGAACTGGGCCGCCAAGCCCAGAAGCAGACCCGCATCGAACAAGGCACCTAGAGCCTTTTGGCCGGTGGAGATGCTCCATGTGCGGTGCATGGCCCAGATCACCAAGGGAAGACCGAAGAAGGCAGCACCCGCACCGCCGGGGGGCACGGTCAGGGCCAACGCTAAGGGCACGAGCAGTCCGGAAAGGTGGTTCCGGCGGTCCACCAGCTCGGTCTCGTTCAGCAGGAAGGCTACCTGCAGGGCCATGATGGCGACCCAGAACATCACCGCCAGCCCGTAGGTCCACCCAGTGGCGTTGATAAAGCCGGCCAGCCAGCGCATCAGGGGCATTCCTTGGGAAAGGTCAGGCGCAGGGGCCCAACAGTTCGGCAGCAACAGCGCAGGCACCAGCACCACTAGGAGCACCAGAACACCGGGTTGATTGCTTCGGAAAACGCGCGCGAGCATCGTAGTGGGCCGGTTCCGGCAGGCTGTCTATCTTTGGCGGGTCAGAGCACCCCCAACGATGCAAAAGATCGTATTCGCCATCGGCCACTTCCTCGAATCCATGCTGAGCGTCCTTGTTTGGATGGGTTGGTTTCCGGTCACCGTGGTCAGCCTGTTGATGGGTTTCGGTCTGGTGTACTGGCTCATGCTACAAGGGCGGTACAACCGCAAGGCCAAGCAGGACGGCACCTTGGCCTAACGGGCCACAGGCGGGGCTGACCGGGTGGAGGGTTGTTTCACCAAGTCGAAGCCGATATCCGAACGCAGGTATTTGCCTTCGAACTCGATAAGGGCGGCTGAGCGCTGCGCTGCGAGGATAGCCTGCTCCAAGTCCTTCCCGAAGGAGGTCACGGAAAGCACCCTTCCGCCGGCGGTCACCAAGCGGTCGTCCTTCTGAGCCGTGCCGCTTTGGAACACATAGGCCTCGCGCACGAGTTCCAGCCCGACCAAGGGGTTTCCGGTGGCGAAGGTCTCAGGGTAACCGGCATTGGCCAGTACGATCGTCACGGCCGTTCGGTCATCCACATCCACATGGCGCTCGCTGAGGGTGCCCGAGGCGATCCCTTCGAACAGGTCGAGCAGATCACTCCGCAACCGTGGCAGGATGGCTTGGGTCTCCGGGTCACCGAGCCGGACGTTGTATTCGATCACGTAAGGCTCGCCGTTCACGTTCATCAGCCCCATGAACAGGAACCCGCTGTACGGGATGCCATCCTTCTTCAGGCCACGGATGGTGGGTGCTGCCACACGGTCGTGCACCTTCTGCATGAAGTCCTTGTCGGCGAAGGGGACTGGCGAAACCGCTCCCATTCCGCCGGTGTTCGGGCCGGTATCACCCACCCCGATACGCTTGTAGTCCTTGGCGGGTGGTAGCATCTTGAAGGACTCCCCATCGGTGATCAGGAAAGCGGAGACCTCGATGCCCTTCAAGAACTGTTCGATCACCACGCGCTCACCGGCCGTGCCGAATCTTCCCCCTTCCAGCATGTCCTTCAACACGGAAGCGGCCTCCTTCTTATCACTGGTGATCACTACGCCTTTGCCGGATGCAAGACCGTCGGCCTTGATCACGTAGGGCGCTGGCGAACGTTCGATGTGTTCGATGGCCGCTTTCAATTCGCCCTTGCCGAAACTGCGGTGTGCAGCGGTGGGGATGTTGTGGCGGAACATGAACTCCTTGGCGAAGTCCTTGCTGCCTTCGAGCCGCGCACCGGACTTCTTCGGGCCGATCACCGTGACACCGGCGAGTTGAGGGTCTTCGCTGATCCGATCATGAAGGCCGTCCACCAGCGGCGCTTCCGGGCCTACCACCACGATCTGGATGCGCTTCTCCAACAGGAAAGTGCGCAGCTTCTTATGGTCGTTCAGGTCGAGCTCCACATTGCGACCATGGCGCACCGTTCCCGGGTTCCCTGGAGCAACATAAAGTTCATCGAGCAGGGAGCTCTGGGCGATCTTCCACGCCATGGCATGCTCCCTTCCTCCACCGCCGATCAATAGCACGTTCATCCGAAAAGCCTTTGACACAAAGGAACGGCCCGCCTCACCGGAGCGGTGAAAGTTGTTTTCAACAAATGAACAACGCCGCATTCCCCTAAGGAACACGGCGTTGCCCTCCAAGGGGGAGACTTGGACCTAGTGCTTGTGCGGTACGGCCACGCGCTTGATGCTGCAACCGATGTTGCGTGTGGTGGCAGGATCCACCGGCTTGCCTGCGACCATGCTGTCCATGGCTCTTTCGAGGTAGCGCTCTTTCACCGCGGATGCTTTGCCCACGTTGTCATCGATGGCGCCTTTGTAGGCGAGCTTCATGTCCTTGTCGAAGAGGAACACGTGGGGAGTGGTACGGGCACCGAAGGCATCGGCCACCTTGCTGTTGGCATCGAGCACGTACGACCCACCATAGTTCTTCTCCTTGTAGCGCTTCTGCATGTCCTCGAAGCTATCGCCATCCGTGCGTTTGGCTTCGTTGCTGTTCACCAGCACCACACCAACACCATGGCGCTGCGAATAAGCGGCCAGTTCGGGGTATCGCCCCTCCCAGCCTTCACTGTCATCGGAGCCCACCACGAAAGGGCAGGTGTTGCACGAGAAGATCACGAGCAGGCCGTTCTTGCCTGCGGCATCCTTCAGGGTGATGTCCTTCCCGCTCACATCCTTCATCTTGACATCGGCAGCGGGAAGCGCGGTTCCAATGGTGAGGTCGGGTAGTGGATCGTGCGGCGCAACGGCAAGTACGCCGATGGCGAGAAGGGATGCGAGTTTGAGGAGCATGGTCTGTTTTTCGGGTTATGACGAAGTTAGTCCGTCACAAGGCGTCCTGCTTCAAGCGCCTGTTAATAAATACGAATGCCCTCCGTGGAGGGCATTCGAGTGGGGAAGGGAACAGCCCTATTGGACGGTTACCGAACGGCTAAGCACGCGCTCCTTGATGAAGTAGACCTCCTTGCCATCGATGTTCTCGTTGTAGTAGTTGAACGCGGCGACCATGGCCAGGTTCTGCCCGGCTGCCAGGGCACCCAGCTCACTGGACGAGAAGGTGCAGCTGCCGGTGTTCGGGCCACGACGCAGCAGCACATTACCGATGATGAAGTAGACACTATCCGCATCATTCACGAAGTCGGTGGCAAGGGTGTATCCCGCACTGCGGTCTACCGTAGCGCTGCTCGTGATGCTCCCTGCCGACGGGAAGGCGATGGCGTTGGTGTTCCGCGTGAAGGCCGAGAAGCCATTGCCACCGCCCACATTCCAAGTGACCCCGGAGCCGAAGTCGATGCCCGTGGGGTTCATGGCACCAGGTGTGTAGGCATAGGCGCCATTCGCATAGGTGAGCGCATTGTCATTGCAGGAAACAGTACCGGCCTGCACGCTGGCACCGGCAGCATCGCGGAAGTAGCCCACACCGGTGTTGATGTCGACCGCCACGGTACCGAAGCCCGGGATCTCCTGCGTGCTAGCCGTGCTCACGGCTGCGAGCACCGCAGCGGCGCCGGTGAAGGTGGGCGTGGTATTCGGCGTTGTGGTGTTGGAGCCACCGCCCGTGGGTACGTCCACCACCGGTGGTTCTGCTTCGTCTTTCTTGCACGCACTAAGGCTGACGAGCGTGCCTAGGGCGATCATGAGGGCGATCGAAGGGTTGTGGAACGAGCTTCGGATGTACATCGTTGACATGGGTTGTTTTGTGACCCCATGTTACGCCCGGTGTTCCTCCGTGAAAGGCCGTGTTCCGCTACGGTGATCACCGTAGGCACTATCGCACCAGCCCTGCTTTGATGGCGATTCGCACCAGGCCGGCGACATTGTGCGTATCGAGCTTGCGCATCAAATTGGTGCGGTGGGTGTCCACCGTGCGCGGGCTGATGAAGAGGCGTTCGCCGATCTCCTTGTTGCCGAGACCTTCCGCAAGGGCTGCCAGTACTTCGACCTCTCGTTCGGTAAGGTCGGCCAGCACGTGAGCGCCCGCCTCGCTCGGTGTGGCTTTGCCGAGGAGGGCCTCCGCCACGCTGCCTCCGAAATAGCGCCTTCCCATCGCGATCTCGCGCACCGCGAGCATCAGTTCTTCTTTGCCGGCGTTCTTCACCACATACCCATCGGCGTCCAGTTCCATGGCACGCTTCACCAAGGCCGCTTCGTCATGCATGGACAGCACCAGCACCTTCACCGCCTGATGTTTTGTCCGCACGGCAGCGAGCAGCTCGAAGCCGTCCATGCCAGGCATGTCCAGGTCGGTGAGCAACACATCCACGGCCACATGCTGGAGGAGGAACAGGGCCTCTGTGCCGCTCGCAGCGGTCCCCACGCAGGTGTATCCGGGCACCCCGTTGAACATATCACGCAAGGCGTCCGTCACCACCCGGTGATCATCACAAATGGCGATCCTGATCTCTTCCGTCATGCTGCTGCCTGCTGTGGTAAGGGTACGCGCAGGGTGGCCACTGTGCCGCGTCCTGCTCCAACGCTGAACTCCAAGGCTCCTTGCAGGATGCGCGCCCGGTCATGCAGGTTGCGAAGTCCAAGCCCTGCGTTGGACCGGGTCGCATCCATGCCGATGCCATCGTCCTCCACGATGAGCACGACGGAAGTGCTGGTGCGCAAGAGTTGCACGTCGACCCGGGAGGCCTTGGCGTGTTTGATGATGTTGTTGAGCAGCTCCTGTGCGATCCGGTAGATACCGGTCTCCACTTCGCTCGGTAGCCGCTGCTCCATGCCATGGTGTTCGAAGTGTTTCTCCACACCGGGGACAGCCAATGCCTTATCGAGCATATCCGCCATGGCAGGCACTAGACCGGCTCCCTCGAGCGAGCGGGGCATCATACGGTGGGCGATATCACGCACCTCCCTTCCAGCTTCATCAGCGAGCGCAAGTGTGTCCGCCAGCCTTGGGTCGGAACCTGCGAGCATTTCGATCCGGTATTTCAACCCGGTGAGCAATTGGCCCACCCCATCATGGAGTTCGCTGGCTATGCGCTTCCGTTCAGCGTCGGTCCCTTGAACGATGGCCTTCAGGCCTTGCTCCCGTTCGGCGATCACTTGCCTATCCAATTGCTGGCGGTGGCGCGCACGTTGAAGACGCAGCACGAGCATGGTGATCAATGCCAAGATGGTCAAGCCCACGCCCAGCACGACCATACGCAACCGTTGTCGTTCGATCACTGCGCGCTGTTCATCGGCTCGTGCCTGGGCGGCCAACAACTCCTTTTCGGTGCGCTCTGTCTCGTACTTCACTTGCATATCGCTCACTGCCCGCATCCGTTCGGCCTTGTACACGGTATCCTTCAACGCGATCAGCTCGCTTTGCAACCGAAGAGCTCCTGCGAGATCCCCGGTCGTCTTCAGCGCCGTGATATAGCCTCCGAGCAGGCTCATATGCTGATCCGCATACCCCTGTGTGCGGCATAGCTCCAAGGCACGGTCGTAGTACTGCAGCGCTTCCCTCACGCGGCCGGTCTCATTGAGCACATTGGCCACGTTCATGCCATAGGTCGCTTGGCCGGTGAGATCACCGATCCGCTCGGCCGTAGCGAGCGCCTTGCGGTAGTAGGCGATACCAGCGACATCGTCACCCCTGCGCCGGGCTATCATACCGAGTTCGTTGTTCACGCTGGCCACTTCATTGTCCATTCCCAACTGGGTGAACATGACAAGGGCTTCCTGTCCGACCACGTGGGCATCGTCGATCTTCCCCCGTTGTTCCAGTACCTGACAGAGTTGTCCGAGGTTGGTGGCCAAAGGGTAGCTGACCCCGTTGGGCCGGAGTTCGTCAGCCGTCCTACGAATGACGGACTCGGCCATCTCCAAGTCCCCCATCTGTTGATAGAGGTGTCCGATGTTGCCACGTACCTGGGCCAGGCGGATCGGCTCCTTCAATTCTTCATAAATACGCGCTGCCGCATAGTTGTGCGCCAAGGCCGAGTCGAAGACCATCAGGTCAGTATAGGCCACAGCGATCTTGCTGTGCGAAGCCGCTGCGCCCGCTCTATCTCCTGCCAGGTTGCGGATGTTCAATGCTCTATGGTTCAACTCCACAGCTTGGCGCAAATGGCCGAGCCTGAACTCAGTGATGGCCAAGTCGTTCGCTGCTGTAGCGATGGCCGTGCTGTCCTGCATTCGCTCCGCCAGGGCCAGCGCTTCGGTACCGAAAGGCAGCGCTCGTTGTGGATCGCTCATTCCCATTTCCCAGGCGATGTTGCCCAGGTTCACCACACGCTCCATGCCTTGCTGGCCCTGAAGGACCCGGAGCATGCTATCCACGGTGGACTGCGCGCGGCCGCTGCACCAGAAGCCGAGAAGTACGATCAGGAGAGTGCTTCGCACGGCGGGCAAGTTACCCTGTGCAGGGCGATGAACGACCGACGTTCATCAGTTCTGGTTCCGCCGGACGATCAGTGCGCACGCCCCTTCCAATGCCAGGTGGGCTTGGCCACATGGCGACTGCGGCGCACGGCCGAAACGCCGGATGGACTGGAGGGATCCGCATCATAGATGGCGTAGTCGAAAGGCTGTTGGCTGTAATAACCATCCAGGATCTTCCGCGCATAGTCGGCACCACGCACGATATACTCCGTGGCTCTATGCCAGGTGGAAAGCGAGCCGTACACGGCACGAGTCTCCTGCACAGCGCGTGGGCTCATGCCCAAGTTGCCGCCGTCATCCACGAAAGTGGCCAAGAAGCGCGGCAGGCGGAGCATGCGTGCCCCACGTGCGTTCTGGTCGCGCAGCCAGGCCCAATCGCCCATGGCCCGCCACTGTGGATCGAAGAGGATCGCTCCGGGGCCTTTCACCAATTTGGCGCGGAAGAACAGGGAACAACTCTGCACGGGTGTTCGACCCAGGCGGAGGATGCCGGTCGTGGGCACCACGGCCTTGCGGTGGCACTGGTACTCGCCGTTGGCATCGACCACCAAGGTATCCCCAGCGAGCATGTCGGCTTCGGGATGCTCTTCGAAGAAGGTCTTCACCGCCTGCAAGGTCCCTGGGAGGAATTGTTCGTCGCAATTGAGCCAGGAGAAGATGTCGCCTTCACCCTTCATGATGCCGCGGTTGATGGCATCGTACATGCCATTGTCGGCTTCGGCCACGCCACGGATATCCGGCCGAGTGGCCAGCCATTCACGCGTTCCGTCCTTGCTGCCGCCATCTTGCACGATGTGCTCCACCTCGATACCGGGTGCGCGTTGATCGGCGATGGAAGCGGCGTTCAGCTTGAGGTAGTGCAGCTGTCCGAAGCTGGGGGTGACGACGGTGAACTTCATGCGCGGCGTGGCGAAAGCCTTGATACGCGGATCACAGCGGGATGTTGCCGTGCTTCTTGCGCGGCAGCTTTTCCACCTTGTTGCGCAACATGTCCAGCGCGGCGATGATGTGCTGGCGGGTCTCAGAAGGCTTGATCACCGCATCCACATACCCGCGTGCAGCGGCCTCGTAGGGGTTGGCGAACTGGGCCTTGTACTCCGCCTCCTTCTCCGCCAGCTTGGCCGCGGGATCGGTGGCCTTGGAGATCTCGCCCTTGAAAATGATCTCCGCGGCGCCCTTGGCACCCATCACGGCGATCTCCGCCCCGGGCCACGCGAAGTTCATGTCGGCACCGATGTGTTTGGAGTTCATCACGTCGTAAGCGCCGCCATAAGCCTTGCGGGTGATGACGGTGATGCGGGGCACCGTGGCCTCGCTGAAGGCGTAGAGCAATTTGGCGCCATGGTTGATGATGCCACGCCACTCCTGATCGGTCCCGGGAAGGAAACCAGGGACATCCACGAACACGAGGAGCGGGATGTTGAAGGCATCGCAGAAGCGCACGAAGCGGGCGGCTTTGATGCTGGCATCGATGTCGAGCACACCGGCGAGCGTGGCCGGTTGGTTCGCCACACAGCCTACCGTGCGACCAGCCACCCGTGCGAAGCCGATCACCATGTTGCGCGCATACTCCGCATGCACCTCCATGCTGCTGTCGGGATCGATCACCGCATTGAGGACCTCTCGGATATCGTAAGGCTGGTTGGGGTTGTCCGGGATGATGGAATCCAGCGCCGGCCGCAGCTCATCGCCAGGCGTGTAAGCCAATGCAGGCGGCTCCTCTTCGCAATTGCTGGGGATGTAGGAGATCAGCTGGCGCAATTGACGGATGGCATCCAGCTCGTTGGGAGCGGTGAAATGCGCCACTCCGCTTTTGGAGGCATGGGTGGAGGCACCACCGAGGTCTTCGCTACTCACCTCCTCGTGGGTCACGGTCTTCACCACGTTGGGACCGGTCACGAACATGTAGCTCGTACCCTCGGTCATCATCACGAAGTCGGTGAGGGCCGGGCTGTAAACGGCACCGCCGGCGCAGGGACCCAGAATGGCGCTGATCTGTGGGATCACTCCACTGCTGCGCACATTGCGGTAGAAGATGTCAGCATAACCGGCGAGGCTGACCACTCCTTCCTGGATGCGCGCGCCACCACTATCGTTCAGCCCGATGACGGGTGCGCCGTTCTGCATGGCCAGGTCCATGATCCGGCAGATCTTGGCCGCATGTGCTTCGGCCAGCGAGCCGCCGAGCACGGTGAAATCCTGCGAGAAGACGTACACGAGGCGGCCGTTGATCCGGCCGAATCCAGTGACCACACCATCGCCGAGGAAGACCTGTTTGTCCAGCCCGAAGTTGTCGCTCCGGTGGGTCACGAGCTGGCCGATCTCTTGGAAGGTGCCCTCATCCAACAAAAGGTCGATGCGTTCCCGGGCCGTGAGTTTGCCCTTCTTGTGCTGTGCTGCGATACGATCGGCACCGCCGCCCAGCAAGGCTTCGGCGGACTTGGCTTCCAGGGTCTCGAAATGTTCCTTCATGGGTGATGGGCCGGGCCCGTCTGGTGTGGTGGCCAAAGGTAGACGTGGCCGACAAGCCGCGAGGGTGTAATTTGGCACGATGCGTTGGCGCTTCGCGGACCTACCCGTCCGCACCAAGTTCATGATCACCCTGGGCATACCCGTGCTGGGCATGGTGTTGCTCATCGGCAAGCAGGTGGACTCCAGCCTGAAGCGCCTGCAGGTGATGGATTACGTGAACGAGCAGAGCGCCCTGATCGGCCAGTTCGCCAATGTGATCCACGAGCTTCAGCGCGAAAGCGCCTTATCCGTAGGCTACCTCACGGGCAAACCGGTCACCTCCCTGAAACTCTCGGTTCAGCAGCAGAAGACCAACGCCGCCATCGCCGAATTGCGCGACCCCACACACCCTGACGACCCCAAGGTGGTGGGTGGGCTTCCCTTCGACGGGCTGAACATCCTGCGGAATCGGGTGACGGACAAACG
>JAEUTC010000026.1 GCA_016787985.1 Flavobacteriales bacterium | reverse complement strand
GCTTCAGCGGTGCTGATCCGTTCGCCGAGGGGCTTGCCATCGAAGGTGATGAAGCCCACTTCCAGTTCCATGTCCAGCTGGCGTGTGGCACCGAATTCGGGTGCGGCGTCGGGCGCGGGTTTGTACTGCCCCATGGGCCGGCGGATGGGCGTACCGCTCACCACGATGCTGCTGCTGCGCCCGTGATAGCCCACTGGAAGATGCAGCCAGTTGGGCAACAACGCATTGTTCGGGTCGCGGAACATGCAGCCTACGTTGTACGCGTGTTGACGGCTACTGTAGAAGTCGGTATAGTCGCCGATCTCCACGGGCAAGTGCATCACCACCTGATCGAGGGGCAGAAGGGCATCCTCGCGCAGGGCGTTGTCGTCCCGGAAGGTGGCCTCGCCTTCACGCAACAGCTCGCTCAGCCGCTGGCGAAGCGCGCGCACGGCCGGTTTGCCGCAGGCCATGATGGCGTTGAGCGTCGGTTCCAGGAACGCTTCTCGTGGGATCCCCAGCCCATCGAGCAGGGCTACATCGGCCAAGATGCTTAGGTCAACCACGGTATCACCGATGCGGGTACAGGGCACAGGCGGTTCTCCGTTCCAGGCCGCCACACCGAGCGGCAGGTTCTGGATGGGGAAGTCGCTTCCCTTCGGTACGGTGATCCAGGAGCGGAGGGAAGGGTCGTTGGGGTTGATGGGCATGGCGGCGGCAAAGGTCGTTATGAAGACCCGTTCGGTGGATGACATGCAGGATGCTGTATATCCCTCATCTTCACCGGCCCATGTCCTCACGCGGTGCCCGGTCCTTGGTGGTGTTCGTGGTCGCCATCCACGTGGCCTTCTTGCTCGCGTACACGCTTCCGGCATGCTTCGTTCCGCAACGCTTGCAGGCATGGAGCACACGCATCGTCCGCCCACTGTTCCACCAGCGCTGGAACCTCTTCGCGCCGGATCCTTCCCCGTGTCATTGCCAGGTGGAGGTGGCGCTAGGCGATGCGGACTGGCGCCCCCTCATTCCCGGTGATCGCCACTATCTGCTGCGCCGCATGGATAGGCCATTGGCCGAACTGATCCGCAGCGATGTACAGCACGGCGATACCCTGCTGCGACCCATCCTCGCCGATGCGGTTCGTGGTTTAGCGCGCGACATCGCCCGTGATGCTGGACCATTGCGCTATCGACTCGTCCAGCACTGCATCATCGATCCGGAACGGCCGGCGGATAGGGCAACACGGATCACGCGGTTGGAACTACCGATGCCATGATGGTGCCCTGGCGATCCATAAAGCTGTTGCAGCGCGCGGTGAACCTGTGGCTCTTCGGTTTTCTATTTTCCACGGTCGGTGCGGCCGAGTGGTTATGGATCCACCCGGCTGTGCCCGCTCTGCCACCGCCACCGGGCGCGTTGTCAATGCTCACGCATGGCTTCGCCTACCTGCCGTCGGAGTGGGCCATCGTTGCGGTCATCTTCGTGATGGTCCTGGCCTTGCGATCCGTGGTGTTGCCGAACCGTTGGTACTTCACCGCCGTGCAATGGGTGCTCTTCAGCAGCTTGGTCAACTTCAGCTGGCTCACCTCCACGGGCGGCCATCAGCTCATCGCGAACGTGCTGTTCTGGATGATCTTCCTGCCTGCGGAGGAACCGGCCACGGCGAGAACGGAGCACGTTCCACTTTCGCGACTCGTCCACGCCACCGCTGGCTGGATCATCCGGTTCCAATTGCTCCTTGCCTATGCCGTCACAGGCATCCAGAAGCTCACGGGTACCTGGTGGTTGACGGGTGATGCCATGGGCATCGTGGCCACGGACACGAGCTATGGCCCGGCATGGTTGGCGGCTGTGCCGTGGTTCGCTGGTTTGGTGAACCATGCCGTGCTCCTTTTTCAACTCACCTTTCCCATGGCCCTTTGGTGGCGACCGGCTCGCCATCGGTGGATGGTGCTCGGACTGGTCTTCCACCTCTGCACCGGCATCGCATTCGGTATCGTGGACATGGCGCTCGCCTTCCTGGCGATATATCCGATCTGGTTTCGCACCGGAGAGGACCACATGCGGCATTGAGCGGCGTGATCACTTGGGCGAAAGCGCGTTACTTCGCGGCCATGCGGAACGTCGATCAGTGGAAACCCAGCAAATTCGTGCTGCGCAAGGGGCGGCTAGAAGGCTCGCGCGATCCCAAGGCGGTGGGCATCGCCTCGCGCGTGATGGTGGACCTGATCGGTCGCTTTTACCAACGGGCACTGCCGCGATATGCGCAAGGTCGCCTGATCGATCTCGGATGTGGCAAGGTGCCGCTCTTCGCTACGTACAAGGATCACGTGACGAGCATCACCTGCGTGGATTGGGGTAATAGCATGCATCCCAACCCACATTTGGATCAGGAGCAGGACCTCAACCAACCCATCGCCTACCCCGACGCTTCATTCGACACGATCGTCCTTTCCGATGTGTTGGAGCACATCCGAAGACCGGAGGAACTGGTGCGTGAGATGTACCGGATCCTAGCGCCGGGCGGCCGCGTGATCATGAATGTGCCGTTCTACTACGGCCTGCACGAGCAGCCGTTCGATTATTACCGCTACACCCAGTATGCACTACGGGCCATGACGGAGGATGCCGGGTTCACCGTGGTGGAGTTGGAGGCCATCGGTGGCGTGCCGGAGATCATGACGGACCTGTTCTCCAAGACGATACGCGGCGTACCCTTGGTCGGAAGGCCATTCGCGAAAGCGGCGCAGGGCTTCACCACCTGGTTCGTGCGCGGTGGCCTGGGGGCCAAGCTCTCGCGCGTCACCGCCAAGGACTATCCTTTCGGATATGCCTTGGTGTTGCAGAAAGGCTAGCGGATCAGTACGCGAACAGCGGACGCAGGCGCATCATGCCATCCACCTGGAAGCGGATGCGATCCAACTCGGCGGTGTTGTCGCGGTGGGTGATGGCCGCATCGATCAGCTGCACCACTTGTGCACATTCCGTTTCCTTCAATCCACGGGTGGTGATGGCGGGCGTTCCGATGCGGATGCCACTGGTCACGAAGGGGCTCTGCGTATCGAAGGGCACCATGTTCTTGTTCACGGTGATGTCCACCTTGCCCAAGGCCGCTTCGCCTTCTTTTCCGGTGACCCCTTTGCTCCGGAGGTCGATGAGCATGCTATGGTTGTCGGTGCCATCACTGATCACCTTGTAGCCCAGGGCCACCAGCCCCTGCGCGAGCACCTTGGCGTTCGCGATCACCTGCTTTCCGTATTCCGCGAAGGAAGGCGTCAGCGCTTCCCCGAAGGAAACGGCCTTGGCCGCGATGACATGTTCCAGCGGACCACCCTGTGTGCCGGGGAACACCGCTCCATCGAGCACCGCGCTCATCATCCGGGTCTCGCCTTTAGGTGTCTTCAGCCCGAAGGGGTTCGGGAAGTCGTCGCCCATCATGATCAAGCCGCCCCGCGGACCGCGCAAGGTCTTGTGCGTGGTGGTGGTCACGATGTGGCAATGCGGGATGGGGTCGTTCAGCAACTTGGCGGCGATGAGGCCGGCCGGATGGCTCACATCCGCCAGCAGCAAGGCACCTACCTCATCAGCGATGGCCCGGAAGCCGGCATAGTCCCAATCGCGGCTGTACGCACTGGCTCCGCAGATGATGAGCTTGGGCTTTTCGGCCAACGCTTTGGCGCGAACGTCCTCCATGTGTACGCGTCCTGTCTCCTGGCGTACCCCATAGAAGGTGGGGCGGTAGAGTTTTCCGCTGAAATTGACAGGGCTACCGTGGGTGAGGTGTCCACCATGGCTCAGGTCGAAACCAAGAATGGTATCACCGGGTTTGAGGCAGCCGAGCATCACCGCCGCATTGGCTTGTGCACCGCTGTGGGGTTGCACATTGGCCCACGCGGCACCGAATAGTTTCTTCACCCGGTCGATGGCCACGTTCTCCACCTGATCCACGATCTCACAGCCGCCATAGTAGCGTTTGGCCGGAAGTCCCTCGGCGTACTTGTTGGTGAGCACCGAGCCCATGGCCTCCATCACCTGGTCGCTCACGTAGTTCTCGCTGGCGATGAGTTCCAAGCCCTTGGTCTGGCGCCACTTTTCCTGGGCGATCAGGTCGAAGATCGTGTTGTCGCGTTGCATGGTA
>JAEUTC010000263.1 GCA_016787985.1 Flavobacteriales bacterium | reverse complement strand
GCTGATCATGTTCAATACGAGTTTCTGTGCTGTACCACTTTTCATCCGTGTGCTACCCGTTACGAACTCGGGCCCCACCACCACAACGATGGGGTGCACCGCTGTGTTCGCCAACGCACTGCCCGGATTGCAGGTGATGCCGCCGGTGAGGATGCCAGCAGCGTTACACCGCTCCAGCGCACCGATCACGTAAGGCGTTCCTCCGCTCGCTGCGATGCCGATCACCACGTCGTCAGTGTCCACCGCATGTTCATGAAGGTCCACCCAGCCTTGTTCCCGATCGTCCTCCGCGAATTCCACTGCTTTGCGGATCGCTGCATCACCCCCGGCGATGAGCCCGATCACCAACCCATGGGGCACCCCGAACGTCGGTGGGCATTCGCTCGCATCCACGATACCCAAGCGACCACTTGTGCCGGCGCCCATGTAGAACAAGCGACCGCCGCGCTGCAAGCGTTCCACGATGGCGTCCACCAACGCCTCGATCGCCGGGATCACCTCACCCACGGCAACGGGTACGGAGCGGTCTTCGGTGTTGATGTTCCGCAGTAACTCCGCGGTGGACATCCTTTCCAAGTGATCGTAGCGCGAGGCGCTTTCGGTGATCTTCTCTACGGCCATGCAGCAAAGTTGGTGCAAAGAAAAGGCCGCCCGAAGGCAGCCCTTTCCATGTTGCACGAAATGGTGCTTAGTCCAGCATCAGCTTGCGCACCACGTTGCCTTCCTTCAACCGGAGTTGCACGCTGTAGGCGCCTGCTTTCAGGCCTTCGCGGTCCATCACAGCCGTGTTGTTGTTCACTTGGGCGGTACGCACCAAGCGGCCGTTCACGTCATACACTTCGTAAGTCAGGATCGCACTGTTCGTGCTGGTGAAGGTCACGCGGTCGGTGGCCGGGTTCGGGAACACGTCCACGCCTTGTGCGACCTCGCTGTCCTCATCGATGCCAACCAAGGAGCAAGGGCCCAACTGAAGCGCACACACGATACGTGGGTTGAGGTAGCCTTGGATGGTATCGATGTAGGCGCGGCCTTTGGCGGCGCTCATATCCGGATTGCTGGCCAAGCTGGCCACGTGGGCGGTGATGGGGGGAGGGCCAGGACTCACGACTGCTTGCGCAGCTGCGCTGTTCGGATCCCACCACTGCCAGGGGCTGGCCTCTTCCAGTGCAGGTGCTGGCCATTGGGGGCGCACCATGGGGAATAGGCCTTCCACGTTCGTATTGATGGTCACGTTGTTGGAGCCGTGGGTCTGGGTGGAGCCATAGAGGGCGCGCGCACGGTCGGTGAAGGGATCGCCATCGGGCAATGTGGCGAAGCTGCTGTTGTTGCCGTACTCATTCACGAATTCCATGAACACGTTACTGCCGCTTACCGGTACCACCGGACCACCGGTCGTGGGCACGATCACAATGCCATTGCTGAATGGAGCGAAGGGGTCGAACACGGTGTGGAATGCCACCATCGGTACATCACCAGCCTCGAGCCAGGTGGAGTCGGCCAATGCGCCACCGGTGTTGACACAGAAATGGGTCTCGTGGCTCTGACCATTGGGGCGGTAGAGCGCAAGGTTCCCGTTGAAGCCGCTCAAGTTGCCGACCTGCGTGGTGTCGATGTAGCTGACGCTCGCATTGAACGGATCCGGACGGAACTTCTCGATGAAGAGTTCTGCGGGGCGATCAAGTGTGGCGTTGGCCAGGGCGATGTAACCACCCGTACCTTCACCATAGACCACGATCTTGTCGGGGTCTATGCCATAGGTAGCAGCGTTCGCCTTGAGGTTGCGAACGCACTGGCGTACATCATGGATGGCGCGGTAGATCGCGTTCAGCAGCTGTCCGCGGCGTTGTTGCTCGGTATCCGCCAGTGGGTTCCAACCCAACCGATAGCTCATGCTCACCGCCACGTAACCGCGACGTGCGAAACGCATGCAGGTCTCTACCGCGGTGCTGTCTTTGCGGGTGCCCGTGGGGCTACCGTTCAAGGGTGGGGGCAGGGCGTTCCCGGTATGCAGATACAGCACCACAGGACGCTCGGTCACCTCATCCGTCGGAGGAGCATAAATGTCCATTTGAACGTTGGTCACCTTCAATCCCGTAGATGCATCGGTAGGGTTGAAGTAGGGCGCAGGGATCGGATTTCCCAGCGTCACGGCGGTCTGCAGTTCCGTGATCTCGGCCACCAAGTTCGGTGTGGCCAGGTTGGAGCGCAGGAAGTCGATGTTGGTGCCATACACGACATCGGAGGTGATGGTGACCTGGTCCGACGTGAACACCTCGGTCAGGTACCGTTGGGCATGACCTGCGATGCCGAGCACCAGTGCCGTAAGGGCTGCACCACTGCGTAATGATCTGTTCATGGTCTTTGTCTGGGTTGTTGGTTCTGAAGAGTCCGCACTAAGGTAAGCGATCAGGTGCGCTTGTTGAGTTCGTAGATGAGCTGGATATATCCCAGGCGTCCTATCCTGGGTCCTCCGTACACCATGTAAACTTCGTTCTTCAACGCCCTGTCGAGCTTCTCGGACGAGGGGACATCGGGGTCGAACAGCGGTGCCAAACCGAGGATGTTGCTGGCGCCCAGCTTGATGACCAGGTTCTGCTTGGGCAGCTTCACGTTCACTTGGGCATCCACCATGTCGTAGCTGGCGATGGGGCCTGTGAATTGGGGTGAACCGGTGAAGGTGAACCCTTCCACGTACTTGTAGTTGATCCCGAAGCCGAGCTGTTGGGAAGTGGTGAACGGTATCCGCAGGTCGTGACCGGTGAAGCTCACGTTGAATTTGTTCTGCGGCGTGTTGAAGGCCGGGATGATCGGGTCGTCCGCACCGCTCACCAGCTTGTTGTAGCTGTAGTTGAACGCATAGGTCATGCGCTTCCGGTAGTAGTTGGCCCCGAAGTTCAAGCCTTGCGTGCGCACGGTGGACGTGGCGTTCGCTGCCAGACGGAATGCCTGTATGCCTCCTAAGGGAAAGCCTGTCACGGGATCGATATCCGCTTGTATACCGATCAGGTAGCCGATGAAGTCGGTGTACCAACTGGTGTAGGCGCTGACATCGAAATAGAAATGCTCCCAATGTGTCCCGCGATAGCCTGCTTCGATCGTGCGGGCCTGCTCAGGCCGGATCCGGTCGATGTTGAAATAGTCCAATGCACTTCTACCCTGCAATAGGGTGGGCGCTTTCCGATATTCATCGAAACTCTCCAAGGTGATCAGGCTATCTCTTCCTGCTTCGAACTGCCCATCGACATTGCCCAAGAGTATGGCACGTCCCACATTGTAGAAGAAGTACTGGTCGGCCAAGGTCGGGTTGCGCACCGCGCTGCTGAACGATAACCGGAACACACGCAGGTCCGTGGGGGTGTAAACGAAGGAAAGGGCAGGGGAGAAGAGGTGTTTGAAATTCTGGTTCTTGTCCATCCGCACCGTGGCGGTGGCTTTGAGTTTGTCCTCGATGAATTTCTTCTCCAGACCGGTGAAAACGCCGTACTCGTTGTTGCGGATCACCACATTCCCGGTGTCACGGAAGATGGTACCGGCCGAATTCGGCATGTACTGCCTGAAGTTGCCCCCCACGACGATCTCGCCAAAGGACGGTTTGAACCGATACTCGCCCATGGCGTGCGCCAAACGAGATCGATCGAAGAATAGGGACCCTCCTTCGGTGAACCGCTTGGAGGTGACCTCGTTGAATTTATCATCGAACCGGGATGTCCCAACGAGATACGCAGGGTCGAGGGTGGAGATGTCCAACCGGTCCACGGAATCTGCCACCATCTGGTGGTACATGCTGAAAAGTTCCTGATTGTCGGCGACGAACTGTTGGATGTACGCATCGTATCCGGCTGCGTTGGTGATGACACCTTGCTGGATGGCTTCGCTCGGCGTGAGGTATTCCGGTACCGTGGCATCCAAGAGGCCTGGGTTCAATGCAGAGCCGATCCAACTGTCCCATAGGTTGAAATAGGCCACGTTCCATTCACGCGTGCCACCACTGGCATCTTGTAAGCGAAGTGCCGTGGTGAAGATGTCATAGGTCTCACCTGCATCCTCGCTCGTGAGGTAGCCGCGCAGGTACCAAGTACCCTCTTTCTTGATCTCCAGTCGTTGCTGGTAGAACTGGATGTTCTTCAGTCGATAGCGGTTCTCGCCCTGATAAACCGTACTGCCGCGACTGTAGTTGCTGCCCGCGATGATCTCTACGCTATCCCGTACTTTATAGTGAAGTGAAACACCCGCTTTCAGGTTGTCCGTGCCATAATCCACGAGGTCACGCTCCTTGTAACCTGGTCGCAGGAACGTGCCAAGTCCGTGATAGTTGCGTCGCTCGTCCTGATCGCGCGAGTAGTTGTTGTTCACCGTCACGTTCTCATCGCCGTAGATGTTCACCGCATCGTACCTTCCTGGATTGTTCACGGCCGTGGGCGAGTTGCTCGTGGCATCGTAGTTCTCGGCATACCAATCCTCGGCCGTCAAGGCGAAGAGGTTAAGTTTATAGGCGAACTTGTCCTTGCCGGCCTTGTTCTTGAACACCTGCGCCCATCGAACGGCACCTTCCAGCATGTTCCGCTCGCCCACTTTGGCGCTGGCGCTCAGACCGGGGAAAAGCCACGGGCTCTTGGTGGTCATGTTGATCACACCGTTGAAGGCGCCCGGTCCGAAGAAGGCCGTACTCGCACCAGCGATGATGTCCACCTTCATCACATCCAGATCACTTGCTCCAAGGAAATTACCGAGGGAAAAATTCAAGCCGGGGCTTTGGTTGTCCACCCCATCGATGAGTTGTAGACTGCGTACAGGACTAGTGCTGTTGAAGCCACGAGTATTCAACACTTTGAACCCCATGCTGGCGGCCGTCATGTCCACCCCCTTCAATGTCCCCAGGCTCTCGTAGAAATCGCCGCTCGGGGCCTCGCGGATGGCGATCACGTCCATGCTCTCCACCGTCAGCGGTGCCTGCTTCTGCTTTTCGCTGATCCGGCTACCGATCACTTCCGCTTCTTTCAGCAGCACCTGATCCGTGCTCAGCTTGAATTTCAACTCCTGGTCCAAGCTCTTCACCTGCACTTCTTGGGGCGAGTAGCCGATGAAGCTGATGACCAAGGTGTACGGAGGTAACTCGTTGGTGAGGATCTCGAACCGGCCGTCGAAGTCGGTGGTGGCACCGGTGGTGGTGCCTTTGATCACCACGCTGGCACCGATGAGGGTTTCGCCCGTGGTGTTGTCCGTTACGGTGCCGCGCAACTTGTATTGCTGGGCAGAGGCGGCCAAAAAGAGGAGGCTGCACAGCAGTGCGGCCAGGGTGCGGTGGTGGTACGAGGTCCGTGTGAAGGGCATCGTTCGGGGTCTGGTTGGGCCGGTAAGGGTATTGGGCTCGGCGAAATATAGCGGATGGGACCGTCCGTTGGCTCAAAGCCCACGGGCCATCGCCGCGGCCATGCACACCATGACCAGCAAGAGCGGGATCTGAAGTCCGGTGAGCAGCGCCATGGTCGGCGCTCGATCCAGCTGCACTGGACGCCCCTTTCGCAAGGCCATCCGCCACTGGATCAGATTCACCATGGGCCAGAGTTCCAGCAGCAAGACCAAGCCGAAGAGCCCCATCTTTCCCAGGAACCAGTGGTTCTCCAAGTAGTATTCGGTACCCTTCTCGAGGCTGCCGAACGCACGCATCAGCCCAGTCCCGATCCAGATCAATGCGGCTGCACCGTACCAATTGTCCGCATGGAACACCTCACTCAGGCCTTCGATACGGGTGAGCTTTCGCAGTCCGCGCCAACGGGCGTACACGGCAGCTATGCCGATGGCCAGGGCGAGGAGATGGAGGATGGCGAAGGTGAGTTTCAGGCCCATGACGGATGATCCGTGGTCGAACATACCAAGAAACCCCATGTTCGCCATGCCATCGCTTGTCACGACCTTTAGCCGCATCGGACGCACCAGTGTCCGAAGGCGACCATGCCCATCTACTTCACCAGCCACGGCGCAGCAGGCACCGTCACCGGTTCCAAGCATCTGATCGAGGTGCAGTCCAATGGACGTATGTTCCGTGTGCTCTTGGATTGCGGCATGTTCCAAGGAGAAGCCGTGCGAGATGCCCGCCATGATCCCAATCGCGAGTTCGGCTTCGACCCGCGCGAGATCGACGTATTGGTCATGAGCCATGCCCACATCGACCACAGCGGACTGGTGCCACGATTGGTGGCCGAGGGCTTCAACGGGCCCATCTGGTCAACCCCCGCTACTCGCGATCTCTGCGCCATCATGCTGGCCGACAGCGCACACATACAGGAGTATGACCATGCCTATGACCTGAAGCGTGCCCGGAAACGTGGTCGTCAACCGGAGTACGAGGAACCGCTGTACACCAAGGATGATGTGCCACCGGCCCTGGAACTCTTCCAAACCGCGGTCTATGGCGAGCCGGTGCTCATCGGTCCGGGGATCACCCTCACCTACACCGATACCGGCCACATCCTGGGCAGTGCAGCGGTGCACTTGGACATCGAGAACGATGGGCGCATGCTGCGGTTCACCTTCACCGGCGATGTGGGGCGGTATGTGGATCGGTTGCTACCGGAACCGGCCCCCTTCCGGCAGGCCGATGTCATCGTGTGCGAAAGCACCTATGGCGATCGCGATCACGCTCCGGTGAAGGAATCGGAGGAAGAACTGTTGCGCCATGTGATGGACGTTTGTGTGAACGGTGGCGGTAAGTTGCTCATCCCGGCCTTCAGCATCGGCAAGACGCAGGAGATCTTGTATACCCTCAATTCGTTGAGCAACGAAGGTCGTTTGCCGCGTGTACCGGTCTTCGTGGACAGCCCTTTGGCGATCAGTGCCACCGAGGTGTCTCGCACCCACAGCACCCTCTTCCGCGAGGATGTACGTGCAGAACTCGCTCAGGATCCGGACCTGTTCACCTTCCCCGGCGTGGAATTCGTTCGCTCACCGGACCGCAGCAAGCAGTTGAACGGGGTGAAGCAGCCGGCCATCATCATCGCGGCCAGCGGCATGATGGAGGCCGGCCGCATACGCCACCACTTGCGGAACGAGTTGGACGATCGCGCGAACGCGGTCCTTGTCGTCGGCTTCTGCGCTCCGGGCACATTGGGCGCCCAGTTGATCGAAGGTGCTGCGGAGGTGAACATCTTCGGCGACATCATTCCTGTGCGCGCGCGGATCCTGCGCATGGATTTCTACAGCGCCCACGCCGACCGTGGCGAACTCGTGCGTTACTTGGAATGCCAGGAAACCTCTAAAGTGCACAGGACCTTCCTCGTCCACGGGGTAGAACGCGGTTTTGCGGGCTTGCGCGAACGGCTGACCGCCCAAGGGTTCGCGAACATCACTGTGCCGAAACGCGGACAGCGGTTCGAGTTGTGAAAATGCTGTCAGTAGCGTCGGATGATGATCCTGGGGCCGAATTCGGGGCGTCCATTCACAGCGTAACCGCGCAGTTGGTCGAAGAAGTTGCCTGCGGGGTTGTAAGGGAAACAACTGTTGCACGTTTCCCGCACCACCACCAAGTCCGTAACCGCGAAGACCTCTTCCATTCCACTCCATCGTAAGGTGAAGCGGTAGTCATGGAACCGGCTCAGGCCATTGGTCAAGTACACGAGCTGATCACTATCGCCCGGATACGCCGTGCCCGCCGGTCCAAAGGCACTATCCACCCGTACGCTGAAATTGGAACCGGCAACGAACACCTCCACTGCAACGCTGTCAATGTCGCTCGCGAAGCCCGCGAAGACGACGTTCTGGATCTGGTTCAACTCCTCACATTCCCTTTTTGTGCAACAGCCGTTCAATACGAGTAGCATGCTGAAGATCGCACTGGTGTGTAAAGGATGCATGGGTAGGGCTAGAACGAAGATACCCAAGTTCACGCGACAGCTTACACCCCGAACCCCAACGCGCTCCTCAATTTCTCCGGCAAAACCGGCAACTTCCGGCGTTCGAACAAGAAACTACTGAGGTCGGCGATCTCGCTGAAGATGTAGTGGCTGTCCATGGCGCCCTTGAGGTAGGCTTTGCCCGTGCTGCCGCCCGTACCAACCCGCAAGCCGATCATGCGGTGTACCATGTTGATGTGGCGGCTGCGCCAAGCGGCCATGCCTTCATCGATGTCCAACAACGCTTCCAGGAAGCGGAAGGCCTGCTGGAAGATCGGTTCGTCGCGGTAGAGCATGATGAAAAGCGCGCTGCGGCAGGCGCCCGGAGATAGACGTCGATCCGGACTGCCTTCCACGAAGAGCTTTTTCCAAAGTGCCGCATTCCCTTGTTCTCCTTCCACCAGGCCAGCCGTGTAGAGCTTTTCCAATTTGCCGAAGAAGCCTTCCTCGCCTGCAGGCCAGAAACGTTCTTCAAGGAAAGGCATCCGCTCGAGCCAGGCATTCACCAATTCCAACAAGGTGGGGGCGTTCTCCAACGCCTCGATCTCCGCTTTGTGGTCCGCACGGAGTTGGCTGGTGTAGTACTGTTTGCCGAAGCGCGCTTCTATACGCAGACCCAGCCGTGCTTCCAGGATCTTGAACTGCATGCTCTGGAAACCGCTAGCTGGCCGCAGTAGATCCCGGAAGTCCAGGAAGTCCAGTGGGGTCATGGTCTCCATGATGTCCATCTGGTGCACGAGCACACCGAGGATGGTCTTCACGCGCTGTAGGCGGTGCACGGCGATGTTCAGCTCTCCGCCATTATCATCCACATGGCCGTCGCCGAACATGGTGATGACGCTCCCCACCTCGTGCAGGATCTGTTTGAACCAAAGCTCGTACGCCTGGTGGATCACGATGAAGAGCATTTCATCGTGTGCTTCCACACCGTGCTTGTCGCTTTCGGGTGCTTGTGCGCCTAGGATCTTGTCCAGTTGCAGGTAGTCCGGATAGTAGACATTGGACATGGGCGTGGTCGCTTGGAATGGTCGCCAAATGTAGCCCTATGCCGTATGGCCCACCTGACCTGGATCATCCCGGGGTGAAAAAGAACACCCGCTCTCGTTGGAGGGCGGGTGCATCGGTTGGCGGTTCCGTTCGGCTTACTTCGCTTCCTGCGGGGAAGGAACAGCATCGAGGTCGCTACGCTGCTGCCGTATGGCGAGCATCTTTTCGTACTGTTCCAGCGTGAGGATCTGTTGAAGACCACCATCGCGGTTCTTGCGCAGAATGGTCAGGCGCTCAAGGGCCGCTTCGTCCTTCAATCCAGCTTTCTTCAACTGACCTGCAGCCTTCGCGAATGTGAGATTCACTTCCGAGGCTTTGGTGATCTGCTCCGCGGTGAGGCCCAACTCCACGGCCATGTCAGGGAGGCGCTTATCCTGCACTGGAACGGCGCTCATCTCCATGGTCCGTTGTGCGGGTGGCGTAGCTGGGGTGTTCTCCTGGGCGTTCACCGTGGACATCGCTGCCAGGAGCACCGCGGTCATCATCGACTTTTTCATGGTTACTAGGGGATCGTGAAGGGCTAAGGTAAGCTTTCGGTGCCTTTCCGGGGGAGGTTCAGCGTGCAATGACCAAGCGTTGCGTAGTATGCCCATCCAACGTGACCGTGTAGACCCCATTGGGAAGCCGGCTCACGTCCAACCCGTTCACCACCACACTTAGGGGCGTTTCCAAGCAAAGGCGTCCCGCGCCGTCGTGGATGGTCACCGTGGTGCCCGCTTCAGCTGTTGGTGCCACGACCCGCACGACCGTGTTCGCCGGGTTCGGGTGTATGCTCCAAGGGGTCGTCTGAGCCTCTTCCACGCCTACGTTGGCGTTGGCTGGATCCATCCGGTTCAAGGTGCTGTTGGTGGCGTTCACCCACCAGATGCGGCCATCGAAACCGGCCTTGATGCCCATGACCCCGGTGCCGACCGCCACACGACCGCGCTCAGCGAAGTCGTTGTTCATGTCGTAGAAGATGATCTCGCCGGTACCATGGTCGCTGACCAACAACGTGTTCCCCACCACTTCGATCCCAGCCGGAGCGCTCAGTCCACCATCGATCACCACCTCCCAGGTGGCCCCGGTCACGTTCTTGTATTGCACGTACGATTCGAACGGGCCGAAGGATGGGTTTCCGGCTGCGATGTTCCCGGTGCGGGTGTCGAGGCGAAGTACCCGCTGGCCACCGTGGTCCACGATGTAGAGCCAGCCGGTGCGTTTATCCATCACACAATGGCTTACGATGTGGTTGTTCGGGTCGCGCGTTACCGTCACCTCGGTGTACCGGTGGATGATGGCATTGCCGTGGTAGTCCTGGCCGGGACCGTGGTCACCTTTGAAGTCGTGCATCACCACGTCCTGGTTCGTGCCATCCACCACCCAGTATCTATTCCAGCGCTCATGTGCGATGCCCTGACTACGTGGGGTTACGTGCAACATGTCCAGGTGGCTACCCAATGGGCCGAATTGGTTCTGGGCATAGATCGCCGGGTCGGCGCTCCATAACGTCGGTCCAGTAAAGGGGGTAGCGGTGGATTGGTTGCCATTGGCATCGTACACTCCAGGACAGGTCGCGAAGCAGTTGTTGTCGCCCATGGCGATGCCCGTGGGAAGGCTCAGGAAATGGCGGGCAGCAGGATCGCGCTGGTAGAGGAACTCCTGGTCCGGTTCGCCCGGGTTGCTGAACCTGACCGTGCTTCCACCCGTGTTGAAGACGTCTTTGTTGATCAGCCAGAGTTCGTTCCGCGAACGATCGGGGTGGAAGTCAAGATCACGAGCTACGGCGATGTCCTGATCCCCATTCGCGACCATCGTGAGGGTCGGCGCTTCTTCGAGGTAGAATTCCGTAAGGTCAGGGATGGCTTCATAGGTGGTCAATTCCCGGGTAATGGCGTCGTTCACGGTGTTCATGTCCGTGTCCCCGTTCACACCGGTCACTTGTACTTGCAGGTCATCAACCCCCGCAGCGGTAGGTACCCATGTCGTGCTCATTTCCACTTCGGTCTGCTCACCAGGGGCCAGATCGAGCGTCACCGTTTCGGTAACCGCATCGCCACCGTTCAGGGTATAAGCCAATTGCGCGCTCGTGATGGTGGAGGCTCCTGCGTTCTTCACCGTGACCGCCACCACCACAGGTAGCCCGATCTCGCCATACAAGCTGGTCTCGCTGGAAAGTATGGCCAAGTCGCGTTCGGCGGGTAAAGCCACCGTGAATGGATACACCTGAAGTCCACCGCCCACACCTGGGAAGGCCGCTGCGTACACACCATCCACGTAGATCACGAAGGAGGCCTGATCGTCGCCGAAGGAATCAATGGAGATCAGGTCGAAAACGCCTCCTGCGGTCAAGCAGAAGGGGCCCTCTTCCACGGTGCTGTTGCTCGCATAGCCACCAGGAGGGGAGGCCATGCTTCCGGCTTCTGAGCAGTCGATGGCCGGATTGCCCCCTTGGAAGATGGGTGTGGCATTACAACCCGCCCCACTGGGTACGAGCTGCCACATGGTCTCGTTGCCATATTGGTCGGTCTGTACTTCGATGGTGACTTCCAATTCACCCGAGTCGCATTGGCCGAACGCATGGCCATTCGCTAGTAGAAAAAGTGTGGGCAGTGCGTAGAGTTGTATCCGCATGGTCAAAAGAGGTTCAGGAGCGAAGCTAGTTCCGGTACGACTTTCATCAGTTCACAATGCACACTCCACGGGGTTGAATCTTGGAAGGTCAAGTGAAGGGGGGCGCGCAGCGTATTTCGACCTTGTCGCTTCTCAAGTCGATGGAATGACCTGTATCGGCGATGAGTGGTCCTTAGGTCAATGGCCGATCATGACCTTTCCCGTGACTCAAGTAGATCAAGGTAGCCGAGGACGGCCGCATTGAAGGCATCGGGTCTTTCCACATTGCTCAGGTGTCCGGCGCTCTCGATAACGACCAACTTTCCGGCGGGCAACGCTTCCGCCATGGCCTGGCTGGTCGGAAGCGGCATTAGTTCATCTTCTGCACCCGTGATCACCAGCGCTGGACGATCGAAGGCACGGAGCACATCGGTACGGTCGCGCCGCTGCGCCATTCCGCGTGACGCCGCCGCCACGGCCTGCGGATCCTGACGCGCGATCATCCGTTCGATCCAGTTGGAAAGGCCAGGGTCCTGAGCCCTCGTGGTTCTTCCTAATACCTTGGGTACCATGCCACGAGCGATCACGTCCATTCCGCGTTCAGTGGCATCCCTTGCGGTCGCTTCGCGCGCAGCGATGCCTTCTGGTGTATCAGCCGTGCTCCGTGTGTTGCAGAGAACGAGGCCCGCCATCCGTTCGGGTGCGCGTTGCACCAAAGCCATCGCCACGTAGCCTCCCATACTGAGCCCGCAGGGAATGAAAGCTCCAACACCGCGCTCATCCAGGTCATCAAGCAATGCTTGTGCATAGGACTCCATGGTGGCTTCGAGCCCCGTGCGCCGCATATTCCCGAACCCGGGCAGATCAGGAGCGATGACGTCGGCCTTGGATCGTAGCGCTTCCACGTTCGCATCCCAAAGGGTGTGGTCCAAGGGGAAGCCGTGGATGAGGAGCAGGGTAGGGCGCATGACTTACGAGTTTGAGGTGAGACTGTTTGGCCAAGCTTGTGCCAAATTTGTGTCATGCGCCGTTCACTCACCGTCTTGTTCCTAGTCCCTGCATTCAGGTGGTCTTGGAGCATCACTGGACTGGGTGCTCGGTTCAGAGTGGAAACGCCCCACTCGACCTACGTGCTCCTCGCCACGCTTTGCATGCTTGGTCCTCTTGTATCGGCCATCATCAAATGGTGTTCGATCCACAAGGGTCGTTGGTCCACGTTGGCCCTTCTTGCCAGTGCAGCTGGACTGCCGCCATGGCTCGGGCTTCGGTTCATCAGCTTCTCCTTCCAAGGTCCTTTCCGCATGACATTGCTTCAACCCACAGCTGACCGATGAACTTTCGATCGAAATACCTGGCGAACCTGTTCCTTTTAGTCGTCTTCACCTCCAACGTGTTCGCCACGGAATACGTCGTGCCCGCTGGTGACGTATCGGCCTACTTCGCCAAGCTACCGAAGGACGCGACCTACCTTTCCTTCTCCGCCGCGGCTGAGTATCACGCTTCAGGTGATATCGTGCTGCCGCGAACGCAGTACCTGGTGATCGACGGAAAGGGCTGCAAGCTTTCGCTCGGCCCCGCTTCTAACGGTTTCACCACGCCGATCGCGGACCAGAAGACGGCCGCACAACGCACGGGTGATCGGTATACCATCCGTGATTTCGCGGCGATCGTCGGAGGACAGAAAGCCGTGGACCTACAGGCCACCTTGAACAGTACGGTGATCAATTGTCGCCTGAACGGACAGACCGAAGTGGCCGTGGACCTGCGTTTCTGTTTGATGGCCCGTTTGGAGAATGTGCTGGTGACCAATCCCGTGAACCGCGGTTTCCTGATCCGTTGCGGCGACTGGCCCGGAGCCAATACGATGAACAGCCAAAGCAACCACACGGTGTTGGAACAATGCCGGGTCTATTGCAGCAAGACCACCACGACGGCCTTCACCGTGCTGAACAGTGGAGGTGTACGCATGACGGATTGCATCAGCGAAGGCGCAGAGGCTGACTACGACCTTTTCCTCTCCGCGAGGACCGACGGCGACGAGGTGGGCTATGCGAACAACGCTGTGGTAAAGGCCTTCACCCTCTCCAACTTCCACGTGGAGCATCGGTTACGCAAGGCCAGTATCCATGTGAACATGCCGCCCAAGGCGACCGTGCAGTTGGAGAACATCTACTGGAACAACCCGATCGGGGCGCCGGTGATCCACTACATATCCGGCCAACTCAATGTGAGCGACATCGGGTGGTGGAACCCCGATTTCCGCATCCATACCGCGAACTCCGTTCCGCATATCAACTTCGATGCGTGCCACAAGGCGTTGGTGGTCACCGACAAGCCCGATGAGACCGGCGACCGGGCTGGTGCCTTGTATCTGGTCGGTGACGCTGCGGCAACGAAGAAGTTGGACCTGACCTATGTGCGCACCACGCGACGGGCGATGTGATGATCAGCCTTCGGGTGCTACGACTTCCACTTCCTGGTTCCCGTAACGCACACGCTGGCCAGGCCTGATCTTGCACGTCTTGCGCAATTCCACTTCACCGTCCACCGACACGAGACCGGCTGCCACCAGGTGTTTCCCTTCGCCACCGCTGGCACAGAACCCGGCAAGCTTCAACAATTGGTTCAGTTCCACGTGATCGCCCACGACCTCGAACCGCACGACTTCTTTGCTCATGTGATCGAAATTATCCGGAACCGCTGAGGCACCGGACCGTTGCGAAGTTCGGCTTCTTCGTTCAACCGCTTGCCGATCAACACCCGTGCAAGTGGAGCTGTGAAGGCGATGCGTCCTTCCTTCACGGAAGCTTCGTCCACACCGACGATGGTCCATTGCCGCTCATCGCCTTCTTGGGGCCCATTGAGAAGGAGCAAGACCACCGTGCATCCGAAGCGCACTTCATCTTGTTGTGGGGCGGGCTCGATGACCCGCGCAGTGGAGATGCGTTCTTGGAGCAGCGCCACTCTTCCATCCAACGCAGCTTGTGCACGCCGCCGTTCATCATCGTTCCCTGTGATGCTCGCCCGCTCTCGTTCAAGTTCCAGGCGTTCCTGACGTAGTAGCTCCAAACCACGGGGCGTCACATAGTTCGCTACACCATCTGGCAAAGGCGCTCGAGGAGGTATGAAGGGTGCTTCCTCCTGATCGTCTTCTCGAACGAAACCCCTACTCATGGCGGAACAGTTCGCGTTGGCTGTTACAAGTGATCAGGTCGCATCGATGCGTATCCAAGTCGCATCGATCTTCGAGTGTGCATATAAAATGGGCCTGAAAGGTATATTCGGTCGGTCTTGATCCAGCGGAATTCGGTGCCTACCATGAAGCAGCGGTTGGAAGAACTTATGGGAGGGTCGAGGTGGGCATGGATAGCATTCGTGGTCATGGCCTTGTTCATTCCGATCTCTGTGAGAGTGTTCTTTCTTGATGTCGGAACGGAGGTGGTGCTACCAGTTGAACCGCTGGTCGGCATCCTAAGCATAGGTGTTCTGCTTAAGATGCTCAGTGCTGTTCGCACGGAGGGTTGGCATGCGCTAGTCCCCCAAGATGCAGTCTCTTGGTTGTTGTTCCTACACCTCTCGTGGTCCATGCTGACCGCTCTGTGCTCCCAGGATCCGCTTGTAAGTGCCAAGTCCATGGTGGTGCGAACAGCGTATGTCCTGGTCTTTTATGTCGCGATCAGGGAGTTGGTGATGATAGGGCGCGCTTTTTTCAACCGTTCGATGATCGCCTACGGTGTCGGGTTGTCGGTCGTGGTGCTCTTTGTCCTTGTACGTTGTCTGGATGAAGGCTTCACTCGCAATATCGCGGGTTATGCGCCCTTTCCATTCTACAATGATCATACAAGCTACGCTGCCTCCTTGGTTTTCCTAGCGATCTACGCTTGGAATGCGTCTTTGACACAGCATGGTCGGAAACGCAAGGTCCTTCACTACTTGTTGTTCAGTCTGTTCCTCCTCGCCCTCTTGGTTTCCTTTAGCCGTGCGGGTTGGTTGAGTGCGTTGGTCGCGCTGTTCTTAGGTGTCCTTATCACATTCAGGGTGCGCTTGGCGCGAGTGGCGGCAGCTGGTGCGGTGCTGGTGGCAGCAGTGGTCATGATCTTGGCCACTCGTTCACCGACGGATGCGGACCCTGTCGACTCCTATTCACCCGATGCTGGCTACAGGGTCAGCCTGGTGACCATGTTCGATTTTTCACACGACAGCAGCAACAAGGAACGCTTGAACAGATGGAAGTCAGCACTACGAATGGCACGAGAACGACCTTTCTTGGGCTATGGACCAGGGACCTTCCAATTCTTTTACATCCAGCACCAGCGCTCAGAGGATCGGACCCACTACACCGTTGATTCCTTGGTCGCGATGCCGTATGTCACCAAGACATGGAGCGCCGGTCCTGATATCTTCATCCGTACGAATCCTCAGGTCCTGTTCATGAGCGGCGGAACCGCACACTCCGAATATCTATTGGTGCTATCGGAGAGTGGTGTCATCGGTCTCTTTCTCTTCGGGGCATTCTGCATTGCGGTCTTGTGGAGGGGCTGGACCCTTCGCGCACAGCCTCTCGTAGTGTATTCGGTACTGGCCTTCGCGGCGTATGCCATCCACGCTTTGGTGAATAACTTCTTGGATGACCCCAAGATCGCTTTCCTTTTCTACGGCTCAGCTGCCGTGATCTCAGCGCAAGACCTTGCCGTTCACCGGCGGTTCGGGCTCAAGGGGTTGAGGTCTTGGTTCGTGCAAGGAGCTTAGCAAGGTCGGGCCGTGGAAGAACCAGAACAATAGGGCTAAGACGGCGAAGAAAGCGCCACCCAATGCCGCGATCATCGTGCGACCAATACCAACGAGCCATGGGCTGGTGCTATTCTTGATGGCAGGCCGGTGGATAACGATGATCTCCTCATCCAACGATGAGCCCGCCATTTCCAATCGAACTCCGTGGTCGCGAATGGTGCGCTCCAACATCTCATCGGAGGATTCCAAGTTGGACATGGCGACGGAAATGCGACTCCGCAATTCATCCATGGTGAGCCGAACCTGAGGATCCATAGAGCGCGGGTCGACCATTGCGATCGAGCGGAGTTCTTTCATCAGTCCGATCGTCGCCTCTGTCCGCTGCTTGTCCATTTCCCCAGAGCGAGCCACTACCTTTTCGATGGTCTCACCATAGGTGGCTAATCGTTCTTCCGCGATGTCCCGATGCAGGCTGCGCAGTTCTTCGATTATCGCGTTCCCGATGGCACGGGCACGCTCCGGGTCTTCGTCATAGGCCATCAATCGAATGATGCCAGGTTCCACTTGGATGGCTTCGATCCTTTCCGACATGGCTTGAGCCCAACTCGACGGACCAAGACCGGTCATTTCCGATCCGTGGTCCTTTGGACCGAAGCGCCGCTCCAATCGTTCTAGCATGTCGCTGGAAACAGATAGGTAGGTGACCCGCACATCCAAAGGGATCATGTCGCCCCTCCCCAGTTGGTTGACCTCTTCCATGTCCCACGAAGAGTTCACCATCAATGTCGTCTCGGACCGATATAGATAGGGTGACCGGATGATCCACGCGGCTGCGATCACGCCGAACGACAAGGCCGATCCCAGGATGAGGAGAACGTGCGCCCGCAGGTATTGACGGAGCGTTACGCTCTCGTCCATAGCTGCCCCAAGCGACTTCGGCATCTTCACCTCGTTCGCAGTTCGGTGTTCTCTGGTCTCGATCATGCCGGCCTTGTGTGTCCTCGTGGTGTGAATATATCATCCTGCGCGAAGCGAAGACCGCTGGAACCTGATCCCGGCCTTACTTTGGGTCAGGTGATGCGTGGGTTCTTCTACGGCAACTGGTTCATCGGGCTTTGTGCCGTGGCACTTGGTGTCGAGTCCGCACTCCAACAGCATGTTCGGATCAATGGTCCGTGGTATCATCTCTTGGTGTTCTCAGGATGTGTAGCTTTCTACAACCATGCCTATCGCGCGTACCTCAGAACACCTGGTGACGGGGAGCGCGCCCGATGGTTCGCCGAACACGCGGTACAACAGCGGGTCGTGCAAGTCATCCTGATCAGTGTTGTCTCTGGAGTCGCCATTATGCATCGGGATCTTCTTTTCGATCTCGATGGTTCGGACTTCGTGCTGGTCATGGTATTCCCCATCGTGGCCATCGCCTACTATGGCTTCGGGTCCGTCGCCCTCCGGAAAATCGGGTTGCTCAAGCCGTTCATTCTCGGTTTCGTGTGGGCCGGTGTGGTGACGGTCTTCCCCGTAGTGATCGCAGGAGCTTACCAGGGTATCCACGTGATCGATACCGGCTTGATGGCACGCCTCTTCTTCAAGAACATGATGTTCTGCGCCATGATCGCGGTGTTGTTCGACATCAAGGATCATGCTGGCGATCACCGTAGCCAATTGCGCACGTTCGTGGTCCAACGCGGTTTGCGCACCACCTTGTTCAGTATCGTGCTGCCATTGACCTTACTCGGTCTGGTCACATTCCTGGCGTATGGCTACATGCATGGGTTCAGTTTTATGCGGCTTTTCTGGAATGCGGTGCCGTTCGCGGCGATGCTGGCGGTCATCTTCACCCTGCGCAAACGACGTCCGGTCCTATACTACTTAGGTGTAGTGGACGGACTGCTATTGCTGAAGGCTCTCTGTGGAAGTATCGGCATGGTCTGGTTCTGAACCGGCGACCAAGCGACGAGGACCTCCCGATGGTGTTGAACTGGTACGGGGCAATAACGTACCACTACTGGCGCCGACGTGCTTCACTAGAACGATCAGTCGCTCGCAGGCCACACCAGGTACAGCCCATCGCCCGCCACGTAGCGTGCCACTTCGCGCACCAGGTCCTCGCTCCGGTGGATGCGGTAGGTGATGAAGTCGTTCACGCGGTCCTCGAAGACGAGCAGGTCCGTCCACGGCATCCACGGGGTGCGCAGGGAGAGGTGCGCCCGGTACGTGGTCATGCGTCCAACGCCTGCCACACGATCGAAGTAGCGAAGCGTATCGCCAAGCTGCTGCCCATTCTTACAGAGGGGTATGCTCGGGTAGTGGACCTCCGTGGTGCCTTGCGTAAGCACCCACGCACTGTCCTCGAAGAGCGTGTCCGCGTGCACGTGGAAGAAGGAGTAGCGGTGCTCGTTCAACTCGTATGCGGAGAAGGGACCTCCCTCCGCCGGGCGTACCGTTGCGCTGTGGTGCCACACCGTGTCGGCGCTCTCCATGCCCAGCTCCCAGGTGCGCGGCATCAGGTCCCACTTCCACCGGGTACCCGCTGTATCCAACATCTCCGGCACGGGCACGGCGGTGTAGAAGGACTTCAGCGGGGTAGTACCCGGTGCGGGAAGGCCTGCGCGGAGGTCGATCTGTTGCGCATGGACGATCATGCACATGCAGCAGCCCAGCGCATAGAGGAGTGAACGCATCACGGCGTGAAGGTGAAGCTGTAGTTGTTACCGATCCCCGGCACGCTCAGGTTGTACGCGCCCGGCTGCATGCTCACGGGGTTCACCACCAAGGGTGCCTCATTGGGGTAGCCGCTCACGCCCAGGGTACCGTTGGCCGGAGAAGGGCCGGTGAGCGTCCAGGGGGTTGTACTGTGCAGGTAGCGGCCCTCCACGATGAAGTTGAGCACCTGTCCATTGCTGTTCATCTGGCTGATGCTGAAGGTCGATCCACCGCCCAGCAGTACGAGGTCATTGATGCGCATGTCGGGGGTGGGGGCGAAAGCGATCGTGAGCGTGTCGGTGCGGCCGTCGGCATTGGTGGCGCTGAGCATTGCGTTGGTGAGGGTGGACTCATCGGTGCCACTGCCGAAGGAGAGGGGGATGCGGAAGCCAATGGTGCAGTAGTAGGCGGAGTCCACGGCGAAGGGCCCAGGGATGGACTGGCCGTTGAGGCTCATGCTCATTCCGTTGAGCGTGCAGCCGGAGGCGTTGAAGACCACGCTGTCCCCCGCCCGCGCAGGGCTGCCGAAGAAGTTCTGGTCCACATTGTCCTCCAAGGTGCGCAGGTCCATGGGCCGCTTCCAGTAGAGGTAGGGGATGGTGTCGTAGCTGTTCCCGCTTTGGATGTAGAGGTTGCTGAAGCCGCCCGAAGTTGGCGCGAAGTCAGCCGGTGGACGCACCTGCAGCTGTGTCGCGCTCACACTCACGATCGTGAAGGCGTCGCCCAGGGCGCTCACCGCGTTCTGTGCGGCGTTGGTGTTGAAGGGTCCGCCGCTGAGGGTGATCACATCGTCGGGGTAGGGCTTCAGCGGGCTCCATGCGGTGACGAGTCCGTTGCCGTTGGTGCCACCACCACCATTTCCACCTCCGCCGCCAGTGGGAGGAGGCGTGTCGTCATCCTTCTTGCAGGAAGCGATGACGAGCAGGAGCGAGCCGAGAATAAGGAAGGTCGTGTTGCGCATGGTCCAGGTTGTTCAGTGGATATGAATGCCCCAGGCCACGTTGCCCAGAAAGTCATCGGTCTGAGCGGTGTTGTTCGCATGATGTCCAAGACTTCCGGTAACCCCGAAGTAGCTCATCACGGTATGCACCTCGCCGTCGTGAACGAAGATGTCCCGACCCAGTGAGCCGTACTGGGGAGGAAAGGTCGTGTGGATCCAGATCGGAGCACCGTTCACCCAGCGCGTGGCGATGTTATTGCTGGGTGCGGAGAACGGCTGGGTGTAGCCTATGACATGCACCTCGCCGTCATTTACGAAGAGTCCCTCCGCATTGCCGGGATGCGGACTAAGCAGGTCGCGAACGCCGTTCACCCAAAGGACCGGACGTTCTTCGTAGTTGCCCATGTTCAGCGGGTCGGCCTCTTCATACCCGGCCACGTACACCGTGCCGTTCTCCACCCAGATGGCGTTCGCTTCGGAGTCGTTGTCGCCATCGCCCAGCACCACCGGAACACCGTTCACCCAGTACTTGGCCACCTTGTCCACGTTGTTCTCGTCCTTCTCGTAGCCGCAGACGTACACATCGCCGTTCGCCACGAAGACCCCGTAGGCACGCGCGTCATGCTGCCCATCGGTGAGGTCCATGCCCACACCGTTGTTCCAGTACATGGCCTTCTGGGTGATGTCGAACTGGTCGTCTAGGCGCACATGCCCTGCCACGTGCACATCGTTCGTGCCCACCACGAACACATCTTCCGCCCGGCAATCACCACAGGCGTAGGTGTTCAGTTCGATCAGGTCGTCGTTCACCCAATAGCAGGGCATCATCAGGCTTCCATCGTACACCATGCCGGCGATCACCACCTGCTGGTCGTTCGCCCAGATGGCGTGCGCATTGCCACGTCGGCCGTCGCCCACCACGTGTTGCACGCCGTCCTTCCACCAACGCGGGTACCAGTCGGTGGAGCCGCCTGTGTTCACGGCGCCGCACACATACACGTTGCCGGGGCTATCCCCGCCGCCCGTGTTGTTGCCGCCGCCATTGTTGGCAGGAGGTGGGTCATCGTCCTTCTTACAGCCCACGATGGTGGCTGCGAGGAACAAGAGGGGGATGTGCTTGTGCATGGAGATCACTGTTTGATGAAGCGACTGGTGCGCACGCCTTCGCTGGTGAGGAGACGCGCGGTGTACAGCCCCGGGTGGAGCATCTGGATGCCCAGCGTGCGTTGGGTGTGCGCGGTGCCGATGCGTCGTCCGCTGGCATCGAAGAGCTCCATGCTGATGATCCGTGTGCTGGCAGGCAGATCGAAGGTGATGGCATCCTGCGCGGGGTTGGGGTAGGTCGCAAGGGTCGTGCTGCCCGCGGCGGCTTCGCGGATGCCCACATCATTGTACAACTTGCCGTTCCGGTAGATGCGAGCGCCGTACAGGTCCCCGTTGAAGCTGCGCCAGAAGCTGACCGCACCACCGTTGCCATCGGAGAGCTCGGTGCGTTCCGCGTAGAACGGCCCGTTGTTGGTCGCGAAGCTCACGGGCTCGTCCCAGGCGGTGGTGCCATCGGCCCGCATGCGCATGGCGCTGTAGCCGCTCGGGCCTGACATGTCCATGATGCCGATCACCGCACCGCTGTCGCTGGCCACCAGGCGGCTGGTGGGGATGTAGAAGTTCTCGATGATCGTGGGAACGCCCGTGGTGTTCCATTGGGGCGCTCCGCTCGCGAGGTCGAAGCGTTGCATGTACAGGCCCATGCTATCGGTGCGGTTGTCCCGCCAGCACACGTAGAGCGCACCATCATGGACCAACGTGTTGTGGTTGGTCTGGAGGGCCGGGTTCGTGCAGACCGGAAGCACTGCGGGTGACCACTGGCTGACCCCGGTGCTGTCGATCCGGTTCATCTTCAGCACGCCGCTGTATTCCCAGACTGCAGTGAGAGAGGCGTCCGGACCTGTCGTGGTGGCATAGCTGTAGTACAGGCCGTTCGCATCGGACAGCGTGACCGGTGTCCAGAGCTCGGTGAAGGTGCTGTCCACCCGCCAAGCGCGCAGGGGAGCACCGGCTCCGTTGCCCAGGCGCATGGTGTGGTAGCATCCCCCCACACCATCGGCCTCCAGGGTGGAAGGGCCGTAGCTGTTGCCCAGCTGTGCGCCAGCGGCTGGTGCGGTGATGCTGCCGTCCGCACGGAAGCGTTGCAGACGGAGGCCACCGGAGGAGGGGCGGAACGCACCCGCAATGAGCGCATCGCCGCTGTGCAGCAGCGTGGGCCTTGCGTATGGGCCGGAGCCGCTGAGCAGTGTGATCGTTGCGGGCCAGACCGGTGTGCCGTCCGCTGCCACACGGATCGCGCTCAGCGTGTCGCCTGCACCCGCCCAATTGGTGGCGATGGTGTAGGCCACGATCAGGCTGCCATCGGCGAGGGTGGCTACGGCCGGTTCGTTCAGGCTTTTCCCTGGCCGGCTGGCGAGGAGCTGCCCGTTCGGGGCCCACAGCGCGTTGCCCTCACTGTCGAAGTGCTGGCCGTAGATCTCCGCCAGGCTTCCGTTGGCGCGCAGGTCGCTCCACACGACATAGAACCCGCTATCGGCATCGGCCACAGCACGCGGGAAGGCCTGGTCGTTGGCCGCGTTGCACACCACCATCGGGCTGGCGGGGTCGGTGCTCCATTGGGCGGTGGCGCTCAAGGTCAGGAGCGCTGCAAGGGAAAGCGTAAGAAGGCGCATGGATCTCGGTTGGTGCACCGAAACAAGCACCGCGAACACCCCTCGGGAAAGGGCTTCCGAGCGAGCGGTCAGGATCCAGAGGGAGCGGCTAGCCCGCCAGTGCCTTCAGCACCTCCTCACGCTTCCTGCGGCTCACTTCAAGCCGCGCATGGTTCTTGAGCACCACATGACCATCATCCAAATGGGTGATCAGCGACTTGTTCACCAATGTGCTGCGGTGCACACGCAGAAAGCCCAGCGGCACCAGCATGTCCTCATAGTCCTTCAACGTACGCGCAGAAACGAAGCGGCGACCATCGGACGTATGCAGCTCGGTGTAGTTGTCGTCCGCCGTGCAATGGCTCAGTTCAGCGGGAGATACGAAGTAGGTGCGGTCGCCAGTGGTGAGCGTCAGCTTCAGTCGTTGCTCATCGGTCTGGCGGATGTTCTGCAGGAACTGCTGCTGCACCACCTTGCGGTCGGCATGCGGGTGCCGCTGGTGGTAGCGTTGAAGTGCCGCCGACAATTCATCCGGCTGCACAGGTTTCAACAGGTAATCCAGCGCACTGAAGCGGATGGCCTGTATCGCGTAGCGTTGGAAGCCTGTGCAGAAGATCACCTCGAAGGGCCAGGTGTCTAGCTGTTGTAACAGGTCGAAACCGGTACCACCAGGCATCTCCACATCCAGCAAGAGCAGGTCCGGCCGTTCTGTAGCGATGAGTTCTTTCGCCTCCGCGATGTTCCCGGCTTCGCCTACCACGTTTACCTCGGCATGGCCTGCCAAAAGCGTGCGCATATAGGCTCTGTTCGCCGGATCATCATCCACCACCAAAGCCCTGATCATTTGAGTGTACTTGCTCGGCAAGTTAGAACCTCAAGTGTCAGAGCAGCAAAGTCACCCGGGTCCCTATCGCCCCACCGTCCGGGCCAAGCAGGTCCTCGATGAGCACGGGACGTTCGCCACCCAGCCTGCGGGTCAACAGGAGGAGGCGTTCGCGGGTGAGCTGCATTCCCAGAGAGCGATGGTCCTGCTTTACTGCGTCAGTGGCACTGCTCGCTTTCCGGCCTACCCCATTGTCGGTGATGGTACAGCGTACACGATCAGCTGCACGGTCGAAGCGGACATCGATCCGGCGCTCCCCTGCCTTGTCCGACAATCCATGCAATACCGCGTTCTCTACAAAGGGCTGCACGATGAGGGCGGGAACTTCAGCATCCTCATCCAACAAGGTCGCATCGACCTCCACGGCGAATGCCAGCCCATCGAGCCGCACGGCCTCCAACTTCAGGTACTGCCGTAGGAAGTCCACCTCGTTCTCTACACTGACCCGGTCGTCCACACTGTGGTCCAGCACCTGGCGCAACAGCCGCGCGAATCCTTGCAGGTAACCCAGCGCCTCGATCTGCTTGCCTGCCTGTGTCATACGCGCTGCACTGCTGATGCAGTTGTAGATGAAGTGTGGGTTCATCTGGCTGCGCAGCAACTTCAGCTCCAGCAGGCCGTTGATCTCGGTGATCTCCGAATTGCTGTTGGCGAGCTTGCTGTTCAGGTCTTCGAGCAGCAGCGCATACTGCCGTTTCTGCCGGTAATTGAGGTAGAAGAGCAGTGCTGCGATGGTGGCAAGGGCTGCGATGACCGCGATGCCCACCAGACGCTGTCGGTTGCGGCGGATACGCTCGCCCTGTTCGCTGTTCTGTGCGCGCAGCAAGGCATTGTCCTTTTCCTTGCGCTCAGTGTCGAAGGTGGTGCGAAGGCGGGCAAGTTCGCGTTGTGTATCGGCGCCCTGCAAGCTGTCCTTCAGGGTCAGGTACCGTTCCATCTGAGTGAACACTGCGTCGGCATCGCCTTGAACGCGCCCTAGTTCGGCCAGGCTGAAGGCATAGTTCATTTCCAGTTCAGCGTCCCCTGTGCCTGGAACAAGCGCCTTCCCCGTGAGAAGCGCTTCCGCTGCTTCTTTCGTCCGCCCCGACCGCAGGTGAAGAGCCCCCAAACTCCGCAGCACATAGGCCAGGTCGGTGGTGCTGTGCAGCGTGTCATAATGGGCGCGAGCAGTGCGGTAGGCGATCAAGGCTGCGGCCGGATCGGATGGCGCCAGCAGGTCGCCGATGTTCTCGGCCGTAATGCCCATACCTTGATGGTCGCGCAGCGCTTCGAACATCAGAGCCGCCTCCCGCATTTGTTCGACGGCCCGGGCCGTGTCACCCAGTTCGCGGTAGGTATTGCCTATGGCGACGACACAGTTGGCTTGTTTGTTCTTCCGCCCCAAGACACGTTCCAACGCGGCCGATCGTTCCAGGAAGTCCAGGGCCTGCTTCATTTCGCCGGTCTTCCGATAGGCGATGCCGATGGAATAGAGCAGGATGGAGGTGCTGGCGGTGTCGCGGGCCTGCTCGCTATACTTCAACGCCTCCAGGAAATGGCTCAACGCACCCACCTGGTCGCCATGCTTCTCGGCCACCCAGCCCTTGTTGCTCAGGGTCACTGCGATGTGCTCTGGCTTCCCGGCCTTGCGGAACAGGGCTAGTGCGTTGTCCAGATGGTGGTCGGCGCTGTCCAAGTGCCCTTGTTGGGCCTCCAGCCAGCCTAGGTTGTTGTGCGCGTCGCCCAAGGCACGCCTGTTGCCGATGCGGTTGGCCAGCGCCAGGGCCTGATCACCGCACAGGCGCGCACTGTCCGGGTCGCTGTGGATCAGGTTGAAACATAGCCTGGCCAACGCATCGGCGCGCAGGGTGTCGTTGGTGGCAGCCTTCAGTTCCTTGTGGATGCCAGGAACGAGGGATGCGTCCTGACCGGCAACGACCATTCGTAGGGCGATGGCGAGGAGGAGCAGGAGGGAGCGCATGGTCAGAAAACAGAAAAGGCCATCCGAAGATGACCTTTTTTGCGGACCGGACGGGACTTCCCTCGACGCGCCCCTCGTTCCTCGGGGCTTGCTCGGGACAGGCTTCTCGTCCCGTCTGCTTCAAAGGAAAAAGCCCCTCGGAAGGGGCTTTTTGCGGACCGGACGGGACTCGAACCCGCGACCTCCGCCGTGACAGGGCGGCATTCTAACCAGCTGAACTACCGGTCCGTTCAACCTCATTTTTCAACGAGGCGGGTGCAAATGTAAGGCTATGTCGGGATCCTGCAAATCCGCGTTGAAAGTTTCCGTGGCGCCTCGGTCTGGTCGGCCATTGGTCCACGTTGAGCCTTCGGGAGGGCGCCTACATTTACTGCATGCGCAAATGGGCCGTTCTTTTCGTCTTCCTGTCCGCCACGGCCCACGCGCAGTACTTGCGCAACGGCGGTTTCGAAATACTGCCCGATACCGGTGCCTTCAGCCCCCCGTTCTGGTACGTCGGTGAAGGTCTTCGGGTAAGCTCTTCCACCGAGCGACCAGCGGAAGGCCTGCGTTCCCTTTTTCTCCAAGGAGACTTCAGTGCGAACGCTCCCGGGCACCTTGTACACAACGACATGAGCCGCTATGTCGGACCTCATCAACTGCGCATTTCCGCCAAGGTCAAGGTCAGCAAGGGGGCCTCGGGCGTGGAGCTGTTCGCGTACTCCACGAACGCCGAAGGCGGCACGTTGAACTACCAGGTCACCTCCCCTCAAGGTGCTGAACCCCACGACGCATGGGAAGAACTCTCCTTGTCTTTCTGGGTGAATGACCAAGTGCACAGCCTGCGTGTCGGGCTCCAATTGAAGAGCGCCGTTGAACTGCTTGTGGATGATGTGACCGTGACCGAACCGCCGCGTTCGGACAGCACTATTGCACCTGCGCTGCAAGTCTATGCGGACGAAGTGCTCACCTTGATCAAGGCGCACTCATTGTACCGCAGTACCCTCGATACCGTGTTGTTGGAGGATCAATTGCGACGGATCCTCGCCGGTGGCAGGTCCGTGCAGCATTTCCAACAAGTGGCCAACTTCTTCCTGAAGTCCGTGGACAAACACAGCTTCTACTGGAGCAAGGCCGAAGCGGATGTATGGAGCGGTGCGGATGGCGGGGAGCCCGACTCGTCCGTGGCCGGGAAGACCTTCGACTTTCCCATCACCACCGGTCACTTGATCGGTGACGATGTGGCGTACGTGAACATGCCAGCATTCAATTCCGGCATTGCGCAGTGGGACACCTATTTCGCAGACACCTTGCAAGGCCTGATCCGCGCCTTGGACCGACCCGGGCTGAAGGGTTGGGTGCTGGATCTGCGTGGGAACCAGGGCGGAAATTGCTGGCCCATGCTGGCAGGTATCGGCCCTGTGCTGGGCACCGGTGTTTGCGGGTACTTCGGCACCGGCCCGGACCGCTCCGAGTGGTCCTATGGAGAAGGGCGCAGTTGGATGGATGATACCGCGCAGTGCGCCGTTTCCCGCACGCCATACACCCTGCTTGCTCCCGATCCCCGCGTGGCAGTGCTCACCGGCCCCTCCACGGCCAGTTCCGGCGAGGTGGTCGCAGTGGCGTTCCGCGGCCGACCCGATGCGCGCAGTTTCGGAGCAGCGACCGCTGGTTACTCCACCACTAACACCAACTTCGTGCTCAGCGATGGGGCTATGCTGTTCCTGGCCACCTCGGTGTACGTGGACCGCGCCATGAACGCTTATGGTGGTGCGATACCACCGGACGAAGTGGTGCCGACCAACGCAGAAAGCGATGCGGCCTTGGAGCGCGCGGTGCACTGGCTGCGCAGCGAATAGGCTCAGTAAAGCCGCGCGCGTTTCGTCAGGAATTCGAGCAGAATGGGCTCGAAGCCCGCGTTGATGTCCGCTTCCACCAGGTCGATCCGGTATTGGCCGCACTTCAACTTCAGGCGATGCCAACGCTCGGCCATGGCGGCCTTGTAGGCCTCGCGCACTTCCGCCGGGTGGGCTTTCACCTGTTCACCGGTCTCCACATCCACGAAGGTGTAAGGTCGGTCGGCGAGGTCAAGATCCAACTCGTGCTTGCGGTCCACCACGTGGAAAATGATGATGTCGTGCTTGTTGAACCGCAGGTGCTGTAAGGCCTCGAAGACTTGCTCCTCCCGGTCAGCACCGTCGAGCATGTCGCTCAGGATCACCACCAAGCTGCGACGATGGGCGCGCTGGGCGATGTCGTGTAAAGCTTCGACCACTGAGGTGCGCTGGCCACGGGCCGGTGCTTCGGTGCTGAGCAAGTCCTCCAGTTGGTGCATCAGATGCCGCAGGTGTACCGCATTACTGCGCGCTTCTTCCTTTACCAGAACACGGTCGGCGAAGGTGGTGAGGCCCACTGCATCACGCTGTTTCCTCAGCAACTGCACGAAGGCCGCAGCGGCATGGGTGGCGAACTGGATCTTGTTGAACCCACCTTTAGGGACCGCCTCCGGATAGTACATGGAACTCGAGGCGTCCACCACCAGCTGGCACCGTAAGTTGGTTTCCTCCTCGTAGCGCTTCACGAAGAGTTTATCCGTACGGGCGTAGAGCTTCCAATCGATGTGGCGGGTGCTCTCGCCCTGGTTGTAGGCCCGATGCTCGGCGAACTCCACACTGAACCCGTGGAAGGGGCTCTTGTGCAAGCCCGCTAGGAAGCCTTCCACCACCTGTTTGGAGTGGAATTCTAGCTGACTAAGGACCTGCAGGGCTTTTTGTTCGATGGGCATCCGTGATCGACCGTGGCACGACGCAACAGCCGAGGGACGAAGTTCGGCATACGGAAGTGGATCGCCCACCATTTCGTGAGGTTCCTGACTTCGGAGACAACTGATCCGAGATGATCCCGTCTCCTGTCCAGACCAAGACACCGCCAATGAGAACCTTCCACGGGATCAGTGTTGCCTTTCTCCTCCTACTTTCTTCAGGTCTGGCAGCCCAGCGCATGGATTGGGTCTACTATACCTCCACCCATGGCTCCAATCTCCGCAGTTTCACCAAGGTGGATAGTGAAGGTGCCACGATCACAGCGGTGGAATACTCCAGTACGATCACGGTGGGCGGAACGACGTTCGGATCCGGCGGGGCCGATGATATCCTGTTGATCAAGGTGCTTTCAACTGGTGAAGTGGCTTGGGCAAAACACTTCGGGTCGACCAGCGACCAGTTCATTGGAGCACTTGCGGTGGACGACGAGGATAGGATCTACTTACGCATCCAGGTCTCCGGCTTCAATACCACCTTCATGGCCGACGATACACTGCTCACCTTGCCATCCACGGGTGATCGTAGCATCCTGGTCCGGGTATCCTCGGACGGTGATGTGGATCGCGCACGTGTGGGTGGGGTCGGCTACACGATGGATACCGCTGGGAACGACCTCTACACCGTCCTAAGTTCAACACCGGGGTCGGCCGTGCTGCAGCGTTGGAATAGCGACCTGGAACTGCTGTCCACCCTTGAGTTGGGCACGTTCGAGGCGAGTCATATGATCATCGATGTCAACCCTGATGGCTATATCGCCATCGCTGGTTCGGAATACACCGCCGATGTCATGGAGTTCCAAGGTACACCGGTACCGAACGACCCGACGGATCAGAATGAAGGCATCGTGATGCTCTTGGATCTTGAAGGTGACCTCCAATGGGTGCGCTCCTTCGGTGGCATGAATCCCACTACCGAGCGGGTGCGTGGGTTGGCCGTGGCGAACGATGGGCGCGTTTTCGTGGCCACGGCGAGCGATACGGCCTTCAGCTTTGCCGGGGGGGACTTCCCTGCGCTGCCACCGTACAACACGAATGTCGGTTTCATGCTCGCCTTTTCCGCCACCGGCGACGAGGACTTCGCCGTTCCAGCCTATTCCTTGTACGACCAGGTGACCTTTTGGGATGTAATGGTCGATGCCGATGGAAATACGCTTGCTACCGCCGACATCATTTCAAGCGGTGTGGTCAATGGCATTCAGATCCCAGCCTGCGCCCGGCCCTATACCTTGCTAAAACTGGATCCACTGGGCAACATGGTCTGGCTCAAGCATCCTCCTGCAGGCAGTAACAACATGTCCTCTGCTGCGTTCGATATCGGGCAAGGACCCGATGGGGCCTACTACCTCGGTGGGTTCGGGCAGTGGTTCCGGGTGGACTGCACACCCACTCAAACACCCGGTTGGCGGTACTTCACCATGCGCATCGTGGAAGAGGATCCCCTTTTTCCGGATGCTTCATTCACATGGTCTCCACAAGATGGTGGGGTGCAATTCGTCAATACGTCCGCCAATGCCACGAACGCATCCTGGTCCTTCGGCGACGGGGGTGCCAGCACCGAACTGGACCCACTGCACAGCTACGGCTCGCCAGGGACGTTCGAGGTGGTGCTAACGGCCTCGAACGGAGCGTGTGTCGATCGCGATACGGTCGAGGTGAACATGATCGCGACCGGCCTCGAGGACGATGGCCCTGCTGGTCCCACATTCTCAATGTACCCCAATCCTGGAGTGGATGAGGTCTTGATCAAGGCGGATGAAGTGATCCAGGCCTTCCGCTTGTTCGACGTCACGGGGCGCACCCTCACCGCACCCACGACAGGTGTTCCTTCCCGAACGGTCCGGTTGGATGTATCCGAACTGACCACCGGCAGGTACTTATTGGAGTGCACCACAGCGGCAGGGCCGACCGTGCTCAAACTCCACGTGCGCTAGATGACCCGAACTGAATGAAGAAAGCCCGGGATGGTCCCGGGCTTTCACTTTCCTACTGTGTTCGATCAGGCCAGCTGCCCTTCGAGCTTCTGGCTCAATTGGCTCTTGGGCACTGCACCCACACTGCGGTCCACCACCTCGCCGTTCTTGATGAACAGGATCGTGGGTATGCTGCGGATGCCATACTTCATGGCGGTCTGCGGATTGTTGTCCACGTTGACCTTGCCAATAACTGCTTTGCCATCGTACTCCTGCGCCAATTCCTCCACCACTGGACCTACCATGCGGCAAGGGCCGCACCATTCCGCCCAAAAGTCCACCATCACGGGTTTGTCGCTCTTCAGCGCGAGTTCTTCGAAGTTGCTGTCGGTGAATTCGAGTGCCATGTTCTAAGGTGAGCAACTCCCGTTGCCTCGTTTGTTACTGTTCGTTGGTCGTGCAAGTTGCGGATGGCTGACGATCGCTCGGCAGCCTTGTCCCGGTCAGTTTTCCACGCGTTATGACCACAAAGGTACAACCCTGGGACAAGATCCTTGCCATGGAAACTAATCTGACGATCCGTCAGTTCAGGGTGTAGGAAACCTCGGGTAGGCCGTCCAAAGACCGGATCAGGTCTTCGCTCACCGCCACACTGATCCCTTTCGTGGGCGCTTCCAGGGCCATCTTTTCCTGTTCGCTCACGAGTTGGATGCTCACCCTGCACTTGCCCGGCGAGGCTTTCAATAGCTGTCCAAGTTCACGGGCCAACGCGTCGTCCACCCTGTCGGCATCCAACTTCAGGTTCAGCTTGGTGATGTACTTCTCCCGCGCATCGCCCAACAGGTCGATGTTGTAAACCTTCAGTTCCATTTGCCCTTCATCGCGGCCCCAAGTGCGTGCCATGGCTTTCCCTTTCACCAACAACAAAGCACCGGTCTGGAGGTAGAGCTTGAACTTCATGTAGTCCTCACTGAAGAACATGAATTCGTGGGTGCCACTGTGATCCTCCAACGAGAGGCTGCCGAAGGGTTTACCGCTTTTGGCGATGCGGTGTTCGGCCTTGGTGACGATGCCTGCGAAGGTGAGGTCGCGGCCCGCCAACTTGTCCAGTTCCTTCAGATCGGGCAGGGTCGTGTTGCACAGGTATTTGATCTCCAAACGGTGGTCGTCCAACGGGTGGCCGCTCAGGTAGAAGCCGATGACCTCCTTTTCGTAGTGGAGTTGTTCCAGCGCGCTCCACGGATCGATGGCCGGTAGTGCGGGTTCTGGGATGCCCGCAGCATCATCCGACTCCCCGAACATGTTCACCTGCGCACTATCCGCCCCATCCTGGCTTTGCTGCCCGTACCGCACCAGCGTTTCCAGGAAGGTGGGCTTGCCTTCGCCCGCGCTGTGGAAGAAGTGTGCCCGGTGGCTCTTGGGGAAACCGTCGAAGGCACCGGCGTAGGCCAGACTTTCCAACGCTTTGCGGTTGGCGGCCCGCAAGTTCACCCGCCGCATCAGGTCGTAGATGTCCTTGTAGGGACCATTCGCCTGCCTATCCGCCACGAGCGCTTCCACGGCAGCCTCACCTACACCCTTCACCGCGCCGAGCCCGAAGCGGATCTGCCCCTGCTTGTTCACGCTGAACTGCAATTGGCTCTCGTTCACATCGGGACCGAGCACGGAAATGCCCATGCGCCGGCATTCCTCCATGAAGAAGGTGATCTTGTCGATGCTGCCCTGCGAGTGGGTGAGCACGCTGGCCATGTACTCGCTGGGGTAGTTGGCCTTCAACCACGCGGTCTGGTAGGCTACGAACGCGTAGCAAGTGGAGTGCGACTTGTTGAACGCATATTGTGCGAAAGCCTCCCAGTCGGTCCAGATCTTCTCGCACACCTTGGCGTCGAAGCCCCGCTCGGCGGTCCCCTCCAGGAACTTGCCCTTCATCTTGTCCAGCGTGGCACGGTCCTTCTTGCCCATCGCCTTCCGCAGCACGTCCGCGTCGCCCTTGGTGAAGCCCGCCAGCTTCTGGCTCAGCAACATCACCTGCTCCTGGTACACCGTCACGCCATAGGTCTCCTTCAACAGTTCCTCCATCTCAGGGAGGTCGTACACGATCTTCTCCAGACCATGTTTCCGCTTGATGAAGGTGGGGATGTATTCCAATGGCCCCGGGCGGTACAGGGCGTTCATGGCGATGAGGTCGCCGAATTGGTCGGCCTTCAGTTCGCGCAAGTACTTCTGCATACCCGCGCTTTCGAACTGGAAGGTGCCGTTGGTCTCGGCGCGCTGGTAGAGCGCGTAGGTCTTGGCGTCGTCGAGCGGTATGCCGTCGATGTCGATGTCTACCCCATGGTTGGCCTTGATCATCCGGAGCGCATCGCGGATGATGGTGAGCGTCTTCAACCCCAAGAAGTCCATCTTGATGACACCGGCGTCCTCGATCACCTTGCCATCGTACTGTGTGAGCAGCAAGGTGGATTCCTTCGAGGTACACACCGGGATGATCTCCGTGAGGTCGCTCGGCGCGATGATGATGCCGGCCGCATGGACTCCCGTGCCGCGCACTGATCCTTCCAACTTTTCCGCGGCATTGAGCACATCGCTGGTGAGCTCGCCACTCTCCAGCACATCTCGCAATTGCTTCACCAAGGCGAGTTCCTCACTGCCGAGGTTCTCCTTCTGCTTCAGACTTCCTTCGCCATCCATGGGAGCGCGTAGCAGGCGACCGAGTTCGATGCCGGGCCGCTCGGGGATCAGCTTCGCCAGACGGTCGGCCTCGGCCAAGGGCAGGTCCATCACCCGGGCCACATCGCGGATGCTGCTCTTGGCGGCCATGCTGCCGTAGGTGACGATCTGCGCCACCTGGTTCTGGCCGTATTTCTCCACCACATAATCGATCACGCGCTGGCGCCCTTCGTCGTCGAAGTCCGTATCGATATCGGGCATGCTCTTGCGGTCCGGGTTCAGGAAGCGCTCGAACAGCAGGTCGTATTTGATAGGATCGATGTTGGTGATGCCGATGCAATAGGCCACCGCACTGCCCCCTGCACTGCCACGGCCAGGACCGATCAATACCCCGATCTCGCGACCGTGGTTGATGAAGTCCTGCACGATGAGGAAGTAGCCCGCGAAACCCATCGTGCGGATCACGAAGAGCTCGAAATCCAGGCGCTCTTTGATCTTCGGGTCCAGCGAATCGATGCCTGAGACCCCGTCGTTGATGTACCGCTTGATGGCCCCCTGATAGGTCAGGTGCTGCAGGTAGTCGTCCTGGTTGGTGAATCCTTCCGGTAGCTGGTAGTTGGGCAGGAGGATGTCCTTCTTCAGCTTCAAGGTCTCCACCTTGTCCACGATCAGGCCGGTGTTGTCCAAGGCCTCCGGCAGGTCGCGGAAGGTTTCGGCCATCTGCGCCTGGGTCTTGAAGAAGAACTGGTCGTTGGGGAAGCCGAAGCGCTTGTCCTTCGTGGAGGTGTCCTCGTCCGTGGCGATGGGCGTGCTCTGCTTTTCGCCGGTGTTCACACACAGCAGGATATCGTGCGCGTTGCTGTCCTCCTGATCGGTGTAGTGGCTGTCGTTGCTGGCTATGATCGGCACGTTGTACTTGCGGGCCCATTGCACCAGCACGGCGTTCACCTTGTCCTGCTCGGGAATGCCGTGGCGTTGTAGTTCGATGTAGTAGTCTTCGCCGAAGAGATCCAACCACCATTTGAACTCGGTCTCGGCAGCAGAAAGGTCGCCATCACCCGCGCGCATGATGGCCTGCGGAACACTGGCACCAAGGCAACACGTGGTGGCAATGAGCCCCTCGTGGTACTTCATGATCAACTCCTTGTCGATCCGTGGATACTTGCTGTAGAACCCGTCCATGAAGCCCAGTGAGCAGAGCTTGCTGAGGTTCTTGTAGCCTTCCGCGTTCTTGGCCAGCATCAGCTGATGGAAGCGCTTGTCCTTATCGTCGCGGGTGAAGGTCTTCTTGAAGCGATCGGCCACCACATAGAACTCGCAACCCACAATGGGTTTCACAGCAAGTTGATCAGCCTGGCCCGGGCTTGACCCGGGCTTCTTGTGCTTGCCCGCTTCGGCCACGAACTTGAACGCCCCGAACATGTTGCCGTGGTCGGTGATCGCCAGTGCGGGCTGGCCGTCCTTCGCCGCTTTCTTGAAGAGCGAAGGGATGCTGGCGGCCCCGTCGAGGAGCGAGAATTGGGTGTGGACGTGGAGGTGACTGAACGACATCGAGGGCGGCTTGAGGCAGGGGCACGAAGTTACCGACAGGCCCCAGCGTCGACGATGTGACTTACCCACAGTCCATCAGCCTGCCGGTCAATGGGTTGAATGATCGATCGTGGAAGATGGTCGCACCTTACCTTGATGCACCATCTCCACCATGAAGAAGCCGATCCTGATCATCCTGCTCTTGCTGAACGTTGTTGTTCTTCTTGGTCAACTGTGGCCGGAAGGAGCACCGCCGTTCGCTCGCTTTGTGAACATCACGTTCCTCCTTGCGACGCTATTCCATTTCGTTAATGAATGGAGGAAGGGTACTTCGAAAGCGGATCGGTCAGTCTGACCATGACGATGTGTTCTATGGGCCGCAAGCCGCTCAGAACTTGAAGCCATCATAGAACTTCTTCACATCCCCAGTGAACTTATCCAGCTCCGTCCTCATCGTGTACATCATGTGCCCACCGTGGTAGTACGTTACTGCGATGTTCTTGCGGAGGTCTTCATCCAGGAACATGTGGTCCACCGTATATTCCGTGGCATAGTAGGGGGTGGCCAGATCGTAGTAGCCACTGCAGATCAACACGCGCAAGGCCGGATTCTTATGGATGGCTGAGCGCAGTGTTTCGGCGTTGTTCAGGAATTTGTTCTGGTCGCAGCCATAGTTCCACGGTTGCACCTTGCCCGTGAGGATCTCGTACACCTTGTCGCTGTTCTCGTACTTCAAGGTGTTGCGCAGGTGGTCGTTGATGGCCGCCGTGTAGGGCCCGTAGACCGTGAGGTTGTAGCTCGGGTCGAAGTCGAAGCCATCGCCGGCGTCGCTTCTGTCGATCCCTTTGATCGTGCCATCGAAACGGCCGATCGTGCGGCTTTCTGCCCGCAGTAGTTCCTTGGTGAAGATGCGGGTGGTGAGGCGGTGGTGGTTCCGCTGGATCACATCAGGAGCTATCCCCGTGTACGCGCTCAGCCGGGCCGCCATGGTCGAGCGTTCCTCGGCCGTGGTGCGGTCGCCTTTCATCAAGAAGGTGGTGTACTCGTTCAACGCGAAACGCTCCACTTCTGCTCGTAGGTCCTGCTCCGTGGCAAATCGGTTCTTGTCGACTTTGCCATGGTGATAGGCCGTGGCCGCGAAGCTGGGCAGGAAGAGGCTGGCTGGCAGATCGTTCCCTTCATTGCCCACCAAGGTCTGGAAGTTCATCACCGCACTGATCAGCACGATGCCGTTGAGGTACATGCCGTGGCGGTCCTGCAAGTAGCCCGAAAGACCGGCGGCACGCGTGGTCCCATAACTCTCCCCGGCCAGGAATTTCGGTGAGGCCCAACGACCGTTCAACGTCACGTACTTGTGGATGAAGTCACCCACGCTCTGCAGATCCTGCGTGTAGCCGGTGAATTCGCTCTTTTCCACGTCTTCAGCCGGACGACTGTATCCCGTTTCGATCGGGTCGATGAAGACCAGGTCAGTCTTGTCCAGCCAGGAGTGCGCGTTATCCACCATCGTGTAAGGAGGGCCGCTACTGGTGCCATCATCGTTCATCACCACACGCTTCGGTCCCAAGGCACCCATGTGCAACCAGACCGAGCTGCTGCCAGGCCCGCCATTGAAGGCGAAGGTGATGGGCCGCTTCGCATGATCGTTCGTTTTGTCCTTCGGCGTGTCCTTGGTGTAGGCCACGTAGAAGTTGTGCGAACGCTGCTTCCCTTTTTCATCCAACAGGACCAAATGCCCCGCAGTGGCCGTGTAGTCGATGCGCTGCCCGCCGATGGTGATGCTGTGTTTCGTGACGCTTGTTTCAGGGTAGCGGTAGGCCACCTTGGTGTCCACTTTCGAGGTATCCTGGGCGGCACACGTCAAGTGAACGGCAAGGAGGAATCCGAAGGAGAGGAGGGAGCGTTCCAGTTCGCGCATGACGCAATGCTACGGAACACGTCGCCTACTTCGGCGAGCTGAACGCTATCCGCGGGAACGGATGCGTGGTGTGCAGTGCACCGGAAAGTTCACCGAGTTGGCGATGAAGCACAGTTCATGGGCCTTGTGGTGAAGCTCGGTGGCCTTCGGGATCATCGCTTCGTCGCGCACGATGATCTCGGGGTGAAGGGTCACTTCAAGGAAGCGCCCGCTTCCATCCGATGCGGTCTGCATGGTTCCCGTGGCATGATCCACGTAGGCGGTCACCACCACCCCGTTGATGGCACATACATGCAGGTAGCTCATCATGTGGCAAGCGCTCAAGGCCGCTACGAGCATATCCTCCGGGTTGTGTCGCTCGGGATCGCCACGGAACGTGGGGTCGGCTGAACCCAGCAGCTCCGGCTTCCCTGCGATGCGGATCACATGATCACGCCGGTAGCTGCGGTAATGGTCGGTGCCGGTGCCGAGGTTTCCGGTCCATTCCATCGTGAGGGCGTAGTGGTGGTTGCCGGTGTTCATTGACGAGCGGCCTTGATGCGTTCCTCCAGGGCGGGAAGCTCCTTCTTGTAGGTCTCCACATCCCACTTCATGTCCCAGTTGCCCAAGTAATCCGCGATCGGGCCTAGGCCCATGCTCGCTCGCCTTACATCAAGTTGATCGGGGTCTTCCACAGGGCTTAGGTAGAACTCGCCGGTTTTCGGGTCTCGGCCGATCTGGCTTCCGTAGAGCTGTCGTTTGCCGTTGCGCATCAACACGCGATCCTCCAACAGGGCGAGATCACTCCCATTGGCCTTGCCGTTCGTGACCGCTTCGCGCATCATGGGCAGGTACTTTTCCTGCGTGGCCAGGTCCGCATGTTGAATGACCAGAAAGAGCGTGGAATTGCCCGTGGGACCGACCACATCCGGTCCAAGCCAACCCCGTTCGTTCAGGATCCGTTCCACAACGATCAGGTTCATGGAATCCTTGCGAGCCATGTTGCGCCAGAGTTCTTGCATTTCATCGGAATCACCGCCGTATTTGGCTTCTACTTCATCGATCTGATGGCGCAGTCCTTGGTCCTCGTTATGGATGGAGTCCAGGAGCGCCACCAACGGCCTGTCGTAGTTGGCCTCTGCGCGATCCTTGTTCGCTTTGATCAGGCCGATCACTTCATCCCATCGCTTGTCCGTGTGAAGGCTGTTGAGGTCGCTGTCCGTGCTGATGTGGCCCAGGTTCGTGTAGTTCATCTTATCGGCGATCCGCTTCAACTGGAAGAAGGCGGAATCCGCCACACCAGCCAACGCCCACGAACAGGCCGCGTTGTACCGATCACCTTGATAGCCTTTCCATCCGATGGCTTCAAAGGCCTTCGAATACGTAACAGCCGAGCCTTTGTAGTCCTTCTGTTCGTAAAGTGCGAATGCCGTCTTGATCAACTCTTCGTAGCGCGCTTCATCCTGGGCAATAACCGCCACGCTCAACAAGAGCGATAGCACGATGGTGAGGCTCGTTCTCATGTCCCGAAGGTACGTACGCATTACCTTCACATCATGTCCGTCCTCCACCGGTTCTACACCGCCTTCGCCCAACGCGACTGGACCACCATGGGCGCCTGTTATCACCCCGACGCCCGCTTCAGTGATCCGGTCTTCACCGATCTGGACGCAGCGGGTGTGCAAGCGATGTGGCGCATGCTGCTCACCAGCGGCACGGATCTGCGGATCACGTTCCGCGTGCTGGAGGAGAGCGCCACCGGGGGACGGGTCCGCTGGGAGGCGTGGTACACCTTCAGCCGCACGAAGCGACCGGTGCACAACGTCATCACCGCTGAGTTCACCCTGAAGGATGGGCTGATCCTGGTGCACCGGGATCGATTCGACCTCTGGCGCTGGAGCCGACAGGCATTGGGACTGCCGGGCCTTCTCCTGGGCTGGTCACCGATCATCGCGACCAAGGTGCGGAGCACGGCCGCGCAAGCGCTCGCGAAGCACCGCGAGCAGCGCTCCGCTTAACGGCCTTTCAGTTCGGTCCTTTTCAAAGCCTTGATCTCCCTTCGGCTGAGCGTGCGCGCGTGTACGTACCACGCCGGATCCACCTGCACAGGAGCTTTCCGCTTGAGGCGATCTTCAGTTGCTGCGGCTTGCCACCCGGTCCCTACCAGGCCGAAGACCGTTGATCCATCCACCAGTACCCGCACGGGGAGTTGAAGTCCTGGTACAGCGTTCACCCAACGCATCCAGAGGCGACCATTCACCAAGGCATGCTCAAGGGTGGGTATCTTGGTGGTGCGCAGGTATTGGTCGAAAAGCGTTTGGTCAAGCCGGGCAAGCGTGGTGGCGTTGTAGCCGATCAGGAAGGCTTCCACCTGTGTACTCGTGACCACGCTGTGCCTGAAGGTGCGGTTCATGTCCAGCAGTAGGGCCTTGAACGTACTATCACCCACGATGTGCCGGATCATGTGGAGGAGGTTGGCGCCCTTGTAATACATGTCGCCACTGCCTTCTTGGTTCACACCATAAGGCCCGATGACAGGCCGGTCGTTACGGATGTTCTTGCGCAAGCCGATCACGTATTCCTGCGCGGACTTGACGCCCTGCTGGCATTCGGTGAAGATGGTCTCAGTGTAGTCCGTGAATCCCTCGTGTACCCACATGTCCGCGATGTCAGCCGTGGTGATGCTGTTGCCGAACCACTCGTGTCCGCTTTCGTGGATGATGATGTAGTCCCATTCCAGCCCGTGTCCTGTTCCGCTCAAGTCGCTCCCGCGATAGCCGTTCACATAGTTGTTCCCATAGGCGATGGCGCTCTGGTGCTCCATGCCCAGGTGTGGCGCTTCAACCAGTTTGTAGCCGTCCTCATAGAACGGGTAGGGCCCCAGCCATTCCTCGAAACAGCGCAGCATCTCCGGCACCTGCTTGAATTGGTCCCTTGCCTTGGCCTCGTTGCTGGCAAGCACCCAGTAGTCGCATTGAAGCGGACCCTCCTTGCCCTGGCACACCTCGTTCCAGTGGGTGTAGTTGCCGATGTAGGGAATAAGGTTGTACGTGTTGATGGGCGACCGTACTTGCCAGTTCCATGTGGTGGTCCCATCGGCGTTCTTCCAGGTGCTGATCAGACGGCCATTGCCGATCGCCTGCAGGCTGTCCGGCGCGGTGATACGCAGCATGGCACCCTCCTCCGGTTCATCGCTCTGGTGGTCTTTGCAGGGGAACCATACGCTCGCTCCAAGGCCTTGACAAGCCACGCTCATCCAAGGGTTCCCTGCACTGTCCTTGCGCCAGATCCACCCACCGTCCCAAGGTGGGTTCTTCGCAGCCTTTGGTACGCCATGGTAAAGGATCATGACGGTGTTCGCTTCACCCGCTTTCATGGTACCGGGCAAGTCGAGCCAGATGATGTCGCCGTCGCGCTCAAAGGCCAAGGACCGTTGTCGGATGCTGATGGTCCCATCGACGAAGGCCGGTTCATCCACGAGTATGCTATCCACCACCAGCGGCTGTTGCAGGTCGATCTGCATGCGGCGCCCTTCCGCAACTGCATCGAAGGCGATCGTCGTGATGCCGCGGATGGAGCGCTCGGCAGGATCAGGACGGACCCACACATCGTAGCTCACCGCATTCCACCACGCACGTTCCTGTCCGATGCCACCGCGCAAGCTGTCCGCACGGGTGAAGCTGTTCCGCTGATCGTTGAGCTGAGCGGAGGTGAACGTTCCCATCCACAGCAACGGTAGGAGGAGCACCATGCGCTGCATGCGGGCAAGATAACCGTGGCGGTGTGGGGCCGACACCGTTCAGGGGCGCGTAGGTACAGGTGGAACGGGGCGTTCCTTCGGTGGCTCGAGCATCACCACCTCGAGCTTGCGCATGCCGTACTTCGCCTTCAACGTCTTGCGACTCTCTTCACCTTCTTCTGTGGATCCGAAGCGTAGCACGTCCAGGTCGGTCACGTTCTTCAGTTCGGGGTATTCGGCTTTGTACCGGGCGATCAATTGCGCGGTAGTGAAAGCCTCGGTGGTCTCGATCAGCGGCGTGATGTAGACCGTGGGGCCGTTCCGCCAGTTGCCGATGGCATGGCTCCAGATGACGTTCTGGGCCGATCCGACCAGCCCGATCGCGAGAAATATGCTGGTGATGAGGGTCCTCATGGAGTTCTACGGGATCTTTTCTTCGTGGTATTCGACGGCTCGTCCTCGGTGGCCAAAGCACGTGCCAGAACGGTTTTCAGCTCTTTCGCACTGGGCAGTTTCCCCCGAAGTTCTTTCGGGAGATCGTTCAACAGGCGATAGCTGGCCACACCGATGGCGTTCTGCTTGCGGAGAAGGGAGAACTCCACTTCCATTTCATCCTTCTCGGCACACAGGATGATGCCGATGGACTCGTTATCCCCGGGCGCACGCTCCTTGGCATTCAATACGTTCAGGTAGAAGTCCATCTTTCCAGCGTGTTCCGGCTCGAATTCGTTCAACTTGAGATCGATGGCGACC
>JAEUTC010000254.1 GCA_016787985.1 Flavobacteriales bacterium | reverse complement strand
GTACTGGCCATCCGGCGTGCCGGACGATTCATCACCAACGTCAAGAGCGAGGAACGGATCCTCACCGACGACCTGCTCTACCTCTCCGGATCACCGGAGAACATCGTGAAGCTGGACCGCGAGCTGCGGTGAAACCTTATGGTCGGTCCACCGTTGAACGGTGCGACCCATGACAGCCATCTCAGACGTCCTCACCGCGGTGCATCACATCCTTCTCGTGGACGATGAGGATGATTGCAACTTCGTGACCAAGCTGGTCCTGAAGAAAGCGGGATACAAAGGCCGCCTCACCACGTTCACCTCGGCCGATGAGGCCATCGACTACCTCCGCGCGGACGGCGATAAGCCCGATCTGATGTTCGTGGACATCAACATGCCGAAACACACCGGCTTCGATCTGCTGGCGATGTGCGAGAATGAAGGACTGCTTCCGAACGGATGCACCAGTGTGGTGATGTTCAGCAGCAGCAACCGACCCGCCGACTTGGAGAAGGCCCTCTCCTTCCGCTCCGTGATCGGCTACATCGAAAAGGCGCTCACCGTGGACAGTTTCGAACGTGTCGTACGCGACCACGAAAGGATCCGCGCGCTCTGAAAGGCTATTCCCTATCTGCTCCCTCTCCCATGAAGAAGATCCTGATCATTGAAGACGAGACCATCATCTCCTTCGGCTACCGCCTCCAGTTGGAGCGCATGGGCTTCGAGGTGATCGGTACCGCACGAAGTTCCGAGGATGCTGAAGCCCTGCTGGCACAGGAAAAGCCGGACCTCATCATCATGGACATCTACCTGAAAGGTACCAAGAACGGTCTTGAACTGGCCCAGGAGATCCATGCCCGCGAGCCGATCCCTGTGCTTTTCCTCACCGCCAGCACCAAGCCCGAGGTGATCGCCGCCATCGGCCAACTCAAAGATTGCACCTACCTGAGCAAGCCCATCAACGCCGACAGCCTGGAGGATGTGCTCCATCGCTTCGCACGGTCGGCCAATGCGCCGTCATGAAAGCCAGCGCCGAACAGGCCGACCGCCTCCATACCTTCTCACACGACCTGCGCAATCGCCTCATCGGGCTGCACCAAGTCCTGGAGCGTTTGAAGGACCCCGACTCGGCCGACGAACGGTCGGAGTTGGTGGAATACGGCGAACAGCAATACTTCAAGGCCCTGCGCGAGGTAGAACGCCTCATGGACGATCTCGACGTGCAGCGTGGGGGCACCGTTGCGGACATTCGATCGTTCGATCTGGGCGCACTCGCTCGCGAGCGCCTGGACCTGCTGCGGTTCCGGTTCGAACGGAAAGCCCAACCACTGGAACTCGACCTGTCCGATCCGTTGCTGGTCCATGCCGACCCGCGGCTGATCGGAGAGGTGTTGGATGCCTTGCTCTCCAACGCCTCGAAATTCTCTCCGGCGGGCTCCACCATTGCCCTGCGTGCACGCAGCGCTGAGGGCTGGGCTGAACTCACCGTAGTGGATCAGGGGGTCGGACTCTCCGCAGCGGACCTCGAGCAGGTGTTCGTCCGCTTCGCCTGGTTGGGCAGCAGGCCCACGGGTGGTGAATCACAGGGTCGCGGTTCGCTGGCCCGCATGCGCGGTAACGTGCAGGCGAACGGAGGAACGCTCACCGCCACCAGCGCGGGTGAAGGGCACGGATGCACCTTCACCCTACGCCTACCGGTCCCGATCAGTTAGCGCCGCCGTCGGCCCTTTTGATGTGCTTGGCCACCCGCTGGCCGCGTGAGTTCACCGCCACGTTGAACTCCAGCATGTCCCCCACGTGGAGGTCGCCGAACTCGACGTCGATCAGATCCTCGCGCAGGAAGAAGAGGTTATTGTCCGGGAATCGGATGAAGCCGTAACCGTTCATCAGGCTCATCACCGAGCTCTGGTGGCGCGATTCCGGGTCGAGGTCCATCGGCAGCTCATCCATGTCGCGCGGACGATCATCGCGCATCACGAAGAAATCGCGGATAAGCTCGTCGTCATCCTTCAGCCCCTCGTCGATGAGGTCGTGCATGGGCAAGGGGTAGGTCACCTCGTTCCAGAGGTCGGTGCTGGTGCGGGTGTATTGCTGTTCGCCGGTCTCTGCATCGGTGAACTCGAAGTCCCAGCCCAGAAGCATGGTCTTGCAGCCCAGGGCGTGCAGCTTGCGCACCAAGGGCACATGGTCGCCATCGGAAGCCACGAGCACCACCACGTCGTAGCGCTTCAGCATGCAGAGCTCATAGGTCTCCAGGGCCATCAACACATCGATGCCCTTCTCCTTCTTCCGGCCCATCATGTCCTTCAGCGGCAGGTAGTGCGTCTGGACGTTGTTGTACATGAGCACATCGTCGAACACGCGATCGTGGTAGAGCTGGTTGGCCTTTTCGTTGGCCTCTCGCGCGCTGAAACGGCCACGGAAGAAGTGGGCGTCGATGATGTGGCAGAGGTTGGGTTTGGTCCCCTCCCGCTCGGCCACCATGTGCTTCACGTAATCGTGCAGGCCTCCGATGTGGATACGACGGCGGTGGGAATGCACGTAGTTGTAGTAGTTGCTCACATGGGTGTAGTAGCTACCATCGTAGAACACCCCCACTTTCAGGGCTTGGTTGCCCGCATTAACAGTTGGCATGGATCATGAATGAGGGGCAAATGTAGCCCGCTGATCGAACCCACCACCGCTATCTTGCGACCGATGCGCCTCCTGTTCCCCATCCTAGCCCTGCTCCTTTCGGGGTCGGTGCATGCGCAAGCATCGGAGGCGGGGCCTAGCACAGCCTTGTCCTTCGCCCGGTCGGTGACCCTTCCGATGAACGCCGTGCAGCTGCATGATGCCGCCATGGAAGCCTGGACCTGGACCTTCGGCAAGGAACCGGGAGGAAAGCTCTTGATCACCGACCGTGCGGCCGGGACGCTGAAAGGCACGGCACGCATGAACTTCCGCTCGGCGATGCTCACCGGACGCGAGGAGACCACCGGGACGGTGAGCTACACCGTGACCGTGCAGGTGGGGCCCGGTGAATGCCGCATCACCATCACGGAACTGACCCATACCGGCAACCGCAACACCACACGGGGAGGCATCCATTTGAAACAACTGATGCGCCACGATGAGGATGCGTACCGCGCTGGTGGCATGGGGCGTACCAATATCGTGCGGCTGCACCGCGAGCTGCGGGAAGCGGCCAGTGCGCACCTCGCGGGCCTGCTTCAAACCTTCGAAGCGCGGATGCGGGCGAAGGTGGAGCCCTGATGGACGCAACCTGGACCGGTCGGAACACGTTCAACGGGTTCCGTGATGCACCTCTTGAAGTGGAAATACCTCCGGTCCTGGCCCACGGTGGCTGGCCTGCTCGTTGCCGTGTTCATCGTGTATGGACTTACGCTCATCTCACGGTCCCGTCAACTCCAGCACAAGATCTCGCACGAGGTCCGTCTCCTCGATGACCTCAGTCAATTGAGCGGCTCGTTGAATCAGCTCGCCTTGACCCATCGCATGGATGTGGGCACGCGCCATTACCAATGGCCCGAAGAGCTTCAGAAGGTGAGCGCCTCGATCGCCGGCATCGGCGAACGCAATGCCCATGCGCCGGGTATGGCTGAACTGCCGGGGATCCTCCAAGGGCTGTTGCACCAGGCGGATTCGCTCCATGCCAATGCCATGGCCCACCAAGGATCATGGACCGACCACCGACCGAACGAAGTGGTGTTCGAGTTCATCATGCAGCGCGCCCAATCGGCCATCGACCGCACCACACGGCGCGTGCACGAACAGGGGCTGGGTACGCACACGGCCACCCTTTCCGACCGGTGGGACGAAGCACAACTCCTCCTACTCGCGGCCTGCCTGCTCGCCGTGGTCTTCGCCTGGCTGGTGGGTGTGAGCAATCGGCTACTGGTACAGAGCCGGCTGCGGTCGGAGCAACTCGACGTGGCCAAGCAGAACCTGGAGAAGACCAACCGCGAGCTCCGCGAAACCATGCTGAGCAAGGAAGAGAAGGAGGTGATGTTGAAGGAGATCCACCACCGGGTGAAGAACAACCTGCAGATCGTGAAGAGTTTGATCCGTTTCCAGATGGATCAGGTGAAGGACCCGCACACGGCCGAACTCTTCAACGAGTGCGTGAACCGCGTGAGCGCCATGGCCCTGGTGCACGAACAGACCTACCTGAGCAAGGACCTGGCCAACATCGACGTGAACAGCTACCTGTCTCACCTGACGCGCGATCTGTGCTACGCCTACACGATCGATATCAAGTTGGACATGGACATCCGCATCAACGTGCCCACCATGAGCGTGGACACCTTGATCCCGCTCGGACTGATCATCAACGAGATCATCTCCAACTCCCTGAAGTACGCCTTCAAAGGCCGAAAGCAGGGCACCATCATCGTCCACATCGATGGCGATGAAGTGGGAGGCCTGAACATGCGCATCGGCGATGACGGTGTGGGCCTCCCCGACCGGAGCAAGTGGGAACGCCACGACAGTTTGGGTATGGACCTGATCCACACCCTGGCCGGACAACTCGGCACCACCGTGGATCTGGTGGCGGGTCCTGGCACCTTGTATGAGCTGGTGACCGTGCAGGTGGAGCGCCGGAAACGGGCCTGATCGACACGGCGCGAACCACTCATCACCCTCGGAAGCCTCCGAAGCCCGTCGCCACCCGCGTCGGGCTTCTACTTTTGCGGGATACCACACCAACCCCTTGATGACGAACAACACGATCTTCGCAGCGGCCGGTGCCGTCATGCTCGCCGCATGCGGTGGCGCACCCACCGAGCCCACCGCTACCCGGATGACCTACCCCGAGACCCGCAAGGACAGCAC
>JAEUTC010000146.1 GCA_016787985.1 Flavobacteriales bacterium | reverse complement strand
TCTTCCACACAGCCCAAGTTCCGCAGTGAACATCGATCTCATCATCCGTTCCGGTGAAGGTGAAGTGGCGCTTGCCCTGATGAAGGACAAGGTGCTCGCCGAACTGCACCGTGAAAAGACCGAGCGCGGCTTCGCCGTGGGCGATGTGTACCTGGCCAAGGTGCGCAAGGTGGCACCGGGGCTGAACGCCGCCTTCGTGGATGTGGGCCATGAGAAGGACGCCTTCCTGCACTACTTCGACCTGGGGCCGCAGTACAAGAACTCGTACAAGTTCGCCAAGGGAGCCGTCAGCGGCACCGTCACCTCCAGCATGCTGGATGACTGGAAGCTAGACGGCGATATCCCCAAGGAGGGCAAACTCGCCGAAGTCCTCAGCGCCAGCCAGAGCATCCTGGTGCAGATCGCCAAAGAGCCGATCAGCACCAAAGGACCACGCCTCACCGCCGAGGTCACCCTGGCGGGCCGCTACATGGTGCTGGTGCCCTTCATCAACAAGACGAGCATCTCGTCGCGCATCACCGATGAAGTGGAGCGCAAGCGCTTGAAGGAGCTGATGGTGGCCATCAAGCCCAAGAACTTCGGCGTCATCATCCGCACCAACGCGGAAGGCAAGCGCACGGAGGACCTGGAGAACGACCTCAAGACCTTGTTGCAGCGCTGGGACACCATGTTCCGCAACCTGCGCAATGCTCAGGCGCCGAAGAAGGTGTTGGGCGAGATCGACCGGACCAGCGCGGTGCTGCGCGATGTGCTGAACAAGAACTTCACGAGCATCCATGTGGATGACGAGCTCCTCGCTGAGGAGATCTACCAGACGCTGGAGAAGACCGCACCGGAGAAGAAGGGCATCGTCAAGCACTACAAGAACAAGCTCGACATCTTCGATCACTTCGGTGTCAACAAGCAGATCAAGCAGGCCTTCGGCAAGCAGGTGATGCTGAGCAGTGGCGCTTACCTGATCATCGAGAAGACGGAGGCCATGCACGTGATCGACGTGAACAGTGGCAGCCGCAAGGGAGGCAACCAGGAGCAGGAGAAGAACGCGTTGGACATCAACGTGGAAGCCGCCATCGAGATCGCTCGCCTGTTGCGCCTGCGCGACATGGGCGGCATCATCTGCATCGATTTCATCGACCTCTACGAACCGGAGAATCGGCGCACCCTGCACAAGGCGTTGAAGGACGCCATGGAGGACGACAAGGCGAAGCACAACGTGTTACCGCCCTCGCGTTTCGGTGTCATCGAGCTCACGCGCCAACGTGTGCGTCCGGAAACGGAGATCGACACCAGCGAGAACTGCCCCACCTGCAACGGCACCGGCGAAGTGAGCGCCCCTGTGCTGATCGTGGACGAGATCGAGAACGCCTTGAACTACCTCCTCGGCGAGAAGCAGATGACCGGTCTCACCTTGAGCGTGCATCCTTTCCTGGCCGCTTATTTCACCAAGGGCCTGCCAAGCATCCAACACAAGTGGTGGTGGCGCTGGAGAAAGTGGGTCAAGGTGAAAGGCGACGGCAACCACCAGTACCTGGATTTCACCGTGCAGGACGGTGCGGGGAACGAGGTGCCGCTATGATGCCCATACCGCGGGTTCCGTTAAGTTTCCTTCTCGCCACGCTTGCTTGATCTTGTGCGCTGCGCGCCGATAAAGTCGCTACTCGATATTTCCGGGCGCCGTTTCGGTCAACTGCGTTCCTCCCGAGGTTAGATGGATCCGGAACTTGCTTTCGAGAAGGTCCACGGTTCAATACGTGTGCTCTGCGGAGTCTGCCGTGATCCTCGTTCTCCTTATGTCGAGGTGTGTAGCCATATCACAACAGGTACAATGCCACCTCGTCCTTCAGCCGTTCAAAGTGCTTATCCGTTGTAACCAGCGGCAAGTCCAGATGTATCGCGGTGGCAGCGATCAAACAGTCAGGCACTTTGAGCCCGTGCCGCTTGCGCAATTCGATCGTGACCTCCTTGATCGGCTGGTTGATATCGATGATGGAGAGTTCGTTAAGTAGCGCCTTCTTGCGTAAGAGGTGCTCGGCTGTTCCGCGTGTGCTGGAGAGCATTTCTATCTCCGTGACGAATGAGGCATAGACCTCGGCCCCATTGAGCAGGTCGACGATGGCCTTGGTGCCATCCAGCAAGTGGATCAGAGCACTGGTGTCAACCACAAGGCGCTCACCACTCATCGCGCATCGTCCTTACGTCATCCAACGCCCATTTGGCGATGCCGGGAATGGTCCCTGCATGTTTCTTGGCATCAAGCAGTTTGCGGGGACGCTTGGCTGGCTCTGTCTTCCTGATACGCTTCGCAGTGGAGGGACGTTTTTTCGCGAGCTTGCCCATGAGCTGGTATCTATGTTCCACGAAGATACATTGAAGATCACCGCAGCTCGCGGGATCCGCATTCCTGTGATGGACTCGTTTCTGCCTAATGTTGTCCCACCGTTCATGCCAAAGAGATCAACAACGGGCGAGGCCCTCCCCAAAGCCCGCAACTACTGCGCCCGCCAGGAACGGTGCCAGCAGGAGGTGCGCGACAAACTCTACGCATGGGAGGTGCCGGCCAAGGAGATCGAGCCCATCATCAGCCAGCTCATCGGTGAAGGTTTCTTGAACGAAGCGCGCTTCGCGGAGCATTACGCCGTGAGCAAATCGCGGCAGAAGGGGTGGGGCTTGCGGAAGATCGAAGCGGCACTGAAGCAGAAGCAAGTGAGTGAGCCGTGCATCCGGGCGGCGTTGAAGGCCGTTGATCAAGAAGAACAGGAAGGCCGCCTGAAGATGCTAGTCGACAAGAGGTGGACGAAGGAAAAGGAACCCGATCCTTTCGTTAAACGCCAGAAGGTCATGGCGTACTTCCTACGTAGAGGCTTTTCAAGTGGTGAGGTCGCGAAAGCCATGAGCAGCCTTTAGTTCTTTCACCGTAACGGCGCAACGCACGCAACGGGTTCCGCCACGCTGTGTTCCTTGGTTTCGTTGCGTGGGCTTTGCGTCCGTGGCGTCTTTGCGGTGCATCCCTTCCCGCCCGACAGCTACTTTTGCGGCCCCATGATCACCATCGACAAGATCGACGACCTCAACGAGCGCTTGGAAGCCCTCAAAGGCTACCTGGACATCGAGGAGAAGCGCGGTCGCATCCTCGAAGAGGAGAAATACACCCTGGACCCCGATTTCTGGAACGACCAGAAGAAGGCGCAGCAGGTGATGCACCGGATCCGGGAGTTGAAGCGGTGGGTAGGCCTGTATGAAGGCGTGAAGCGCGAACTGGATGACCTGGGCGTGATCTTCGACTTCTGGAAAGCCAAGGAGGTGACCGAAGAGGAGGTGGAGGCCCAGTTCAAGAAGGCGAACGAAGCGCTGGAGGAGCTCGAATTCAAGAACATGCTCAGCGCGGAGGAGGATCCGCTGAGCGCCGTGGTACAGATCACCGCAGGTGCTGGCGGCACCGAGAGCTGCGATTGGGCCGGCATGCTGTTGCGCATGTACCAGATGTGGGCCAAGAAGAACGGCTATGAGGCCCGCACGCTGGACTACCAGGATGGGGAAGGTGCCGGGATCAAACAAGCCACCATCGAGGTGGATGGTGAGTTCGCCTTCGGCATGTTGAAGGGCGAGAACGGTGTGCATCGTCTGGTGCGCATCAGTCCGTTCGATAGCAACGCTCGTCGCCATACGAGCTTCGTGAGCGTATATGTGTTCCCGCTCGTCGATGAGAGCATCGAGATCGACATCAACCCGGCGGATATCACCTGGGACACCTTCCGCAGTGGTGGTGCCGGTGGTCAGAACGTGAACAAGGTGGAGACCGGCGTGCGTTTGCGTCACGCCCCCACAGGCATCATCATCGAGAACACCGAGACCCGCAGCCAGCTGGACAACAAGACCAAGGCCTTGCAATTGCTGAAGAGTCAGTTGTACGAGGCGGAACTGGAAAGACGCCGTAGCAAACGCAGCGAGATCGAAGCCGGCAAGAAGAAGATCGAGTGGGGAAGCCAGATCCGCAACTATGTGCTACAACCATATAAGCTGGTGAAGGACGTGCGCACCGAACACGAGACCAGCAGCGTGGACGATGTGCTGAACGGAGAGATCACCGAGTTCCTGAAGGCTTACTTGATGCAACAGGGACAGAGCCAGAAGGTGTGATAACAAGTCGGCAGCTGCCAGTTGGCAGTAGGCAGTTGTCCGACTAACGAAACCGTGCTGCCAACTGCTTACTGCCAACTGATCAAATGGTGTTCCGCTTTGAAGATCGCATTCGGAGGTCTTGGGTAGTGGTTCAATGCATGGCTGCGTATGTGTTAGCAGTGTGTATATACATGTTGTATGCCGCACACGATTCTGATTGGGGATTCGATGGCCTTGTTTCGCTTGTGACGGTCGGTCTTATCACCGCGATTTTCTTTTCTGCGTTGTCGGTCGGAGCATGTTTCCTTGTGGGCTTACCGATCCGATATAGCGCTGCGATCTTGAAGTGGTGGTGGAAGAGATATTGGCTGTCCCCATTGATCGCCCTTGTCGGGGTCGGTGTTGTCTTATACTCACTGATGCCTGCGAATCTGGTATGGGTGAAAATTCCTGGAGATGCAGATGGTAGGGGAAGGTTGATACCGCAATTGACTTTCACCCTTACAGGATGGTTCACATCCATCTTTGGAGTTCTACACACATATTTACCGAACTGGAACTGTAAGTAGTATCCGACCAGGTGCTACTTCCAGCCTTACCACAGACAACCGACCACAATGGACTACCGCATCGAGAAAGACACCATGGGCGAGGTGAAGGTGCCCGCCGACAAGTACTGGGGCGCACAGACAGAGCGCAGCCGCAACAACTTCAAGATCGGGCCGCCGGGTAGCATGCCGCGCGAGATCGTGCACGCCTTCGCCTACTTGAAGAAGGCCGCCGCACTCACCAATTTGGAGCTGGGCAAATTGCCGAAGGAGAAATGCGACCTCATCGGCAAGGTGTGTGACGAGATCCTTACCGGTGCCCTCGACGACCAGTTCCCGCTGGTGATATGGCAGACGGGCAGTGGCACGCAGAGCAACATGAACGTAAATGAGGTGGTGGCCTACCGCGCGCACGTGCTCAACGGTGGCAAGCTCACCGACACGGAGAAAGTGCTGAACCCGAACGACGATGTGAACAAGAGCCAAAGCAGCAACGATACCTACCCGACGGCCATGCACATCGCGGCCTACAAACTCACCGTGGAGGTGACCATTCCGGGGGTGAAGAAGCTGCGTGACACCCTGGCGAAGAAGTCAGAGGCGTTCAAGGATATCGTGAAGACCGGTCGAACCCACTTCATGGATGCCACCCCCCTCACCGTGGGCCAGCAGTTCGGAGGCTATGTACAACAATTGGACAATGGCCTGCGTGCCGTGGACAACGCGTTGGTGATGGTGCGCGAACTGGCGCTGGGTGGCACGGCCGTGGGTACCGGGCTCAATGCCCCCAAGGGCTACAGCGTGCTCGTGGCGAAGAAGATCGCGGAGCTCACCGGACTGCCTTTCGTGACTGCGCCGAACAAGTTCGAGGCCTTGGCTGCGCACGATGCCATGGTGGAACTAAGCGGTGCACTGAAGCGGCTCGCTGTTTCCCTGATGAAGATCGGTAACGACATCCGCATGCTCAGCAGCGGCCCCCGCAGTGGCATCGGTGAACTGATCATCCCGGACAACGAGCCCGGTTCGAGCATCATGCCCGGCAAGGTGAACCCCACCCAACCGGAAGCGCTCACCATGGTCTGTGCCCAAGTGATGGGCAACGATGTGGCCGTTGGCATCGGAGGGAGCAACGGGCACTTCGAGCTCAATGTGTTCAAACCATTGATCGCCGCCAATGTGCTTCAGAGCGCTCGATTGATCGGTGAGGCTTGTGTCTCGTTCAACGATAAGTGCGCCGAAGGCATCGAGCCGAACCGCCCCATGATCAAGCGTCACCTGGAGAATTCGCTGATGCTGGTGACCAGCTTGAACACGCACATCGGCTACTACAAGAGCGCCGAGATCGCGAAGAAGGCCCACAAAGAGGGCACCACACTGAAGGAGGCCGCCATCGCACTAGGTCACGTGAGCGCCGAGGACTTCGATAAGTGGGTTGATCCGGCGAAGATGTGCAGCGAGGGATGATCCGTACTACATCTGAACGAAGAAGCCCGGCCATTGGCCGGGCTTCTTCGTTGTGTTGGGATAGTGAGATCACTTCGCCATGGCCAGGTCGCACGCGGCGAACTTGCTGGCCAGTACGGAAGCGTCAGCCATATCCGAGGCGGTCAGGTCCACGGAACCGTTCTGGGTGTACACGCGGACATTGTCCGCATTGCCACCGATGAAGCTCATCACGGCCATGTCGCTCACGTTGCTGTCGGTGTATTTCCAGGTGTTGTCGCAGCGATCGTACTTCATCACACGCACTTCACCCGCCTTTTCGCCGGTGAGCTGGGTGGTGGTGAAGGTATCCTTGGTAGCCTCGATCTTGAAGTCGTCACCGTTGATGGTCGCCATCTGCATCTCGTAATCCCCTTCGTTCATCGAAAGCGGGTTGCTACCGCTCCAGAACTCGATCAGGTTGAGGATCACCACGTCGATGAAGCTGGCGATACCGTACACGGGAATGATGTTCAATACATAGAACACCAGTGTCTTCACGAACTTGCTGTCGCTGAGATTGTCGTTCCAGTCATAGACCTTCCGGACCAAGGCGAACTCACCGAAGCAACCGGTCTGTGTAACGAGCAGGCTGCCCATGGCGAGGCTGAAAAGTGAACGCTTGATGATCTTCATGGCTAGGTTGAGTTTGATGCCAAAGTAGTTATTCGGGGTAAACGTGCAAATCGAGTCCACTTTTTTCTGGTGAACGCATGTGCGCTGCCGACCACCAGGCGTAGGCCCTGGGTCAGAGCGCGCGCAACAACGCGTTACCGAAGTTCTCCACTTGGTAGCGACGCACGCCTGGTATAGCCGCCAATGCGGACAGGTCGCCCGGTAGTGTGCGCGCGATCTCCATCAGCAACTGGTTCGCCGCTACGATACCCGGACGTAGGTCGTTCTCGGTCGTCAATCGATCACGGATCGCTTTGAGCCGTTTCAACCGCTCTTCATAGTCGTTGTCACGGTCCCAGCGCTTGGGGCGCTCCAGCCGCGGCCACTGTTCCTTGGGCAGTTCCTGCCCCTTCTTGACAGCTGCCAGGATCCGCCTTCCGTACTTTTCGATGGTCCGTTCGCTTACGCCTTTGCGCGATGCGATATCCTTCAGTGTCGCAGGCGGGTCGGTGGCCAGGGAGAGCAACACATCATTACCGAGGATCATGAAGGCGGCCCTGTCCTGTTGTTCGGCGACGCCCTCACGCCAGGCATGTACTTCGCGGAGGATGGCGAGTTGATGCGGCTTCAACATCTTCGCGCCTTTCAACCGAAGGAATGGTGGCTCTTCGTTCACCGGCAGGTTGAATGGGGCATCGGTCAGTAGACCGAACTCTTCTTCGGCCCATGTCCAGCGGCCCTTCTCCTTCAGCTTGTTCTCGAGGATGTCACGCAAGGCGATGAGGTGCGAGGTATCCCCTGCGGCATAGTCCAACATGTCCTTGGGCAGCGGGCGCTTGCTCCAATCCGCCTTCTGGAATTTCTTGTCCACCTGAACGCCTTGGTACTTGTTCAGCAAGGCCGCCAGCCCTATCTCCGGTTCGTTCAGCAATTCCGCGGCCACCAAGGTGTCGAACACGTTCTCCACCCTGATGGTGTGGTGGCGTGCCAATATGCGCAGGTCGTAATCCGCATCATGGATCACCACCTCCATACCCTTCTGGGCCAAGAGTCCGCCCAGCAAGGTCAGGTCCTTCACACTGAGCGGATCGATCAGGAAGGTTTGTTCCCGGGTGCTGATCTGGATCAGGCACACACTTTCGCGGAACCGGTGGAAGCTGGATGCCTCGGTATCCAATGCGATCACCGCCTCTTTGGCGAGACGATCCACACACGCTGCAAGCGCTGGTGGGGTGGTGATGAGTTCGTAGGTGGCCACGTCAAGGCTTTCCAGCCCCGATCTGGGCTTTCTGCACGGAGGTGCAAGGTAATGGGAGGCTCAGTCGGCGGCCAGGGGTGGTGCTACCCGTTATCCACTTGGTACGTTTGACCGTTCGTGGCGGACATTAGGAGTGCCTGATCGTCAATGGCTTGTCTGGACACTGGCTGGGGCCGTCATACGTACCGCGGGCCACTTTCCGCCGTTAGGTCGGCCACGAAACGTTTGATCTGCTGCTCGTCCTGCTTGCGGCAGACCAGCAGGGCATCCTTGGTGCTCACCACGATGAAGTCCTCCAGCCCCTGTAGGACCATAAGACGGTCATCATGGGCATGCACCACATTACGGGCACAATCGTAGAGCTTCACCTCCGATCCGATCGCGGCATTGCCACTGCTGTCCTTGGGCAAGTGGGTGTAGAGACTTCCCCAGGTCCCCAGGTCGCTCCAGCCGAAATCGCTGGCGATCGTGAACACGTTGCCGGCCTTCTCCATGATGCCATAGTCGATGCTGACATTCTCGCACGAATCATAGATCGAGGCGATGAAGTCATCTTCCGCAGCGGTCCCGAAGGCGGCTTCCCCGGCATCGAACCGCGCTTCCATTTCAGGAAGGTGATCCCTGTAGGCCTTGCGGATACTGGCCAGGCTCCAGATGAATATCCCCGCATTCCACAGGAAATCCCCGCTTTCGATGAAACGGACCGCCGTGTCGTGGTCGGGTTTTTCGGTGAAGGCCTTCACCGGTTTGATGCGCGGGTGCTTCCCTGCGCCTCCTTCTTCGAACTGGATGTAGCCATAGCCGGTATCGGGCCGGTTGGGCATGATCCCCAAGGTGACGAGGCAATCCGTGCTAGCGGCTTGTTCCAGGGCAAGGCCCACCGTTTCCTGGAACGCCTTCTCGTTCATCACCAAATGGTCGCTGGGAGCCACGATCACCAATGCCTTCGGGTCGCGCTTGGCGATGACATGGTTCGCATAGGCCACACAAGGCGCGGTGTTCCGGCGCGAGGGTTCGGCCAGTATCTGCGCATCGCTGAGGGCTGGCAATTGCTGCTTCACCAGCGGCGCGTATTGCGCGTTGGTCACCACCAGGATGTTCTCGGGTGGGCACAGGGCCAAGGACCGATCGTAGGTCTGTTGCAACAGGGTGCGTCCGAGTCCGAGGAAATCGAGGAACTGCTTGGGGTAGGCGCTGCGGCTCATCGGCCAGAACCGGCTTCCGACGCCGCCTGCCATGATCACGCAATACGTGTGTTCGTTGGTCATGTTCAAAGGGGATACCCGGGAAGGTCCTTTACACCGCCATGGGGCCGTGCACCTGGACTTCGGCGAGCGGGTCTATGATGTAGTTCCGCCGGTCGTTCAGGCAGTGGCATTTGTAGCGCTTTCGCAGTTGCGGGCCTTTCACGAAAACGCGTTCGTTGAATCGGAATACGGAGCGGTCGGGCAGTGCTTCCAAAAGCTGTCGAGGCTCGCGATCGTGCTTCATCAGCACCCGCATCAGGTTCTGGTCCGAGCAGCTGCTGGCAGGCGCGTCCACCAAGTGGCGTTCAAGGGCTTGAAGCACATCCACGGGAAACACCTCGGGGCTCAGGAGCGGACGCATCAACCTTGCATATTCATTCTTCCAGGCCGGGCCATGGGGTGAGCTCCACCGATGCGTGCTCATGTAGGTGCTGTAGTGGGCGAACTCGTGCACCAACGTCACCAGGAAGGCATAGGGGTTCAGGTCCGCATTCACGCTCACCCGATGTGGCTGGGTGCGTGTGGCACTTCGGTAATCGCCCAATTTGGTCTGTCTCGGGCGCGAGATCCGCACTTGGATGGGGTTGTTCCGCAGCCAATGCAGCACAACGGGCCAAGCGGCACTGGGAATATACTTCCGCAGCAGCTCAGGGTCGGTGGGGGAAATACGCGGCACGACGAAAGGAAAGCTTCAGGAAGGGCTACCGGTACCGCAATAATAGGGGGTGGCGTGCGGATGGACCTCAGCGCGCTCAGAATCCGTGGGTGGGGCGGGGACGTAATTCCACTTCGGACACTTGCAATCGTTCGAATGCCTGTACTTGGCGGGTTGAGAACTGCACGAGACCAATAAGGCCGCCACCACCGCAAGGCTGGCAGCGTGCGCGGTACACCGGCATTTCGATCGTTGGCCCATCATCAGTGTGCGAAACTACAACGGTAGCGTGCCCGGGGCTTGTATGCCAGGGCCTATTTTAGCCCGCTCATGGGCATCATCGGGCATATCGGCCGGTATTTCCTGCTGTTGAAGGATACCTTCAGCAGGCCGGAGCGCGCCAGCATCTACTGGCGGCGTACCGTGGAAGAGATGGACCTGCTCGGTCTGAAGAGCCTGGGGATCGTGGCTCTGCTTTCCTTCTTCATGGGGGCGGTGATCACCATCCAGACCAAGACGAATATCGACAGTCCGCTGATCCAGGCATGGGTCGTGGGTTTCGCCACCCGTCAAAGCACGATCCTGGAGTTCAGTCCTACGATCATCGCGCTCATCCTGGCCGGCAAGGTGGGGTCGAACATCGCTGCCGAGATCGGCTCCATGCGGGTGAAGGAACAGATCGATGCACTGGACATCATGGGCGTGAATTCGGCCGGTTATCTCATCCTTCCGAAGATCATGGCCTCCATGCTCATCAACCCTTTCCTCGTGATGGTGAGCATGTTCCTGAGCATCTTCGGGGGCTACATCGCCGGTACCGCCACAGGCATCGTTGGTGCCACGGATTACCTACAGGGGATACAGACAGGCTTCATCCCATACCACGTGACCTACGCCCTGATCAAGACCGTGGTCTTCGCCTTCATCATCGCCACGGTCTCCGCCTATCAAGGATACTACACACGGGGTGGTACCCGCGAGGTGGGCATCAGCAGCACGCAAGCGGTGGTGTACAGCAACGTGGTCATCCTCATCGTGAACTACGCCCTCACCCAGATCCTGTTGATATGATCGAGGTGAAAGGGCTCAGCAAGCGGTTCGGGAACACCCAGGTGCTCACCGACATCAATGCCGTTTTCCAGCGTGGCAAAGTGAACCAGATCATCGGCAAGAGCGGGTCTGGGAAGAGCGTGCTGGCCAAGTGCATCGTGGGGCTCCACGTGCCGGAGGAAGGGCAGGTGCTTTACGAGGGGCGATCCTTCCACGATATGGACCGCGACCAGAAGAAGGAGGTGCGGCAGGAGATCGGGATGCTCTTCCAGGGAAGTGCCTTGTTCGACAGCCTGAACGTGCTTCAGAACGTGCTCTTCCCGCTCCAGATGTTCGCCACCATGAGCAAGCGGGAGATGGAGGAGCGGGCCCACTTCTGTTTGAAACGGGTGAACATCCTGGATAAGGATCAGCTCTTCCCCTCCGAGTTGAGCGGAGGCATGCAGAAGCGCGTGGGTATCGCACGTGCGATCGCCATGAACCCGAAGTACCTGTTCTGCGATGAACCGAATAGTGGCCTCGATCCCCAGACCAGCATCCTGATCGACGACCTGATCAAGGAGATCACCGAAGAGTTCGACATCACCACGATCGTCATCACTCACGACATGAACTCGGTGATGGAGACCGGTGAGAACATCATCTTCATCAACCAAGGACGAAAGTGGTGGGAGGGGACGAAAGAAGAGCTCTTGAACAGCGACAACAAAGAACTCAATGAATTCATCTTCGCCGGTGGATTGATGCGCCAGGTGAAGAAGGCCATGACCGGTCGCTCTTAGATACCTCAGAAAAGAAGGATCCCCCTTGAAGCCGTCGGGCTCCAAGGGGGATCCTTCTTCTTGTACCGACTAGTGGAGGTTGATCCGCTCCACGTTGGTCTGTTCGCCGTTGCCCACACGCACGGTGTAGACCCCGGCAGCGAGGCCGGTGAGGTCGATGGTGGTGCGGCCGTTGAAGTTGCCGGTGCGAACCGTGGCACCGATCATGTCGATCACTTCCAGTTCCATCATGCCTGCGTCTTCGCTCACGATGGTCAGCTGTCCATTCGTCGGGTTGGGGAACATGCTCACCATCGCGGTGCGCTCTTGTTCCTCTACACCGACCGTCGGGGTCACGTTCAGGCGGATCGCTGATGCGTTGCCGTTCGAGTACAGGTGTGGTCCCTCGGTGCCATCATCGTTGAAGTCGATAGGCAGGTAGATCATACTGGTTGCACCGGGCTGTGGCACCGTGTTGTCATCCGCGATGAAGACCTCCGCGTCGGTCGCTGCCGTGGTGCCAGATCCCGAGATCCGGGCGCAGACGTAGTACGCACCGGGTTGCAAGGAAATGGGCTGCTCAAAAGGAATGGTGACGCGGCCCGCCGTGACATCAGTCTGGACGATGGTTCGCAGATCCGAGCCTACACCATCGATGGGCGAGTTCACGTTCGAAGGTTGGTTCAAGACATCAGCCGTATCCAGCATGAACACTTCGATCGTGGCCGCGGCGCCAGCGCGGGTGTTGGTGCCGAAGATGATGGTGGCGCTGAGCGCCTCGGTCGGGGCGAAGATGTTGTACATGGACAGCACATCCAAGGTCGGGTTGTCCGTGAAGGAACCCGTGCCGAGTTGAGCCCGCTGTTCAGTGCCGGCCGGGTGATTGCCCAACGCATCGATGGAATACACGTCCGAGGTCACCTCGAAGTTGCGCGTCAAGGAGTTGTCTTCGAGCACTTCATCGAATTGGAGCTGATCGCTCACGATGGAGAAGGTGGCCTCATAACGTCCAAGGTCGAGGAAGGGAAGGTTCACGAAGTCGTCACTGATAGCGGACGTGCCAGTGGTCAGCTCGCCCACGTTGGTGGTCTGGCTGAACACGATGTTGTCATCCTCGTCGCGGACCACGCATTCCACGGCCACGTTGGTTTGGGTGGCTCCACCGTAGTTGAGCACCTCGGCGCCGATGTTCATCACGGAAGGGAGCTGCGAAGCCGGGATACGGCCGAATTCCTCACCAGTCCCGGTGGTGGAGGTGTACGCGTAGTTCATGCGCATCTCGAAATCAGGCAGCACCTGGATGCTGATGTCGTCGAGCTGCCAG
>JAEUTC010000073.1 GCA_016787985.1 Flavobacteriales bacterium | reverse complement strand
GTTCATGGTACGGAACACGCCACCCCCCACCGTGGCCGCCAGGAAGAAGGGGCCCGCAGCGCACATGCCGATGACATTGAGGTTGGTGAGGCCGTTGTTCACCGGAGCCCAACTGGCCCCATCGATGGTGCGGTAGATGCCAGCGTTGCTGGTGTAGGCGTACAAGGCACCGCCGTACTCGAAGAAACCGCGCACCACCGTGGCCGTGGGAGCACCAGTGGCCGCTGTCCATGTGTCACCATCGTTCTCGGTGTACAGGATGCCGGCCTGTGCGGAATTGAGTCCGGCGAAGTAACGATCGGCGAAGTAGACGCCGCAGTTGGAAGGGTTCAGGAACTCGGGGTTCGTGGCCATCGTCCAGCTATCGCCCTGGTCATCGCTGCGGAAGAAGTTGCCTCCACCGCGTGCGAACAAGTGCGTGGGCGACGAGCCGAGGACCGCGGCACCGGTGGTCAGGTTGGTGAGGCCACTGTTCACTTGGACCCATTGGCCGCGAACGACAAGAACGAGAAGGAGCGTGACCGAAAGAACGGTGGAACGTAAGGGTGTGACCATGATCGATGGGGTTGGTGGGCACGGATCGGGTACCGTACACCCCCATCGGAGAGCCTGGCGGAACGTGAACAGCGCGGAGGAAGAAAAGCGGCCGCCTCAGTCGTTGCTGAAGTAGTCCGCGCTCTGGTAGTGCCCGTCGGTCTCCTTCTGCAGTTGCATCAGGATGTCGTTGGCCAAACTGCTGGCGCCGAAGCGGAACCAGTGGTTGCTGAGCCATTCGGGACCCAGCTCCTCTTTCACCATCATCAGGTAGTGCAAGGCCTCCTTGCTCTTGCGGATGCCGCCAGCGGGTTTCATGGCGATCATCTGCCCGGTCTTCAGGTAGTGGTCGCGGATGGCGTGAAGCATCACCAGCGTCACCTCCATGGTGGCTGCCGGATTGATCTTGCCCGTGCTGGTCTTGATGAAGTCCGCGCCGGCCGCGATGGCGATGTCGCTCGCGAGCCGCACCTTGTCGTACGTGCCCAGCTCGCCGGTCTCCAGGATCACTTTCAAACGCGCATCACCACAGGCTTCCTTGATGGCCGCGATCTCATCGAACACGTACGCGTATTCACCGGTGTGGAATTTGCCGCGGCTGATCACCATGTCGATCTCGTCGGCGCCTTCGCTCACCGCGAACTTGGTGTCGGTGATCTTCACGTTGCGCGGGGCCTGTCCACTGGGGAAGGCGGTGCTCACGCTGGCCACTTTCACGCCGCTGCTGCCCAAGGCCTTCTTCGCCACCTTCACGAGCGATGGGTACACGCACACGGCGGCTACCGTGGGCAGACCTGGCAGGGCATCATGCGGGTGCATGGCCTTGTAGCATAGTTGCTGCACCTTGCTGGGCGTGTCGGCCCCTTCCAACGTGGTGAGGTCGATCATGCTCAAGGCGAGCTTCATGCCCTGCACCTTGGTCTCCTTCTTGATGCTGCGCGTCTTGATGCGGGCCACGCGCTCTTCGATGCCTACCTGATCGATGGTGGGCGTGGTGCGCGGGTCGGGCATGCTCACGGGGGCGGTCACGGTCTTGGCCATGTGCGGTGCGCCGGCCTGTTCACCGGCGTGGTCCGAAAGATACCGATGATCCCGTGGCTAGGCTATCGCACGTGAACGGGTCCAAAAGCGAAAGACCAGATATGCGCCCACCACCGCGCCGATGGTGTTCGCCGTGAGGTCCACGAGATCGCCATTGCGCCCTAGCCCGGGCGTTTCCTGGAGAAGTTCCATCAACGCGCCGTACACGAAGGAGATGGACCCGGCCACGACAAGGACCCTGGCGTCCGACCAGCTGTTGCCCTCACGGTCCTTGATACCGCGCGCGAGCAAATAGCTGAGCGCGCCGAACATGAGCATGTGCACCACTTTATCCACGCTGAGCAGATCGGCCCACTCCCATTGGGGGAGCGCCTTGCCTGGGGTTAGGCACAGGAACGCGATCAACAACGCCCACGCAATGGACAGGCGTAGGTACCGCGTCATCCGATCAAGCGCCTACGATCGCCTTGTACTGATCGGCGGTGAGCAGATCGGCGGCTTCGCCGGGCGCGCTCATCTCCACCTTCACCATCCAGCCTTTGCCATAGGGATCGGTGTTCACCGCTGCGGGATCGTCGGCCAGACCAGGGTTCAGTTCCACCACCTTACCGCTCACGGGCATGAAAAGGTCGCTCACGGTCTTCACCGCTTCCACGGTGCCGAACACCGCTTCACGTGCCACGTCCTGTCCTTCGGTGCCGATGTCCACGAACACGATGTCACCCAGTTCGCCCTGGGCGAAGTCGGTAATGCCGATGATGGCGGTGTTGCCTTCGATGCGGACCCACTCGTGGTCCTTGGTGTAGCGCAGGTCGGCCGGGATGTTCATGGTCGGTTGAAAGCGTAGGGATGTGGCGACGAATGTAAGGGGTGCGACGGAATGTTGCAGAACACTCTTGGGGAGCCAATCCACGTGCAGGATGATCAGTGGCCACTTCTTGCCCCTGGTCCTGCCCTTGCTCCTGCTCCTGCACTTGCTCCTGCTCCTGCACTTGCTCCTGCTCCTGCACTTGCTCCTGGACCTCCTCCTCTCCCTGCCCTACTGCGCCAGGGTGAAGCGCAAGCTGATGCCCGCGTTGGTATTGGCCGAGGGGAACGACGTGGAAATGACCGGCGTATTGATCACCCGCTCGTAGAAGGCCCGCACGTTGAGGCGGTCGTTGATGACGTAGTCCGCCGAGGTCTTGATGGAGATGATGTTCTGTCCGGCCGTGGGCTGGTTCTGTTCCTCTTGCACTTTGCGGATGATGGTGGAGTTCTCGCGCAAGCTCAGGTCCACGCGCAGGTTGAGGTCGCTCTTGGGCGTGGTACCGCCGATGGCGAAGGGGAACTTCACGCTCTTGAAGCGGTAACCGCTGCCGATCACGAATTCCTTGCCGCGCACTTCGGTCACCTGGTTGTTGGTGAGGCTGAGGCTCAGGCTGCGGTCGCGGTTGTACTCGAACTTGGCCAGCAGGCTGTTCTTCAAGGTTCCATCGAAGCCCATGAAGGGACGCATCACTTCCTGGATGGTGACCACCGCGATCTGTTTCTCGGGCAGGAAGTTGCCGCCCAGATCCCTTACACCGGCATCTTCGATGTACAGCAGGTTCGTCTGGTAGTTGCCCACGTTGAAGGTGCTGCGGTAGCTGTTCTTCACGGTGAAGGTGCGGAAGACCTTGTCCACGAAGGGGAGCTTGGTCAACCCATCGTAGGTCACATCCCAGTTCGGCGCTGGGATCAGGCTGAGCGGATCCAGCTTCACGTTGTCGGCGCTCTTGCCGGTGTACGCCGCAAGGAAGGAGCTCACCACCACGTCCTGCTGCGTCGGCCCGAAGCCATCGGCATAACCGGTCTCCGGATCCACGGCCACACCGGCCGCCGAACCCAACCGTGCGCTCACGATCGGCCGATTGGCCAGCATCTGCTGGAAGACCTGGTTCACGAAATCGGCATCGTCGTTGGTGAAGGTGGTGCGCCAGTTGAGCATGCTCACACTGAAGCTCCCTTGATCCCGCGGACTGTCGTTCACATAACGATCTTCTTCGCGGTTGTAGCGGAAGAAGCTGCTGGTGTTGTCCGCTTTGGTGCGGTTGGCCATCAGCTCCACGCGCATACCGCGGAACGGTTCCAAGGTCAACCGCGCGTTGATGGTCTCGTTCCGCGTGTTGGTGTACGGATTGAAGATGGACGGCGTATTGACCAGCCAACCCTGTCGCGCGGCAGACGTGGCGAAGTCGCGCACGATGTCGCCACTGAGGTCGTGGTTCTGCTGGCCCATGACGAAACCGAAGCCCGGCGCCCCGAAGTTGTCCATGCCGATGATGTTCGTACGCGGCGCGTAACCCGGCAACAGGATGCCCGATGTCTGACTGTAGGTGACGGTCCCGTTCCGCAGGGTCATCAGCACACGTGCCAAGCCCTCCAGCGGATCGATCTTGATGTTCGGTGTCTTCTTGGCCGTGGAATCGGTCTTCGCCGGTTGGGCTTTGCTACCCGCTTTCGGCGATTGGGATCGCCCTTTGCCCTTGTCGTTGATCTTCTTCAGGTACTTCGACTTGTTGTACAGGTTCACGAAGTTCAGCTGGCCGTTCACCGAGATGTTCTGCGAGTTCTGGATGGTGGCCCCCAGACTATCCTGCGTCAGCGGCGCGCGATCCCACTGGTAGCCCGCGGTGTAACCGGTGTTCACGGTCATCCAATCGGTCATCGGGAACTTGTCAAGCGGCAAGGTGTACGTCACGGCCACCGTGTGGTCGTAGCGCGTTGGCTCGCCCCAATTGCGCAAACTGGTGAGCACACTGTCCTTCCACAGGGCGTACTCGTCACGGTCCTTGCTGTTCACGCGGCCCGGTGTCTCACCGATGAAGGCCATGTTGTTGGCGTTGAAGTCGAGCTTCAAGGACTTGGTGATCTCGTACCGGAAGCCGTACTGGCTGTTCCAGTTGAAGTTCTTGTTGTAGGTGGGTCGCGGCGGCAGCGTCTCGATGTCCGGGTTGGGGCGCACCAGCCGCTCCAGGTACATGCGGTCCACGCTGGTGCGCATGCTGATCTGTTTGAAGCCGAGGTTGAAGTTGAAGTCCTTCACCAGCTTCAGCCATTTGCTCTTGCTCACGAATCCGATG
>JAEUTC010000072.1 GCA_016787985.1 Flavobacteriales bacterium | reverse complement strand
CTATCATGCTCCGCAGGTCTGGCGAATACGTACCACGCCCTTGCTGTCCGGAGGGGAAGAAGAGGAGATCGAATTGATGTTCCACCGGTTGGAAGCTGAAGGCCCACAAGGTGTCCGGGTGTTCACCTCCGATGGTTTCTACCGCCAAGACCGGCCTGATGGACCTGTGACCCATTTACCATTGAAGTGGGATGACATCGATCTACAGCCCACCTTCATGCTGAAGCAAGGGTCCGGCGCATTGATCGGAACGGAATACGGGTTCGTCAAACAGTCGTCGCTGGATGATGGGCGCTATACCGGCGTAGACATGAACGATGGCTACGCTTTCACTTTCCATCCCGGAGACATGTATCAAGTGCGGTACATCGCGACCGACACGATGGCCGGCCGGCCGATCCTGGTGGTGGGAACCCTCGGGTATGGTGTGCATGTGATCGATGCGCGCACAATGACCATCCTGGGTTGCGGCATGCCACCGGCAGCCCAGACCGTGAAGGCACGCTCGCTGGTATCGGACATGGTCCGTGATGAGAAGGGCACCTTCTGGATCGCATCGGCGGATGGGCTATACAGGTGGCGGTGCACCGACCCATTGACCAATGGTGCGGAAGAGCGAGAGCGACCCGTAAGCCATACCGGGATCATAGGCGCGGGCACGGCGTTCGCTGACCTTGTGCTCGAAGGGGGTATGCTTTGGGCTGTTACGCGGGAAGGAGATCTCATACGCGTTGAAGGAGATAGCCTGCGACATGTGCAAACTCCGTGGCGGATCAACGGGGCTCATGGCCTGTGTGCGGACCGTCAAGGGCGGCTGTGGTTGAGCAGCGACGATGGCCTGATCCGCGCGGACCCGCACGATGGTGGTTTCATCCGCGTCCCGGTGAATGATGGATCAGCGCATCGCAAGCTCACCCGGGCGATCGGCACCTTATCGGATGGCACGATCGCGTTCGCCGCCAACAACACGCTCTTCCGATACGACCCGACCGTTTTCGACAGCTTACCGGCGCTACCGACACCCTACTTGTCCACCGCATCAACGGCCGGAGAAGCGGTCGTGATGAACGAGGGTCGGATCACATTGAGCTACACGGCGAGCGTGATCGACATCGGCATCAGCGCCCTGGCCTTCGGGTTCCCGCAGCCGCTCGCGTTCGAATACCGACTGGATGGGGTGGAACGTGAGTGGCGCAGCACCACGGCAACAGCGCTTATCCGCTACGCTGGCGTTCCGGTGGGCGAACATCGGCTCCTGGTCAGGGTGCTCGACCCGTATGGTCGCACAGGCCCCGAGCACGTACTGCTCGAGCTCCGGGTGAATGGACCCTTCTGGCAGCAATGGTGGTTCTATGCGTTGGCGGCGGTCATCGTCTCCCTGGGTGTGTACGCCTGGTCGCGGTATCGGTTGGCCCAAGCGCTGAAGCTGCAAACGGTGAGGGATCGTATCGCGAGCGACCTGCATGATGAAGTGGGCTCTTCATTGAGCAGCATCACCATCGGATCGAAACTGGCCGCGCAGTTGAGCACGAGCGAGAGCGCACAGGTGAAGGAGATCCTCTCGCGGATCGGTGAGACGAGCAGTGAGAGTCTACGTAGCATCAGCGACATCGTGTGGGCGATCGACCCGAAGAACGACCAGGGAGAAGCGTTGGTGAAAAGGATGCGACGCATCGCGAACGAATTGTTGGAGAGCAAGGGCATCGAAGTCGCGTTCACGGTGAGCGGTGGCGTGGAAGAGCTGAAGCTACCCATGAACGCGCGGAAGGAGATCGTGCTCATCTACAAGGAAGCGGTGCACAATGCGAGCAAGTACAGCAACGCCACGCACGTGCAAGTCGAATTAACGGTGAAGCAGAGCAACTTGATGGTTCGTCTTCAGGACAACGGCAAGGGCTTCGAACCGGCGTTGCATCCTGATGGGCATGGTCTGGGCAGCATGAAGCGCAGGGCAGATTCGCTGGGTGCGGCATTTACGCTGCGGAGTGCCATCGGTTCCGGCACCACCGTCGAGCTCGTGGTGGACCTTTCGGGGATACGCGAGTGACGAGCACTGCACTGCCGGACCAAAGCATGTAGCCCGCGACGTAGCCACTCGTCTGGCCGTGCGTACCGATGCGGTACTGTGGAAACCGGTCCGCCTAGTGCACTGGACCACCCTCCATTCGTGTGACCCAGCCAAGGCCATCGTGGAGGAGCCGCATCACGTATTCTCGGGATGGCGTGCCATGCTGGAAGTGCTTCACTTTGGAGCACTGAGAACACCATGCGCTACTTCCTCTCCCTCCTACTCGTTGTTCTTGCTCTGATCGATGCACGAGCGCAGCTCTTCATGCGCGCTTATGCTCCACTAGGGGCCACTTTCAACCCTCCGAATTTCTACGCTCCTGCATCCGCCGCTGCGGTCACGCCAACGGGTTATTTGCTGGCCGACTATTACGGGATCGTTTGCGCGCTCGACCCATACGGCGAGCCACTGGCTTGCCACAGGCTACGCAGGGCATCGAGCCAAGCGGGAATCGGTCTTTATCTGACCCATGTGGAAAGCGATGGCGCCGATGCATTCTACTACGCCTCATTAGCCAATGACACCATGATCGTGCTGAAGAGCAATGGTGCTGCGAGCATCACCTGGCAGGCTGGCATTGTAGGCGCAAACACCGGCGAGCAGCTGCTCCCCACCGGCGATGGCGGCTGCATGCTGCTCTACCGTATCGGCAATGCCGGGAGCCAGCGTGCCGCGCTCGTGCGCTATGGCGCGAATGGCGCTGTGATCTGGCGCAAGGCTTACCGCATCCCTGGCAACAACTCGAACTTCATGGCTTATGGGCTAGCCCACACAGCCGATGGTGGTTTCTTGATCTGCGGCCAATTCAATTCGGCATCAACGAGCAGGGCCTTCGTGTGCCGGTTGAATGCAAATGGCAGCGTGAGCTGGGCGCGCGAGATCGGCCCGGGCAACAACAACGACGACGAAGCGATGGCCGTGACCGAGCTGCCCAACGGGAATATCCGCGTGGCGATTCGATCCCCGCAGACCGGCATGGCCCTAAGCATGGTTGATCTGAGCGGCACTGGCGGCTTCCTCAGCTCGTGGGGTTATCAGGCTCCGACCTTGGGCGCAGGCCCCTTGCGCTTCGCGGCTGATGGCTCCGCCTATGCCACCGGGAACTATTCGCAGGTTTATCGCATAGCACCCGATGGCAGCGTTGTCTTCGCGCAGAATCATGAAGGTCCTCCAGGCACGTCCATGACGCCTCAGGCGCTTCTGCCCAAGGCCGATGGCACGCAGGTGCTGCTGGGCAATTACTACACGAACCCCTTCAGCAATTCCATCTCGGCGCTTTATGCTTCGGGTCCATTGGGCGTGCTCCCTTCGCCGTACAGCAGCCCGTACAGTATCAACCAGGTCGCCTACACGGCCACCTTGAGCGCGATCAGCCCTTCGGATTCAGCACTCACCGGGGGGCACACCCCGCAGCTCATCTTCCAAAGCGAGCCGCTGTGGGCTGATACCATGTTCGCGGTACCGACTGGGGTGAACGATCAGGACCCAGTGCCCTTCGATCTCCAAATACGGCCGAATCCTGTAAGCGACCAGTTGACCATCGGCGCTGATGGCAATATTGGGTTCCGCTCCGTGGAAGTGTTCGACCCGAGCGGCGCACGTGTGCTCAGCCTTCAGGGCAACCTGCGTGCTCCCTACAGCATTGACCTCCGTTCGTTGAGCAGCGGGCCTTACCTCCTTCAGGTCGAAGGTCCGGGCGGCCGCGTATCCAAGAGCTTTCTGAAGAACTGAAACGACGGTGTGAACTTCATCAAAGTGACCTGACCTTAATGAACACGAAATGAGAACACTCTACACCCAAGCCTTGCTGTTCGCCACTGCAACTGCCGCAGCCCAACCAGGCACCCTCGACCCGAGCTTCTCCGACGATGGCTTCCTCTCGACATCGTATTCCGAAACCGGCACATTCGCAGCCAACCGCTCAGTAGCCACCTCCGATGGTGGCCACATCACGGCGTTCACCAAATCACCTTCGTTCGCGCTGGTGAAATACAATGCCAGTGGATCGCAGAACGGTCAACCCAGCGCCTTGAGCCAGCAATACGCGAGCGGTGCCAACAACAGTCTGGCCAGTAGTGTACTGCTACTATCCAATGGGAAGGTGCTGGTCGCGGGCAATTGCCAGTTCGGCGGTGGAAACCGCATCGGCATTGCGCGCTACAATGAAAACCTGAGCATCGACGGCACATTCGGCACCAATGGGAGCACCTTGGTCGACCTCGGCACGGCCGTACAAGAAGTGCGTTGCATCGTTGCCCTCGGCGATGGACGCTACTTGATCGGTGGCGCACAAGGCACCTTCGCCAATCAGCCCTCGATGGCATTCGTGATGTTCACCAACAACGGTGCCGTGGACGCCACCTGGGGCAATGGCGGCATCCGAGTGGTAACACCGCCGGGTTACTGGGCTTATGCACGCGACATGGTGCAACTACCCGGCGGTGGCTTTTTGGTAGTAGGTGGATATTACGATGAGAGCAATAATTTCCATTTCGACGTGATCACTCGGTTGACCTCCGCAGGTGAGGTGGACACTTCATTCGATGGGGACGGCTTCATCGGCAATTCAGGCGGTTCGTTCTATCGCGACCTATTCCTCAACGCCGATGGAAGTTTCTATACACTGCGCCGTTCTCGGCTCGACTTCACCACAGGCCCAAGCTTGGAGCGTCGCCTTGCCAGCGGTGCACTCGACACCACCTTCGACGGGGATGGCGTGGTGGACCTGCAACCTCAATTCGGGTTTGAAGGCGATGTGAATGGAATGGAGGTAGATGCATCTGGACGGATACTGGTATGCGGTCAAGTGATCAACGGCCTTGGGACGAACTCTGCTGCCTTGGTGCGATTTCTTCCCAACGGGGATGCTGATCAAGCCTTCGGCACGAGCGGCATGTACACGCAGTTCTCTTCTTCAACCAGCCAGTATTACAGTTTCTCTCCGTTGCTGAAGGGGAATTCGGTACTGCTGACCGGAGTGAACAACAGTCCCTTTGGGGATCGGCTACTCTGCTACCTGCAAGTATTCAACGATGTGAACGTGAATGTCCAGTCGAACAACGATGCGGAGTCGTTCAAACTCTGGCCGAATCCCGCCATCGACCAGTTGACCATCGGCGCTGATGGCAATATTGAGTTACGCTCCGTGGAATTGTTCGACCTGAGCGGCGCACGTGTGCTCAGCCTTCAGGGCAACCTGCGCACTCCCTACAGTATTGACCTCCGTTCGTTGAGCAGCGGGTCTTACATCCTACAGGTGGAAGGTCCGGGCGGACGCGTATCCCAGAGCTTCCTGAAGAACTGAGACGACGGTGCGAACATCATCAAAGAGACCCGACATGAGATCATGCTCCGCTTTCGCATTTCTAGTGGCCGCTGCAACTTCCGTAGGGCAACCAGGCACCCTTGATGCCTCCTTCGGAGCAAATGGCCTTGCCATCGCCGCTGTGACGGGCAATTACAGTTCCGGTGAAGCCATCGCGGAACAGCCCGACGGGAAGATCGTGGTGGGCGGCGCCACACCGGGTTACGCATTGCTGGCGCGCTTCAACGCGGACGGCACGCTGGACAGCGGGTTCGGGAATAACGGACTGGTGCTCACGGACGTGGATGCGAGCAACGACTTCGTCGGCGCCGTGGCGGTGCAGCCGAACGGGAACATCATCGCCGGAGGTGTACGCTTCAATGCGCTGGCTGACGGACGGGCGATCGTGATGCGGCACCTGCCGGACGGAGACTTGGATGCGAGCTTCGGAACGAACGGGATCCGCACGATCGACTTCACGGGAACCACGGACAGTTTCATCAAAGGGCTCGTGCTACAGCCCGATGGACGCATCGTCGCTTGTGGCGAACGCTACACGGGCACGGCCTGGGAGTCATTCGTCTTGCGCCTGAACAGCGATGGCACCACGGACAGCGGTTTCGGTATCGTTCAGATGGACATCAGCACGGATGGTGATGACAACGCCACCGACATCACCTTGCAGAACGACGGGAAGATCGTGGTGTGTGGCACTTCGGAGAGCATCACGGGTGGTGGCATGTTCATTGCCCGGTTGAACGCGAATGGCACATTCGATGGCACCTTCGGGACCGGTGGCAAACTGGTGTTGGATATCGGAGGAGGCGGCACGGACGCTGGCAACAGCGTGCGCGTGCAGGATGACGGCAAGGTGATCGTTTGTGGTCTGCTGGACACCCAGGACGGCTATCGCATCGGCGTGGCGCGCATGCTTGAGAACGGCACCTTGGACAACACGTTCGGAACGAACGGTTCGGTCGCCATCAACCTCGGCGTCGACGACTGGGCGCTGCCTACACTGGCCGTGCAGCCCGACGGAAAGATCCTGGTAGGCGCGGATAACAACACGGGGAACCCGGCCCGGGTGAAGGTGATCCGCTTACTCAGCGATGGATCGTTGGACGCCAGCTTCGGTATCAACGGGATAGGCACCAGTAATGCCACCAGCGGGAACGACTTCGAATACGCCGTGCGCACGCTCTTCCTCTCCGATGGCGGCATCGCGGTGGCCGGCTATGTGGATACGCCCAACAACGTCCAGGTGGCCGCGTGGAAATTCCAGAGCGGGTTGAACGTGGGTATATCGGAAGGCAGCGGAGAAGGTTCCTTTCGCATAGTTCCCAACCCGGTGCACGATGAACTATGGATCGACCGTGTTGCGATGTCCACAGCGAACATCACGATACGCGAACTGACTGGAAGAGAGGTGCTGGGCTGGAGCAACCACAGCGCTCGATCGATCGACGTGAGCGCACTACCGCCAGGCACCTACAGCCTTTCCATCGCGGGCAGCATCGGCCAGCGGAGTGCTCGATTCATCAAGCGCTGAACGGATCCATAAGGAACACGGTCTCATGAAAGCAACACTTCCTCTCCTACTGATATTGATGGCCGGCGGGGCGCAGGCCCAATTCGGGGCGCTGGATCCCACCTTCGGCAACGGCGGTGTGGTACAAACGGAGATCGAGCAACCCTCCGTCGGCAACGCGATGGAGGTGCAGCCGGATGGACGCATCCTGGTAGGCGGCAATGCCGACAGCACCAGCGTGATCGTACGGTACATGTCCGATGGTTCGCTGGACACCACCTTCGGCACGAATGGAGCGGTCGTATATGCGCCGGTGGCAGGCCCGGGAGGTCGTGAGTTCACCATCACGGAGATCCTCGTTCTCGGCAACGGGAAGATCCTGGTGGCCGGTCGATCCACCTACTATCTGTCCAGCGCGTTGCAACAGATCCATGTATCGCGTTTCAACAGCAACGGATCCATCGACACCAACTTCGGGGGCAACGGAACGGGCAGGCTTTCCATCAGTCTTTCCTCGCAGGAGAACGGAGCTGCATGGGAAATGCTCATGCAACCCGATGGCAAGATCCTGCTGCAGGCCACTCGCACCGCCGTCACCACGGGTTCCTTGACGTATCGGTTGCTGGCCAATGGCACCTATGATGGTTCGTTCGGAAGCGGTGGTGAAGCGCTGTGGGCTTGGGTAAACTACAGCCATACCCATGGCCGGTGCATCGCCTTGGAGCCCGATGGCAAGGTGCTTGTAGGAGGCTGGCTTGCATCGCCCACGGAAAGTGACCGCTTCGTACGTCGGCTCACAGCTCAAGGCGAACTTGACGCCACCTACGGCACGGGTGGCCTGGTCTTGTTGGACGAGGGTGATGGGTACACTGAAATGGTATCCGACATCCTCCTGCAGTCCGATGGAAAACTGCTCGTGATAGGCTCCGTTTCCACACCCGCCGAGCAACGCTTCCGTGTGACAAGACTGCTCTCGGACGGTACCATCGACACGTCGTACGGCACCAATGGCAATGCTATGGGACCCATCGTGAGCGGTACCATCGAACCAAGGCGCGGCCGTTTGCAAGCTGACGGCAAACTGGCATTCGCTACGAATTCGACCGTAGGCAGCGTCACCCGCTCCTCTATTTGGCGCCTCGATGCCAACGGGCAACTGGACACGAGCTTCGGTATCGACGGCCAATTGGTGGACCCTTTCGGCACGGGAACGAGCAAGACGCATCATGTTGCCCAGCAAAGCGACGGCAAGCTGCTCATATGCGGTCAAGGCTTGGGCAGCGATGTGCTCACCGCAGCTCGATTGACAAGTGGTCAGCTCGTAGGGGTTACTGAAGTCGGGAAGCAGGCATCCATGATCCTTTACCCCAATCCTGCCAACGACAACGTTACCCTGAGAACTGAGGAAACTTTCGACCGCGTAGAAATACTCGATGCACAAGGTCGAGTCCTGACCACCATGCTGCATACACGCGGAGCGGTGGACCTTGGAACGCAACTACTGCCTGCTGGCAATTACTTCGTAAGGACCAACTCAGGAGGGAAAAGCAGCACCTTGCCGCTGATAAAACAAACACCATGAGCGGCTCCCCCATCCGCGTCGTCCTCTTCGACGACAACAAGGACCTGCGCGACATGTTCCGCATGCTGGTGGACGCCCAGGCGGATATGGTGTGCGTGGCCGTGCATCCGGACTTGGCGCAGCTGATGCGCGACATCGATGCGGCGCGGCCCGACGTGATCGTGATGGACATCCAGATGCCCGGCATGAACGGCATTGATGGGGTGAAGGCCATCCGTGCGCGTTATCCGCAAGCGCACATCCTGATGCAGACCGTATTCGAGGACGAAGACAAGGTGTTCGATGCGATCTGTGCCGGAGCGAACGGTTACATCCTCAAGACGGCGGCCGTAGAGGATCTGGTGAAGGCGATCCGGGAGGTGCATGCCGGCGGCAGTGCCATGACGCCCGCTATCGCGTTCAAGGTGCTGGAGCGTTTCCGGGTGAACGCACCACCGACGGAGCCTGCTTCCGACCCTGGCCTGAGCGAGCGGGAAAAACAGGTGCTGGCCTTGTTGGTGAAGGGTCACAGCTACAAAATGGTGGCGGTGGACCTGGGATTGAGCTACCACACGGTGGATAGTCACATCCGCCGGATCTACGAGAAGCTGCATGTGCGTAGTTCCACCGAAGCCGTGAGCAAGGCCCTGAACAACAGGATCGTATAGGACCTCCGATCCGCCCCCCTGGAACGCCGACGTGGCTCCGGGCCTCCTCGAGAACAGTGAATGGACTTGTGATCGCACTGCCCGGGGTCGCAGGCAGGAGGGGTTACTAACACCTGTCGATAAATCACCTCCCGGCTTGACGGCTCGTCCGGGTACTTTCACGCTCGCAACCCGCGCCCGGGCATGGCTTTGCCATACCGTGGAACGGGTGCCGAAGCGCCCATGCAAGTAACACCGAAACGCTTCTTCGACTTCTGTTCCAGCCACGTGCCGTTGCTGCACGCCATCGCCGTGAAACCCGGTGATGTGAGCGAAGCGCAGGTGCGCCAGCTCATCCGCACCTTCAGCGACTCGGTATCGGAACAGCCGGAGACCACTTGGCAGCGCCTGTTGGAGCTGCAGATCCTCGTGCCGCTGG
>JAEUTC010000065.1 GCA_016787985.1 Flavobacteriales bacterium | reverse complement strand
GTCACATGGCGCACCACCGAATTCGGTGTTGAAGTCCGTCCAACCACCTGTGGGCGAAGGATTCGTCCACGTGGTGCAGCCGGGCACTACCGGACCGCAGGCCGTTGCCGCGCTGCCTTCGCAGGTGATGGCGGGGAAACCATTGTCCGTAGCGTCGTTGGTGCTATTGCCGCAAGCGCCAGCTTCACTCACTACGATGAGGTAAGTGCCACTTTCCGATGCTGTCCAGGTCAGTTCGCAGATGGAACCAGCGTTGAGGCCAAAAGCGTCCACGGCGCCGCTGGGTGCGATGATGGTGAACTCGATGTCCCAAGCAGTGCCACCCACACCGCCACAAGCGCTGAAGGTGTAGGTACCACCTTCGGCCACGTTGTCCATGGCATAAGCTTCATCGGCGAAGATCTCGAAGGCCGTGATCTCGTTGAAGGGGCAGCCGGTGCCGTCATCACAAGGGGCACCACCGAACTCGGTGTTGAAGTCGGTCCATCCAGCCGTGGGCGAAGGATTGGTCCACGTGGTGCAGCCGGGCTCTGGAGGTGCGCAGCTCACCCCGTTGCAGGTGATGGCGGGGAAACCGTTGTCCGTGGCATCGTTGGTGCTGTTGCCGCAGGCGCCTGCCTCACTCACGACGATCAAGTAGGTGCCGCTCTCCGAAGCTGTCCATGTCAGTTCACAGATGGATCCGCCGTTCAGACCCGAAGCATCGATGGCGCCGCTGGGTGCGATGATGGTGAACTCGATGTCCCAAGCGGTTCCGCCAGTACCACTGCCTCCAGCGCCGTTGCATGCACTGAAGGTGTAGCTACCTCCTTCGATGATGTTGGTCATCGCATAGGCTTCATCGGCGAAGATCTCGAAGGCGGTGATCTCGTTGAAGGGGCAGCCGGTGCCGTCATCACAAGGTGCGCCGCCGAACTCGGTGATGAAGTCGGTCCAACCGCCGGTAGCGCTAGGGTTGATCCAGTCGGTACACTGCGCCTGGGTGTCCAGTGCAGTTCCGGCCAGCAGGCCAGCTGTGAACAGCGTGGCGAACAAGTTCTGGGTAGTGTGTCTCAAGATCGTTCTGTTTTAGGGTCTGGGACGAAGATAAGCGCCTCCGGAGATGAGCGGTTGACGAGGTGACCGACCGCGTTCGGCGGCCAAGTGCGACCTTTGCGGCCGCAAACCCAATTTCATGCAACTCATCACCGTAGGAACCGTCGCCTTCGACCGCATTGAAACACCGTTCGGCGTGGCCGAAAAGACCGTTGGCGGGGCTGCCACCTATATCTCTTTGGCCGCCTCCGTCTTCTTGGAGAAGATGGGTCTGGTGAGCGTGGTCGGTGACGACTTCCCCGAACCCGTCATGCAACAGCTCCGCGACCGCGGTGTGAACCTCGATGGATTGGAGGTTTTGAAGGGGAAAGAGAGCTTTTTCTGGGCCGGCCGCTACCACTACGACATGAATAGCCGGGATACGCTGGAGACCCGACTGAACGTGCTCTTGGAGCTGGATCCGAAATTGCCAGCGGAATACCGCAAAGCACCCTATGTGATGCTCGGTAACCTGGACCCCACGGTGCAGGGCAAGGTGCTGGACCAGATGGAGCAGCGCCCAGCTCTCGTGGTAATGGATACCATGAATTTCTGGATGGACAGCGCGCTCGAGAAGCTCAAGGAGGTGATCGCACGCGTCGATATCCTCACCATCAACGATGCGGAAGCGCGCCAGTTGAGCGGCGAGCATAGTCTTGTGAAGGCGGCTTCGAAGATCTTGGCCATGGGCCCGAAGTACTTGGTGGTAAAGAAGGGCGAGCACGGTGCGCTCCTCTTCGGTCAAGGGCGGGTGTTCTTCGCACCAGCACTGCCGTTGGAAGATGTGATCGATCCTACGGGTGCGGGTGACACGTTCGCGGGTGGCTTCATCGGCTTCTTGGCCCGCACGCAGGACCACAGTTTCGACAACCTGAAGCGCGCCATCATCGTGGGCAGCGCCATGGCGAGCTTCACGTGCGAGAAATTCGGGATCGAACGCCTTCTTGAGATCAGCCGCGAGGACATCGACGAGCGTATCCAGCAGTTCGTGGAACTGGTGGACTTCGATATCGAGCTGGTGGAGGGTTAGGCCATCCGCTTCGCCACCTCATCCCAATTCACCACCTGCCACCAGTTGGCCACGTACTCGTTGCGCTTGTTCTGGTACTTGAGGTAGTAGGCGTGTTCCCACACATCGAGCGCGAGCAGCGGTTTTCCCTTCAACTCGCTCACATCCATCAAGGGGCAATCCTGGTTCGGGGTCGATCCGATGGCCAGTTCGCCGTTGCGCTCCACCAACCAGGCCCATCCGCTGCCGAAACGTTTCATGGCGGCATCCGTGAAGGCCTCTTTGAACTTGTCGAAAGAACCGAAACCGGCATTGAGCGCATCCAGGACTTTTCCTTCTGGCGCGCCTTTTCCGCCGGGGCCCATCACTTGCCAGAAGAAATTGTGGTTCCAAGTGCCGCCGGCGTTGTTGCGCACTTTGGCGCTGAAGGAACCCACCCGGGCGAGCAGATCGGCCTCATCCTGGGCCTGCACACCTTCCGCAGCCATCGCCTCGTTCACATTCTTGACATAGGCCGCGTGGTGCTTGGTATAGTGGATCTCCATGGTCTGCGCATCGATGTAGGGCTCCAGTGCACCGTACGCGTAGGGCAGTGGGACCTGCGCCAGTTGGAGGGCAGATCCTGTTGGCGCTGTGCTCGGATCGTCGCGTTCGCCGTCATTCACCGCCGGCGCGTTACACGATGCAGCGCTAGCCAAGGCTGGGCCAGCGACAAGCGCGCCTAGGGAGACTTTCAGTGAGCGGGAAAGGAATTGTTTGCGGTCCATGCGTTGCTCGCCATTGCGTGAAGACGATGGTGCCAAGTTAGGTCACCCGGGCGCCCTTGCCGAGGCAATGCGGCCGATGCCCGATGAGCCGCACCAACGGACCAATGTCAGAAGCTCACGAGCAACTGCCCCTTCTCCACGGCTTTGCCCTTCTCCGCATGGATAGCCGAGACCGTCGCGTCACCCGGGGCTTTGATCATGTTCTCCATCTTCATGGCTTCGAGCACCAGGATGGGATCGTTCTTCTTCACCACATCACCAGGCTTCACGATGATGTTGAGCACCATGCCCGGCATGGGCGCTTTGATCTCCTTCACCTTGGTGGCCGCTTTG
>JAEUTC010000041.1 GCA_016787985.1 Flavobacteriales bacterium | reverse complement strand
TCGGCCTTGCTCCTGGCCATGCTGGTGCTGGTGGTGCAGGCCAACGTGCAAAAGATCCGCAAAGCCCATGGGTAACGAACTCTCCTTCGAACGCTTCCTCGCCCTGATCAAGGCGAAATACCGCGTCTTCATCGTGGTGGGTGGGCTCGCTGCGCTGATCGGCGTGGTGCTGAGCCATCCGCTCTTCATCAAGCCGCGCTACCTGTCCATGGCCACCGTGTACCCGGTGAACCTGAACAGCTATTCCATCGAGACCCGCACCGACCAGCTCCTGCAACTGCTGCGGAGCAACAGCATCCGCGACAGCTTGATCAAGCAGTTCGACCTGCAGACCGTGTACGAAGCGGACACCACCCAGAAGGGCGGCCACTTCGCGCTGTACAACGAGTTCCTGGAGCGGGTGGAGATCGGCAAGACCCAGTACGAGAGCGTGATGATCGAGGTGGTGGACGAGGACCCCGTACGCGCCCGCGACATGGTGAACGCCATGCTGCGCCAAGTGAACCTGTTGGCCCGCCGCCTGCAACGCGAGAAGTCGCACGAGGTGTTGCAGATCGCCCAGCGCGCACTGGCCCACGAACGCTACAAGTTGGATTCGGTGGAAGCCCGCCTGGACACCTTGCGGAAGACCTCGGGCCTGCTGGCGTACGAGGCGCAGGCGAAGGAACTCACCAAGGGCTATGTGCGCATGTTGAGCACCGGAGCCAGCCAGGGCCAGCGGGAGCAAGTGCTCAGCATGATCAAGGACCTGGAGAGCAAGGGCGGCGAGTTCCGCCAGCTCACCGAGCTGAGCAACATGTTCCGCAACAACTACGACCGCCTGCTCACCCAGTACGAGACAGTGGTGAACGATGTGACCAAGGAGCTTACTTACACCAACGTGATCGTGTACCCCGAGGTGAGCGATAAGAAGGTGTACCCGGTGCGCTGGCTCATCGTGTTGCTGGCCACGGTGTCCGCCTTGCTGCTCTGCTTCCTGGTGCTCGTTTGGCAGGATAAGCGCTGAAGCCGATGCTCGCGCGGTTGAAACAGGACTGGATGGTGCCGCTGATCTGCGGTGTCTTCGTCCTGGCCAACATGTTGCTCATGGCCAACCGCGCCTATTGGCTCAATCTGCTGCCGGTGGCCCTCATCATCGCCTGGGCCATGGTGGCCGCGGTGGATCAGCTGCTGCTCTTCATCGCCTTCGCCACACCGCTCTCCATCAACATGGAGGAAATGGACCTCGGTGGCATCGGCGTGTCGCTGCCCACGGAGCCCATCATGGTGGGCCTTACCCTGCTCTTCCTCATCAAACTAGGCCTGGAGCGCAACGTGGTGGACAAACGCATCTGGCGCCATCCGATCACCTATGTCATCCTCGCCCAACTCGCGTGGATGACCCTCTGCATCCTGCCCAGCTCCATGCCGCTGGTCTCGGTGAAGTACGTGCTCGCGCGGCTCTGGTTCGTCACCACCATGTACTTCATGGTTTCGCGGCTGTTCCAGAACACGCGCAACATGCATCGGTTCATGTGGTCCTACATCGCAGGCCTCTGCATCGTGGTGATCTACACCCTCGTGCGCCACGCGCAGAACGGCTTCGAGCACGATCCGGCCCACTGGGTGATGACACCCTTCTTCAAGGACCACACAAGCTACGGCGCCATCCTGGCCTTCTTCCTGCCCTTCAGCTTGAGCGCTGTGACCTTCCCGGGCTATTCGCGCTCGGGTAAAGCCATGGCCTTCCTGCTGCTGGTGCTGCTCGCCACCGGGCTCGTCTTCTCCTATACCCGCGCCGCCTGGCTCAGCCTGATCGGTGCGCTGGGCCTTTTCATCGTCATGCGGTTCAAGGTGCCCACCTGGGTGCTGGTGCTGCTTGTGATGGCTGGCGGTGTGGTGTACCTGGTGGAGAAGGAACAGATCACCATTGCCTTGGAACGCAACCGCGAGGAGAGCAGCGATGACCTCGGCGAGCACGTGAAGTCGATCTCCAACATCTCCAGCGATGCCTCCAACCTCGAGCGCATCAACCGTTGGAATTCAGCGTTGCGCATGTGGCAAGAGAAACCCGTCTTCGGCTGGGGCCCGGGCACCTACATGTTCCAGTACGCGCCTTTCCAAGCCGCCGAGGACCGCACCATCATCAGTACCAACTTCGGCGCCGGGGGCAACGCGCACAGCGAGTACCTCGGTCCGCTTTCCGAGCAGGGCGTCTTCGGCATCCTGCTCATGATCGCGCTGGTGGTGGTGACCATCCATCACGCCATGGCGCTGTACAAACGCATGCCTGCAGGTGCCGATCGGCGGCTGCTCGTGGCGGCCATCCTCGGTCTGGTGACCTACTACCTGCACGGCGCGCTCAACAACTTCCTCGATCTGGATAAGGCGTCTGTGCCCTTCTGGGCCTTCACCATGCTGATCGTGCTGATGGACATCCGCTACCCCAAGCCTGCACGGGCCGAGCGCTTGGTGGCCGAGGGTTCGCGCTAGGCGAAACGGCAGGTCAGCAACGCGATATCGTCTAAGTAGGGCAGCCCACTGCGGTGCGTCTCGAAGGCGTTGATCACCGCTTCGTTGATGGCCTTTGCCGTGGACCGTACACCTGCACTGAGGATGCCGTTGATCGTCGCGGTCTCGAAGGCGGTGCCGGAAGCATCCTCCTGTTCCACCAAGCCATCAGTGTAGCACAACAGGGTGCTGTTCGCCGGCAGCTCGGCCGTGCCGCTCTTCAGGAACGGCAGTTTCGGCATCATTCCCAATGCGATGCTGCCATCGCGCAGCGGGGTGATGCCTTTCGCATGGTGCAGCAGCGGGTCGTTGTGACCGGCGTTCACGTACTGCATGGTGCGCGTGCGCGTATCGATGATGCCGATGAAGAGCGTGATGAAGCGCTCGCCGCGTGCGCTGGCATGCACCTTGGCGTTGAGGTCGTGTACGAGTTGCACCAGGTCGGTGGCGTGCGGGATGCT
>JAEUTC010000018.1 GCA_016787985.1 Flavobacteriales bacterium | reverse complement strand
CGGCATCTTCGGCGACGGCAAGGAGCTGGCCCAGGTGTGCATGGCCAAGCAGTTCCGCCACGGCGACTGGCGCAGCGGCTACTACCGCGACATGACCTTCATGTTCGCCATCGGCGAGCTCACCGTGCAGCAGTGGTTCGCCCAGCTGTACGCCCACGCCAGCCTGGAGGCCGAGCCCGCCAGCGCCGGCCGCCAGATGAACGGCCACTTCGCCACCCGCAGCCTCAACGAGCGCGGGGAGTGGAAGGACCTGACCGCCCAGTACAACAGCAGCCCCGACATCAGCCCCACCGCCGGGCAGATGCCGCGCCTGCTGGGCCTGGCCCAGGCCAGCAAGGTGTTCCGCAACAACCCGGCGCTGCACGGCCACACGCACCTGAGCGACAAGGGCGACGAGGTGGCCTTCGGCACCATCGGCGATGCCAGCACCAGCGAGGGCCACTTCTGGGAGACCCTCAACGCCGCCGGCGTGCTGCAAGTGCCCCTGGCCATGAGCGTATGGGACGATGGCTGGGGCATCAGTGTGAGCAAGGCCTACCAGACCACCAAGGGCAGCATCAGCACCCTGCTGCAGGGCTTCCAGAAAGAAGAGGGGCCGACCCCGGATGGGACTCCGGGGAACGGCCTCCGCCTCTACAAGACCAAGGGCTGGGACTACGCCCACCTGAACAAGACCTACGAGGAGGCCATCGCGCGCTGCCGCGAGGAGCACGTGCCCTGCCTCATCCACGTGGAGGAGGTGACGCAGCCGCAAGGCCACAGCACCAGCGGCAGCCACGAGCGCTACAAGAGCAGCGTGAGCGACTGGATCCGCGACAAGGACGGCCGCCCCCTGGAGGAGGTGCCCCTGCTGGAGTGGTACAAGGTGTACGACTGCAACGTGAAGTTCCGCGAGTGGATCCTGGGCTTCAAGCCGGGCGGCACGCCCATCGCCACCGCCGCCGACCTGGAGGCCATTGAGCAGAAGGCCCGCACCGATGCCCGCGCCGCGCAGAAGGCCGCCTGGGCCGCCTTCACCGCCGAGATCAAGGGCGAGCTGAACGAGGTGCTGCCGCTCATCGAGGGCGTGGAACCCGCCATCGCCGCCGAGCTGCGCAGCGAGATGAACCCCGGCCGCCGCGAGGTGCTGAGCGCCGCCCGACGTGCGCTTATGGTGGGACAGGCATCCCTGCCTGTCCATGCCGACCTGCAAGCCTGGGTGCACCGCGCCATGGCCGACAACGCCGAGCGCTACGGCAGCCACCTGTACAGCGAGAGCGCCCAGAGCTGCCTGAACGTGCCCGAGGTGCCCGTGCGCTACGACAGCGATGAGCAGGTGGATGGCCGCATCATCATCCGCGACAACTTCGCCGCGCTCTTCGAGAAGGAGCCGCTGCTGCTCACCTTCGGGGAGGACACCGGCAAGATCGGCGACGTGAACCAGGGCATGGAGGGCATGCAGGCGCGCTTCGGCGAGCTGCGTGTGAGCGACACCGGCATCCGCGAGGCCACCATCCTGGGCCAGGGCTTGGGCATGGCCCTGCGCGGCCTGCGCCCTGTGGCCGAGATCCAGTACCTCGATTACCTGCTGTACTGCCTGCAGGGCCTCAGCGACGACCTGGCCACCGTGCAGTGGCGCACACGCGGCGGGCAGAAGGCCCCGCTGATCGTGCGCACCCGCGGCCACCGGCTGGAGGGCGTGTGGCACAGCGGCAGCCCCATGGGCATGATCCTGAGCAGCGTGCGCGGCATGGTGGTGTGCACCCCGCGCAACATGCAGCAGGCCGCCGGCATGTACAACACGCTCCTCCAGAGCGACGATCCCGCCCTGGTGATCGAGTGCCTCAATGGCTACCGCAGCAAGGAGCGCCTGCCCGGCAACCTGGGCGAATACACCGTGCCCATCGGCACCGCCGAGGTGGTGCGCGAGGGCACCGACCTTACCCTGCTCAGCTACGGCAGCACCTTCAACCTGTGCGCCAAGGCCTGCGAACAGCTGGAGGCCCTCGGCATCAGCGTGGAGCTGATCGATGCGCGCACCCTGCTGCCCTTCGACCGCGGCCACCTGTGCGTGCAAAGCCTGCAGAAGACCAACCGCCTGCTGGTGGTGGACGAGGACGTGCCCGGCGGCGCCAGCGCCTACCTGTTGCGCGAGGTGCTGGAGGTGCAGGGCGGCTACCGCTGGCTCGATGCGGCCCCTGCCACCCTCACCGCCAAGGCCCACCGCCCCGCCTACGGCAGCGATGGCGACTACTTCAGCAAGCCCAGCATCGAGGACATCGTGGAGAAGGTGATGGGGATGGTGAGGGAGTGAGGGAGGAACCCTTTACCGGGCGCCTGGAAATAGAAGAGGCTACGCGTTCCAATAAGCGGGACCACTCACCTACTGGACAAGCCAGCACCTGACCAACTGGCGGATATCCTGTCGCATATACGACAGCATTTCCGACTACCTGACACCTGATTATCAATCTCTTGTGCGAATCCAGCGCGGCATGGATCTGGAGAATGCCGTACTGCCCATAAACAAGGGCAGAACATGAGGAAACTGTACTATGTGAGTTACGACCTGGTCAAGTACAAGGACTACCCCAAGATGTGGGATGCCTTGAATGCCCTGGGGGCCAAGCGGGTTCTTGAATCCGTTTGGTTCTTCTGGCATTCGAATACTACAGCGGTAGCAGTGCGCGACCATCTCAAGCAGTTCATCGACAAGGATGATCGGCTGCTAGTGATCGAATCGGCTGCTTCTGCATGGAATGGTACTGTGCTGGCAGATCCTAGCAAGAGTTAGCCGCGGGCGTGTCTATCGAAGGCGCGACCCAGGTCGCGCCTTCGATATCACTTACATGAACTCCTCCAGCACCTTCTGCTTCCATTCATCATCGAACACCACCTGGAACTCCACTTCCTTGTGCGGGAAGGCTGATTCCAGTTCCTTCCACGGAGTCTGCTTGCCGAACTCGTTGCAGATGGCGAAGATGTCCTGCTTGTACTTGGTGTCCTCGTTCTTGAGGTGCACCCCCTTGGTCTCCAGCACCACCACCTTGCTGTAGTCGGTGGGGTCGTTCGGGTCTGCTTTAGCGGTGATGAAGTCCGGCCAGATCTTGTTGCTCTTCCAGCCCTGCACGAAGTAGTCGGCGTGCACGATGTTGCGGTACCACCAGAGCAACTGCTCCTGCTCGTCGAGGCACACAGCAACCTGCTCTTCCAGGTCGTTCATGTCGTCCTTGTCCACCTTCTCGAAGAGGCTCTTCTGAACGGGTTCGCCCTTGTTGGGGTTGAACAGCACGTTGGCCTTGTTCACCTTTACGGACTTGGGCACGTCGAAGTCCTGCTTCTTGTGCAGGAAGAAGCACACCTTCTTCTCTTTGATCAGCTTGCGGAACACGGCCTCGGCCTTCACGTCCTTCTGGGCCTGCAGGTCCTTCACCATCTCCTCTACGATGTACACGAGGTTGGCGGCCACCTTCTCCTCGGGGTAGCGCTTCATGAGGCCGGCGATGGTCTCGTTGGCCACCTTGTAGGCCACCCATGGGTTGGGCACCACGGGCATGATGTGGCGGGTGATGAACACGCGGTCCACCTTCAGGCCGCCGCTGCCCATGTGCTCGCTCTTGCGCTTCTCCACAACGTAAGCAGGGTCGCTGCTAAGACCGAAGGCCACGTGCTCGTCACGCGTCTCGATGTCCTCCAGCTTCAACTCCACCAGGCGGGAAATGTCCACGTCGCTCCAGTCGATGCGGCTGGCCAGGTCCATCTCGTAGCGCAGTTCGCGCCAGTCGCCTTCCTCCTGGATGATGAAGTGCGGCAGGTACACCTTACCCTCGAACTTCTTGAAGCGGCTGCGGTAGCCGACCTCTTCACGCGAGTCGTTGCGTTTGCCGTCCTCCTCGATGGCCACGCGGCCGCTGATGTCGCCCAGGCCTTCGCCCTCCAGCCCGTGCTTGATGGCCGTGGCCAGGCCGCCCGCGTTCTGCTTGAAGCAGTACACGTAGCATTCGTCCAGTAGGCGCACCTTGGTCTTGCGCGCGCCGGGTTGCCGCAGGATCCGGCCGATGAGCTGTGTGAGCGCGTTCTTGCTCTTGGGGTCGGTGAGGATGGTGAGCACGTAGGCGAAGGAGCAGTCCCACCCCTCTTGCAGCGCCTGCTTGGTGATGATGTAGCGCACCGGGCAATCGCGGGCGTAGAGGTCCATGCCCTCGATGTCGTCCTTCTCGCTGCTCTTGATGGCGATCTGGTCCGCCGGGATCAGGCAATCGGCGATGAGGTATTCACGGGCATCCTCTGCATGGATGAAGCCCTTGGCGCGTTGCTCCTTGCCGGTACGCTCCACCTGCACCAGCACGATGGGGCGGATATAGCTGCCGGTCTGTGCTTCGTATTCACGCGCGGCGGCCTCCAGCTTCTGTTGCTGGGCCACGCTCTCCATCAAGGTGTTCTTCCACGTTACGCTCTGCTTGTTGCTCACGTGGATGTCCAGCTTGATCATCTGCTCCCGGTTCAGGGCCTGACCGGTGATGCTCACGAGCACGTTGGCGCCCTCGGGCGGCGTGGCGCTCAGTTCCACCACTATGCGCGGATTGAAGCCGTTGATGGTGGCCTGTGCGCCTTCGCTATACGCCCTCTGCCCCTCATCGAGAATCACGATGGGTTGCAGAAGGCGCAGGGTGTTGCCGAGACTGGTCTTCACTTGCCGGCCGAAGGCTTGCCCCTCTTTGCCGAAGGCATCGAGGTTGGGGAAGCGCTTGAGCAGTTCCTCGTTGGCCTTCAGGTCGTCCTCGTTGGGGAAGAAGGCCTCGAAGCCGCCCGCGTCCTGGAAGATCTTCAGCGTTTCCTTGGCCACGCGGTTGGCACTGGGCAGCATCAGCAGCATCACGCACAGCTTCTCCTCCACGTCCTGCGGATTGAAGTGGTCGGTCTTCTCCAGGATCTGCGTGCGGCCGCCGCTGCTCAGGTCCAGCACCTGCCGGTAGGGGTGCTCGCGGTCCTTCAGGCTCTTGATGGTCTGCTCGTAGATCGCAGTGCTCGGGACCACCCAGAGCACGAAGCCCGTCTTCTTGCGGACGTAATGCTGGTTGATCTGGTCGATGGTGTGGCAGGCCAGCAAGGTCTTGCCGCCGCCGGTGGGCACCTTCAGGCAGAAGTTGGGCAGCGGTTCTTTTAGGCCATTGGTCTTGGGCCGGTAGTTCAAGCGGCCGGTCACGTCCTCCCAAATGGCACTGGCGAAATCGCCGGCCATGCTGGCATCAATGGCGCGCACCTTCTCCCAGGCTACGCGCTTCACGGCCAGCTTCTCCAGGTACTCGCGTACCTTCTTGATGCACTCTTCCTGATAGCTCTTGAGTTGCATCACTCCTTGAATTTGTAGATCTCGAACGGCAGCTGGCTGTAGTCGATGCGCAACTCGTCCAGGTAGTCCTGATCCAGGTACTTCATGGGCGCGAAGACGAGGCGGCGCTTGTTGTTGTGCTTGCCCAGGGCGCGGGCCATGTCCAGTGTGAAGGCCCGGTTCATCAGGTAGCCCATGTCCGGTTCGTAGTAGAGGTACACGCCGCCGGGGTAGTGCTTGCTGGTGCCGATGAAGGGCTTCTTCGGATCGCCGCTGATATCCTCCGCGTTGAATTCCTCGCCGGTGGCGGTGTAGTACACATAGCGCGCAAGCTCCTCGTAGCTGGGCAGGCGGTCGCCGTGCAGGATGTGCTCCATCTCGATGGGCGGGCCCAGCTTGAAGTAGCTGAACGTGCCGCCCGTGCCCTCCTGGAAGTTCTTGCTCTTGGGCACGCCCTTGATCACGCGGCGCACACGCTCGGCGGTGATGCTGTCCGCATAGTCCTCCATCTCCACGAGGATGAAGCGGCGGTTGCCGCCGTCCTCCTTGTTCAGCTTCAGCACGGCGTGGGCGGTGGTGCCGCTGCCGGCGAAGGAATCGAGGATGATAGAATCCTCATCGCATGCAATTTCAACTACTCGTTCCAAAAGCCCGATAGGCTTAGGCGTGCCAAACGAGTTGTCGGTTTCAAGTATCTCGTTGACCTCTTTCTTCGACGTGCGGTTACTCCCGACATCCTGGTGGTACCAAATGGTCAGTGCTGGCCTTCCCTCTGACGTGTCAGCGTAAATGCGGAAGTATGGCACCCATCCAGCCTTTCCTTCGACCCATTCGATTCGGTGCTTCTCACGTTCGACTTTCTCTTTGCTCCATCGCCATGCGCCGTCGGTTCCATCCTGCTTTACCGGGTACACCTTTTTCTTGTTGGGCGCAATCATCGGATAGTACAGGGACGGTCGGGCTTCGCGTGAATCTCCTTGCCCGCCCATGGCGCGAAGGGGCTTCAAGTAGTAGATGCGTCCTTTCTCGTCTTTCTTGGTGTAGTGCTTGAGTTCGTCCTCGGTCAGGTCAAGCTTGTGCAACCTGAAGTTGTCCAGACGCTTTGCATACACGATGACATGGTCATGGCTACTCGAGAAGTAGTCCGAATCCATCTTCGGGCTATCGGCCTTCTCCCAAATCAAGTTGGCTACGAAGTTGTCTTGCCCGAAGACTTCGTCAAGCACTAGTCGGAGGCGATGCTGCTCGTTGTCGTCGATGCTCACGAAGATCGCCCCATCCTCGGCCAGCAATTCCTTCAGCAGCTTCAGGCGCGGCATCATCATGCAGAGCCACTTGTCGTGGCGGGTGAGGTCGTCCTTGTCCACTACGCTGCCCAGCCACTCCTGCATCATGGGGCTGTTCACGTTGTCGTTGTACACCCACTTCTCGTTGCCAGTGTTGTAGGGCGGGTCGATGTAGATGCACTTCACCTTGCCGGCATAGGTGGGCAGCAGGGCTTTCAGGGCCTTCAGGTTGTCGCCCTGCACGATCAAGTTGTCATGCAAGCTCACCTTGTCGGTAAGGCTCTTCCCCTTCACGCCCACGAGCTGGTGGAACTTCACCGCCAGGTGGTGGTTCTGCACGAAGGACTTGCCTTTGAATTGGAGGGTGGGCATGCCTTACGGAATGAAGAATGTAGAATGATGAATGTAGAATGGGGAAGACGGCATGTGCTCAGCGGTTCTTGGCGTTGTACTTCACTTGTGCCTCGGCGGCCTTCAAGGCTTCCAGCGCGTACTCACTATCCTGCACCTCGTACATGACCTTGTCGCGCAGGTAGGCCACGAGCAGTTGCTTGCGGTCGGCCTTCAGCACTCGGGCGAGACTGGTCACTTCCTCTTGGGCGGGTTTGCGCGCTCCGCGCTCCCACTTGCTCACCAGACTAAAGTCGGTGTGGAGCTTTTCGGCCACCTCTTGCAGGGTGAGGCCTGCCGCTTCACGGTGTTCGCGAAGCAATTCTGGGAAAGAAGCAGTGGTGGCGCTCACGCTAGTTGGACAATATGTGTCCAAACTTAGTGGGTCTGCTCCACCGCCTTGGCACCGATGCGACCGTAAATGCGGGAAAAGTTTTCAACGGTCCTGCCAGCGGCCTTGCCTCCACCTTCTCTACTTGTAACCCGCTGCCTGTGCTCGGACCAATAGCACCCCAAGGGTGGTTCAGTGTACGAGGACCTGCAATACGTAGCGCGTCGCCATATCTACCACGCTCCACCTCAGTGCCTAGGATGGTTCGGGCACCCCGAACACTTGCTTTCCAAGCTAGCGATCAAGTCGGCGCGCACGAATACAAAGCTCTAACACTATCCACCCTTACTTTTGTACCGCATGCGCGCCATGTTCTCCATAGTGCTATTCCTCTATGCCTTCAGCGTCTTGGACCTGCATGAGTGGGCGCATGTGCCGGCCACCATTGCGCACTGGGTGGAGCACCACACCGACCTCGGCCACCACGATGAGGAAACCGGCCACCATCACGACGAGCACGGGGATCATGACCCGTTCGGCTGCGACGACCACGGCACTTGCACTGCTTTCGCCTTCGTGGGCATGATGATGGAGCCACAACAGGCCACCCTGCACGTTCCTGTGCTCGACCGTCCGACGGCGGTCCCGTTCGACGAAGGCGCGATGGCCGTTTTCTCCGGTTCCAAGTGGAACCCTCCCAAAGCCTAAGCCGCCGCCACGTGCGGTGATGCCTGCCTGTTCCGCCTTAGCGGTTCGGGCCTGACCGCCTTCGAGCGGCCACTTTCCATTTCGTTCCACTTCGAAGACATTTACCCATGATCGACAAGGTCATCAAGTTCTCCATCCACAACAAGGCCATCATCGGGCTCTTCACGCTCGTGCTGGTGCTTTACGGGGCGTATTCGCTCTCCCGGCTACCGATCGATGCGGTGCCCGACATCACCAACAACCAGGTGCAGGTGATCACCACCACCCCTACGCTGGCCGCGCAGGAAGTGGAGCAGTTCGTAACGGCGCCCATCGAACGCGCCATGGCCAGCTTGCCCGACCTGGTGGAGATACGCTCCATCAGCCGCTTCGGCTTGAGCCTCGTTACCATCGTGTTCGAAGAAGAGGTGGACACCTACTTCGCCCGCACACTGGTGGACCAGCGCTTGGGCGATGCGGCCAAAGCGATCCCTGTCGGCGTGGGGGATCCCGTGCTGGCACCGGTGAGCACGGGCCTCGGCGAAGTGTACCAATATGTGCTGCACGCCGACGATAGCACCACCAAGAAGTTCAGCGCCTCGGAGCTGCGCGAGATCCAGGATTGGATCGTGACACGACAGTTGCTGGGCACACCCGGCGTGGCAGAGGTGAACAGCTTCGGTGGCGAGGTGAAGCAATACGAAGTGGCTGTGGACCCCAAGCGCTTGCAAAGCATGGACGTCACGATCGGGGAAGTGTTCTCCGCGTTGGAGAGCAACAACGAGAACACCGGTGGCGCGTACATCGACAAGCGGCCCAATTCATACTCGATCCGTGGTGCGGGCCTGCTCACTACACTGGAGGACATCCGCAAGGTGGTGGTGAAGACGACCGAGAACGGGGTGCCGCTACTGATCGGCGATGTGGCCACCGTGGGCTACGGCAGTGCACCGCGCTATGGGGCCATGACGCGCAACGGCGAAGGAGAAGTGGTGGGCGGTACGGTGATGATGCTGAAAGGAGGCAACAGCGCCGCCGTGGTGGAAGCCATTGAAGCCCGCATCCCCACGGTACAGAAAGCGCTGCCCGACGGTGTGGTGATCGAACCCTACCTGGTGCGAAGTACGCTGGTGAAGCGCGCCATCAGCACGGTGAAGACCAACTTGATCGAGGGCGCGTTGATCGTGATCTTCGTGCTGGTGCTCTTCCTAGGCAACTGGCGCGCGGGCCTCATCGTGGCCAGCGTGATCCCCTTGTGCATGCTCTTCGCGATCATCCTCATGAACGCGTTCGGCGTAAGCGGCAACCTGATGAGCCTCGGTGCCATCGACTTCGGCTTGATCGTGGATGGCGCGGTGATCATCGTAGAAGCAACGCTGCATCACCTGCACTCCCGCTTCAAGGGGAGGATACTCAGTCGCGAGGAGATGGATCGCGAAGTGTTCACCAGTGCCAGCAGGATCCGGAGCAGCGCCTCGTTCGGCGAGATCATCATCCTCATTGTTTACATCCCCATCCTTACGCTGGTGGGCATCGAGGGGAAGATGTTCCGGCCCATGGCCATCACCGTGAGCTTTGCGATCCTCGGGGCGTTGCTGCTCAGCCTCACCTACGTACCCATGATGTGCGCGCTCTTCCTCCCGCGCGACACCAACCACAAGCGCAACTTCAGCGATCGCATGATGGACCGCTTCCAGCAATGGTACGATCCCTTCATCGCCTTCGCCCTGCGCAATCGGCTCAAGACCATCGGTGTGGCCGTGGCGCTGTTCATCGGTTCGGTGTTCCTGTTCTCGCGCATGGGCGGCGAGTTCATCCCCACCTTGGAAGAAGGCGATTTCGCGTTCCACAGCATCCTGCCGCAAGGCTCATCGCTTAGCCAGAGCATCGCCAACAACGCCAAGGTGGAGAAGATCCTCTTGAAGTTCCCCGAGGTGAAGGAAGTGGTGGGCCGCACCGGTAGCGCGGAGATCCCGACGGACCCCATGCCGCCGGAAGCCACCGACCTCATGATCATCCTGAAGGAGAAGGACCAATGGACCACCGCGCACGACCGCGAATCGTTGCAGGATACCATGATGAAGGCGCTGCGCGAATTGCCTGGTGTGTTCTACGAAAGCACACAACCCATCCAGATGCGCTTCAACGAATTGATGACCGGTATCCGCCAGGACGTGGCCGTGAAGATCTACGGCGAGAACATGGATACGCTGGCCGCTTATGCCGAACGCATGGGTGCCATCGTGGGCGAAGTGCAGGGTGCAGGTGAACCACAGGTGGAGAAGGTCGCGGGCCTGCCGCAGATCACCGTGGCCTACGACCGTGCGCGCGTGGCGCAGTACGGGCTGAACATCCGCGACCTCAATACCACCTTGCGCACCGCCTTCGCGGGGGAGGCCACCGGAGCCATCTACGAGAACGAACGCCGTTTCGACCTAGTGGTGCGCCTGGCGCAACAACAACGACAGAGCATCGAGGATGTGCGCGAACTCTTCGTGGCGCTGCCCAATGGTGGGCAGATCCAATTGCAACAGGTGGCCGATGTGCAACTCGTGAACGGGCCCGCACAGGTGAGCCGCGAGAATGCCAAGCGCCGCATCGTGATCGGCGTGAACGTGCGCGGCCGCGATGTGCAGAGCTTCGTGGAAGACCTGGATCAGCGCATCACCGCACAGGTGAAGATGCCCGCTGGTTACTACTACACCTTCGGCGGCACCTTCGAGAACCTGCAAGCCGCCAGCAAGCGATTGATGGTGGCCGTACCCGTGGCGCTGCTGCTCATCTTCATGCTGCTCTTCTTCACGTTCAATAGCGTGAAGCGAGCGCTGCTGATCTACACCGCCATTCCCATGAGCGCGATCGGTGGTGTGGTGGCCTTGCTGCTGCGCGACATGCCCTTCAGCATCAGTGCGGGCGTGGGCTTCATCGCCTTGTTCGGTGTGGCGGTGCTCAATGGCATTGTGCTCATCGGCACCTTCGACCAACTGGAGAAAGAAGGCATTGCCGACCTGAAGGAGCGCGTACTGAAAGGCACACGCATCCGCTTGCGTCCCGTGCTGATGACCGCTGCTGTGGCTTCGTTGGGTTTCCTGCCCATGGCCCTCAGCGGTAGCTCCGGTGCCGAGGTGCAGCGCCCCTTGGCCACGGTGGTCATCGGCGGACTGGTCAGCGCAACGGCCCTGACGCTGTTGGTGCTGCCGGTGCTCTACCTGCTGTTCATGAGTGCGGGCAAGAAGCGCGACCGCGGTGAAGGAGGTCCGGCAACGGCCCCGCTTATTGTTGCCTCCTGCTTGCTGTTGTTCATCGGTGGCGAGGTTTCGGGACAGGAGCGTGTATCCATGGACACGGTGATCGCGCGGGCTGTGCGCACCCATCCCAGCATGACGGCCGCCGAACTCAGCGTGCAGGAACAGGATGCCTTGCGCGGCACCGCCTTCAACCTGCAACCGCTGAACGCCCAATTCATGCAAGGCCAGATCCAAGGCCCGTACCGCACGGACATCAACGTGCAAGGCACCACGGGCTTTGCGTTCCCCACCACCACGCTGAGGCGCTTGGACTATCTCAAGGAAAGCCTACGGCTCGCGGAGGGTGAGAAGCTGAACACAACGGCCTACGTGAAAGAAAGCGCGGGCGGTGCCTACCTGCAATGGGCCATGGGACTGGAACAGGTGCGCCTGTTGCAACAACTGGACAGCGCGTATTCGTCCATGGCGGCCTTCGCAACCAAGCGCTTCGAGCTTGGCGAGACCGGTCGGTTGGAGAAGACCAGCGCACAAAGTCGCGCCGAGCAAGTGAAGGTGCGGCTGCGGCAGGCCCAGGCCGATCTGCTCGCCTACCAAGCTGAAGTAGAGCGGTGGTCCGGTGCGCTCAACGGCGCTGCGCCGCTGCCGGAGGAATTGCTCACCACCGCGCGCGCACCCGATCCCGGTGGAGGCAGCGATCCGTTCCTGTTCTCCATGGAACAGCGCACGCAAGTGGCGCAAGCCGAATGGAAACTGCAACGCAGCCAATGGGCGCCCAGCATGCAGGTCGGTGGCTTCTACCAGACCTTCGACGGCAAGGCACCGTTCAGCGGTTTCTTGATCGGCGCTTCCATGCCGCTGCCCGGCAGTGGGCAAGGCGCGCGAACGAAAGCCGCACGCTTGCGCAGCGATATCGCCGCGCAGGAACTGGAAGCCGCGCGCCGCCAACGCACCAGCGAACGCAGCACCACCCAAGCGCAACTGGCGCAATTGCGCGAAAGCCTGGCCTACTACGAAAGCACCGGCGCCGCACTGGCCGAGACCTTGCGCGACGATAGCCAACGCGCCTACCGCGCCGGCGAAGCCGACTATTTCCAATTCACACAAGGCATCGAGCAGGCCTTCCAACTCAACGCCGAGCATGTGCGCGTGCGTTACGAGCTCGCACTCACCGTCCTCCACCTCCGCGCCCTGCAAGGGCTCTAAGACCGCATAGAAATGAAAACGCAACAGATCGACAGCGCCATCGCGCGCAACCTGCATAGCATCGGCCTATTCCTGCTCGCTGCCCTTTTCGCAGCGTGTGGGGGCGGTGCCGCTACCGAAGAAGAAGGCCACGGTGGCCATGACGAACACGGCGGCGAAGGTGAGGCCAAGACCAGCGTCACCATAGCACCGGTGCAATTCGCTTCCATTGAAGGAAAGCTGGGCAAGGTGGAGATGAAGGACCTGAGCACCGGTTTGAAGGCCACGGGTTTCTTGAAAGTGCCGCCGCAGAACATGGCCGACGTTACCGCTGCCATGGGTGGCATCGTGCGCGAAGTGCTGGTGCAGGAAGGCGATGCCGTGCGCAAGGGACAACCCTTGGTGACCATCGCCGACGCGGCCATCATCGACCTGCAACGCAGTTACCTCGATGCCAAGGCACGACTTGTTTACGCCACCGCCGAGCTCGATCGCCAGAAGGAATTGAGCGAGGCCAACGTGAGCGCCCGCAAGACCTACCAGCAAGCGACCGCTGAGCATGCCTCGCTGGAGGCCACCGTCAACGGCAACGCCCAACTGCTGCGCATGGTGAACATCGACCCGGACAAGCTATCGGGTGAGAACGTACGGGCCAGCGCGTCAATCGTCAGCCCCATCGATGGCACCGTGGCGCACATCGCGGTGAACGTGGGCAGCAAGGTGAGCGGCGATGCCGCCCTGATGCGCGTGGTGAACAACGGCAAGTTGCATGTGGACGTGTTCCTCTACGAGCAGGACATCGCCAAGGTGAAGGTGGGCCAGACCATCGACCTCACCTTGACCAACCTGCCCGGCAAGAGCTACACGGCCAAGGTGTTCGCCATCGGCAGCGCTTTCGAGAGCGAAACGAAGACCATTCCCGTGCATGCCGAGATCACCGGTGAACGCGCAGGCTTGATCGATGGCATGGGCGTTACCGCGCGCATCGACGTGGGCAATGCCACCGTGCCCGCCGTGCTCACCGAGGCCATCGTGAACTACGGCGGCATGGACTACGTGTTCATCCGCACCGATGGTGAGGAAGGCCATGCGCACGCTGAAGAGGGTGAGCACAAGCATGCAGCCGGTGAAGAACACAACCATGCCGCGGAGAACAAAGCAGCGCACGCAAAAGGAGAAGAACACGCGCAGGACCACGCTGCGGAACCCGCGCACAAGGAGGAGGCGGAACATGCGCACGCGGATGGTAAGGCCCATGACCATGCAGCGGAGAACAAGGAAAGTCACGCAGCGGGCGAGGACCACGAACACGACCACGGCGAAGAAGCAGGCCACGACGACCATGCGCCCGTGCCCGGCAGCATGACCTTCAAGAAGGTGCAGGTGAAACGCGGCACCACCGACGGCGCCTACACCGCTGTCACCTTCATGGAGCCCGTTGCCGAAGGTGCCGAAGTGGTGGTGGGCGGTGCGTTCTACGTGATCGCCATGATGAACACGAGCAGTGGACACCAGCATTGACAACGACCATGATGGAACTCCATCCAATCGATATCCGCGAGGAACTGGTGATCGCCAGCAAGCTCATCGCCGCTGCGTTGCTTGGCGGCCTAGTGGGCTACGACCGCGAGCGCCATGGCCGCGATGCCGGTTTGCGTACTTACGCCAGCGTGTGCGTGGGCGCGGCGCTCTTCACAAGCATCGCAGGGCATTTGGAGGATGTGGCCGCCACCTCGCGCATCGTGGCCAACGTGGTCATGGGCATCGGCTTCCTCGGCGCGGGCATCGTTTACAAGGATGCCGGTAGCGGCTACAGCAAAGGGCTGACCACGGCCGCCACCATCTGGTGTACAGCAGCGGTGGGCGTGGCCGTGGGCCTCAACATGTTCGTGATCGCCACCGCCGGATCACTGCTCGTGTACTTCCTCATCAGCCTGCACCACCGCACATGGTACGTTCGCTGGAAGAAGCGCATCAAAGAAGACAACGGAACGAAGACCAACATGACAACCAACACCAAAGACCAATGAAACGCGTACTCGTACCTGTAGCGCTCGCCGCCCTGCTCTTCGCCTGCGGCCAGCCGGAACAACCTGCCACCGATGCCCACAAGGAAATGGAAGGCGGAACCACCCACACCGAAGGCGATGGGCATGACCACAGCGCCGCTGAGGGCGACGGCCACGACCATGCGCACGATACCACCGCTGGCCACAGCCACGACGATGGGCACGACCATGCACATGACGAGAGTGACGGGCACAACCATTGAGCATTGACCCACCGCCCTGGAGGTTTTGCTTCCGGGCGGTGGGCGCTCTGTGGCGGCTACTCAATTACTGTGCGATGAACAGGATACCGAACATATTCCACTACGCCAAAAGCGAACTGAGCCAGGACGCCTTCCTTGCTTGGCTTTGTGAATGGGCCGATAACGCGCATGAAGGGCATACAAGCGGGATGCACTACGCAGGGCGCGCCTTCATCGGCTGGCTCTTTGAAAGTCGCGGCGAGCCGATACCACAGTATGATTCTGTGGAAGTGAAGACCCAAGAGGCATATATCGATGTGCTCGTGATACTCACGAATTCTACCGGAGAACGTCGGTACATTCTGATCGAGGACAAGACCTACACAAGCGACTACAGGGAACAGATCAGCGGGTACCTGAAGGAATTGACTAAGCGCTACGAATTGCCAGATACCAGCCAAGTCCTAACTGTGTATTTCAAGTCGTCCTTGGAGCCGAGAAAGCACGATGATCATTTGCGGCTGTATTTGGGTGATATAGATTCTTTCTTGAAGTCGCTTGATTGTGACCGCATCCAAAGTGAAATATTCAACTCTTGGTCAGCCGCGCGTCGGCAGGCGTTCGCCTATCATCAACGTTACTTGGACATGCCGCTGTTGGAATGGGGTGAGGACCAGTGGTATGGATGCTTCGATCGGATGGCAGGTCTTGCCCAACTGATCGGAACTTCGCCTGATTACGACTACGTGCCGAAGGCGGATTTCATCGCCTTCACTATGGGTTGGCAACCGCTGCCCTCATCGTGGTACAGTTACATCCAGATCGTCGCAGTACCCGGCAATGTGCCGCGCCTGACTTTTCGACTCATGGCCCCTACAGGCGAAGTGGTTCCTGGCCACCGCGTGCGTTCGGCCTACGCAGCCTTGCAAATGGCTGCTGGGTCAATAGGCAAGAACATTGCCTATCCGGACAAAGCGCGGGGTGGTGGCAAGTCTGCGTGTTTCGCGCTGTTGGATGAACCATTCATGTCCACGCAGGCCGGGATGTTCGACGAATCGCTGATGATAGACCAATTGCTCACCTGCCAGCGTATGCTGTAACAGGCAACCATCTAACCCATTCAACATGCCAACCTTGCGCTTTTTCCGAATTGTAGCCGCCACCAGCGTCTACCTAAGCTGTGGTCTGTTGTTCGCCCAACGGCCCCTGCCAACACCCAAGCACGGCGGCCGTGTCGTGGCAGCCGAGCACCACTACATCGAAGTGCTTGCCGTAGGCGATGAGTACCGCTTCCATCTGATGGACAGCACCGGCCGGACCATGCCGACCACTGGCTTGTTCGGTATCGCCTATTTACGGTTCGCGGATGGCGAAACGGCGAACCCGACCATCGAACCGGTGAAGAACAAGGAGTACCTGCGGACAGTGGTCCCGCGCGCATTGGACTTCACCATGGTCATCAGCATCAAGGCACCGGAAGGGTTCATTTCCGCGCAATTCGATAGCGGACCTCGAGAGGCCCTGCCCGCTCCCGTGCAGCACGGGGCGGATGATGGGCATGGGCATTGAGCATTCATCAGACCACGCACATTTCATTTCCCCCAGATCATGAGCAACGACCACGATCACGCCAACGTCGCAAAGACATCACGACCGAGTAGCGCTTGGCGCGCCTACATCCCCGCCATCCTTTCTTTCGTGCTGTTGCTCGGCGGCATCGCCATCGACCAGCTTGCCCCGAAGTTTTTCCTGCCCGAATGGAAACGGTTCGTGTGGTATGCGCTGGCCTATGTCCCGGTGGGGCTACCCGTGCTCGTGAAGGCGGTCAAGGCCATCGCGAAGGGCGATGTCTTCAGCGAATTCTTCTTGATGAGCCTGGCTACCACGGGGGCTTTCTTCATACAGGAATACCCCGAAGGTGTTGCGGTGATGCTCTTCTACGCCGTGGGCGAGCTGTTCCAAGATGCCGCTGTGGATCGGGCGAAACGCAACATCCAGGCCTTGCTCGATGTACGGCCCGATACGGCACTGGTGATGCGCGATGGTGTCACGGTGGAAACGCCCGCCGCCGAGGTGAAAGTCGGTGACACCATCCGCATCCGGGTGGGCGACCGAGTGCCGCTGGATGGAACACTGCTCAGCGACAAGGCCTCTTTCGATACCGCCGCCCTTACCGGCGAAAGCGTGCCGCGCACCTTGGCGATGGACGCAACGGTACTTGCAGGTATGATCGCCACGGACAAGGTGGTGGATATCCGCGTGGCCAAGCCGTTCGGCGAAAGCAGCCTCGCGCGCATCCTCGACCTGGTGCAGAATGCGGCCAAGAGCAAGTCGCCCACGGAACTCTTCATCCGGCGCTTCGCACGCATCTACACGCCCATCGTGGTGGCCCTTGCGATCGGTATCGTGCTGGTGCCGATGCTCATCGTGGATCCCTATGTCTTCAACACGTGGCTCTATCGCGCGCTCATCTTCCTGGTGATCTCGTGCCCGTGCGCGTTGGTCATCAGCATACCACTGGGCTATTTCGGTGGCATCGGTGCGGCAAGTCGCAAAGGCATTTTACTCAAGGGTGGCAATTACCTGGATGTGCTCACCAAGGTGAACACCATCGTGATGGACAAGACCGGCACACTTACCGAAGGCGTGTTCGCCGTGCAAGAGGTGAAACCCGGTGTGGGCTTCACCAGCGACCAGGTGCTCGGTGTGGTCAAGGCCATGGAGGCGCATAGCACGCATCCCATCGCACAAGCCGTGATGAAACATCCGCAGGGCGCAGCCGTGGGCGAGGCCACCGCCGTGGAAGAGATCAGCGGACACGGCATGCGTGGCACCGTGCAAGCGAAGGTGGTGCTCGTGGGCAACGCCAAGCTGCTGCGCAAATTCAAGGTGACCTACCCGCCGGAAGTGGACGGTATCGAAGACACCATCGTGGTGTGTGCCATCGGCGGCGTGTATGCCGGATACCTTACCGTGGCCGATCGGATCAAGGCTGATGCCAAGGAGACCATCGCCACGCTTAATGCGCAAGGCATCCGCGATATCGTCATGCTCAGCGGCGACAAGACGAGCATCACCCAGCGGGTGGCCGCCACCATCGGTGTCACCAAGGCCTTCGGTGATCTGTTGCCGGAGGACAAAGTGACCCGGATGCATGCGGTGAAGAACGATCCGACTGCCGTGGTGGCGTTCGTGGGTGATGGCATCAACGACGCGCCGGTGCTCGCCCTCAGCGATGTGGGCATCGCCATGGGCGGAATGGGTAGCGATGCCGCGATCGAGACCGCCGATGTGGTGCTGCAGAACGACAAGCCCAGCGCCATCGCCGAAGCCATCCGCATTGGTAAAGCCACCAAACGGGTGGTCACCCAGAACATCGTGCTGGCCTTTGGTGTGAAGGCCATCGTGCTGGTACTCGGCGCAGGCGGCCTTGCCACCTTGTGGGAAGCGGTCTTCGCTGATGTGGGCGTGGCCTTGCTGGCGATCCTGAACGCGAGCCGAATGCGGTGACTTAATGGCCCCGGCTAAGTTCGTAGACCATACGGCCATGATTGGTCGATCGCCGAACGTGCATGAAATCGAGCCGGGTCTGCACGGTCCACCACCCGTTTCCGTTAATTTCGCAACGCTCCGGCAGGCTCTTTGCTGTGCTTTGGCACCATACACTAATTCTCCGCTCCATGAAACTGACACACTTCGCTGCTGCGGCCATGCTTGGCCTCTTCTCCATCACCTCCAACGCTGCGACATTCCTATTGCAAGACGAGGTGGTGCTGCACGATCCCGCCCCTGCTGCGGAGGATAGTAAAGCCGCCGCTACGCGGGTAATGAACGTGCTGCTGGCCGATGGACTCGTAGCTGGTGAAGAAGCGGCCAAACTGCGCGATGCACTCAGTACCATCTTCGCCAAAGGCCCCAAGGCCACCGGCGATGCCACCAAGGACGCCGCCGCACAACAGAAGGTGAAGGACCAGGTGCAAGTTGCCGTGTTGCGCCAAGTAGGCAAGGACAAAAGCGCGCGCGTGAGCGAATTGCTCGCAAAGCCCGAAGCGTGGGAGGCTAAAGCCTGTGCCAAGGGCAAGGCTTGCTGCGCTGGCCATAAGTGAGCAGCATGGCACTCCATTGGCGCATGCCGGCGAATGTGAGGCCGCACTATTTGGCGGAGTTGGCCCATAGCGCATGGGCCCGCGAGCAGGGTGACCTACACTCTGAGTGGCGCCACCTTGAACGCGCCCACATCCTGGGCCAACGCTGGCCACTGGAGCACAATGCGGTGCACTGGCGTATGCTGGTCTTCGGTCTGCGCACCAAGAATACACGCG
>JAEUTC010000250.1 GCA_016787985.1 Flavobacteriales bacterium | reverse complement strand
GCGGGCCGAAGCCTATTTTCGTCGCCCATTTCTGGTAGAAATACCCGTGCAACACCGCTACGATACCATCCTGCTCGACCTCGGTGGCGTGCTCATCGACGTGGACTATCAAGCCACCGCGCGAGGCTTCCGCGACTTGGGTCACCCCGACTTCGAACGCCTCTACAGCAAAGCCCAGCAGGATCATCTGTTCGATGGGTTCGAGACCGGCGCCCTCTCGCCTGCCGAGTTCCGTGACCGCATCCGGCAGGTTCTCGACCCGGCGCTGTCCGATGCCGTCATCGACGCCAACTGGAACGCCATGCTCGGCTCCGTGCCACCCGAACGGATCCAACTCGTTCACCGCTTGAAGGAGCACTACCAGGTGCTGCTGCTCAGCAATACGAACGCCATCCACGTACCCGCTTTCGAAGCCATCATCGCGCGGGAGAATGGCATCACCGACTTCAAACAGCTCTTCCATGGAGCGTACTACAGTTGCGAGATCGGTCTGCGGAAACCGGATGCGTCTTCGTTCCTGCATGTTCTGGACAAGCACCACGCCGATCCAGCGCGCACGCTCTTCATCGACGATAGCATCCAGCACGTGCACGGCGCGCGGAAAGCTGGTTTGCATGCCGAGCACCTGGAACTGGCGCACGAGGATGTGATCGGGCTGACCTCGCGGTTGGGGCTGATCGTCTAACCCTTCTTTTTGGCGGCTTTTTTTCGGGCTTTCGGCAAGGGCAGTGCCTCGCCGATGCGGAGCAGGATGGCGGCCAGTTTGCCCTCACCACTGATGAGATCTTCCGCCACGAGGTAATAGTCCTTCGACCCCGGATAGGCCGGCGCCTTTTCGCACCGGCCCTCCAACGCGGCGCTCTCCAGAAGGATCTTCACGAAGAGCTGATCATCGCAGATGAACGCCACCGGCTTGCCATCCGCGTACAAGGCGAACTCACCGAACATGGGCTTCACGCTGAACCGTTCCGGGTGGCCCAGCTGTTGTAGAATGAAGGCGGCGGTCTCTTTTCGCGTAGCCATGCTCAGACGGTGATCTCCTGGCAGAGTTCCACCAACACACCGCCGGCGCTCTTGGGGTGCACGAAACACACCAGCTTGTTATCCGCTCCGCGCTTGGGCTCTTCGTTCAATAGGGTGAAGCCCTCCGCCTTCAACCGAGCCATCTCCGCTCGGATATCGGCCACCTCGTACGCGATGTGGTGGATCCCTTCCCCACGCTTCTCGATGGCCTTGGCGATCGGGCCGTCCGTTCGCGTGCTTTCCAGCAATTCGATCTTGTTCGGCCCGACTTGGAAGAACGAGGTGATCACCCCTTCGCTCTCTACGGTCTCGCGCTTATAGCTCGGGGTGCCCAGCAATTTGTGGTACAGTTGTTCGGCTGCGGCCAGGTCCTTCACGGCGATGCCGATGTGTTCGATGCGGATCATCCTGCGAAGTTGGGAAAAGAAGAAAGCCCCCCATTGCTGGGAGGCTTCCTGATCGGTCTTGATGTTATCAACGCTTGATGAACGTCTCGCCCATCTTGTTGTCGTAGTTCAGGTAGTAGAGGTCCTTCTTCAAGGAGGCCACCTCCACGCGATCGGCATAACCGCGCTTCACGATGTTGCCGTACTGGTCGTAGATCTCGAACAGGGTGGCACCGCTGAAGATGATCTCGTCCTTCGGCTTGGGCGGGCTCCACGTGATGGGCGCACTGCTGGAGGCGAAGGTGATGGCCTCGCTGTAACGGGCACGCTTGCTAAGATCCACCTGCTTGATGCGGAAGGTGTTCTCGCCGCTGTGCGGAGTCACCTTGAATTCATAGCTGTGTTCGCCGGGTTTGCCCACGCCCATCACCTCACCAGCCTTCACCCACTTGTTCCAACGCTTCTGCTCCACGATGAAGGGCAGCTCGCCGGTCTCGTTCGTGGTGGTCCAGGTGTAGGTGCCGTCAGCGCTGATGGCCTGCTTCACGATGTCGAACGTGCTCTTGGGCTTCAGCACCTCGGGGTTCAGCACCACGGGGGTGCAACCATCCTTGTGTTTCACCTTCACCACCACCTTGTCGCTCAACTTCAGGCCGAAGTTGTTCATGTCGATCTCAAAAGCGCTGCTGTTGATCTCGTCGGTGGCGATCTGGTCGTTCACCGTGACCTCGAACACGCAGAAACCCACACCGGCTTCGGAGAAGGGGTTCTGGATGAAGAGGTTCTTGCCTTGGTAGTTGCCTTCGAGCACGATCACGCCAGCGGAAGCTGGAATGCTCAAAGCAGCGGCGAAGAGGAGGTTGATGGAGCGCATGGCGGTAGTCCGGTCAAGCTGCAAGGATAACCGATCCGGACCGGTTTTCCTAGGGCTTTTCGACGCCATATGTACGGGCCATCGACCAATAGGTTGCGTTCGTCGAGCGCAGCCTAGTCGTGGTGCTTCAGCACACCGGCCCGCACGGCCACCTCCAAGTGGTTCTCCTCCGGGGGTATGGGGCAGGAGTAACGCCCGCCATAGGCGCAGTACGGATTGTAAGCCCGGTTGAAGTCGAGCTCCACTTCCGGACCCAAAGGCCCCTCCAGGTCCAGGTAGCGCCCACCCCCATAGGTGGCCTCTCCGTTGGTGAGGTCGGTGAAGGGGACGAAGAGGTAGTTGCGGTAGTCTTCCAACCGGCTCAAGTCGATGTTGCGGTACACGGTGAGCTGCTCCTCCTTGCCGGCCAGGGTGAAGTACAAGGTGCCCACGGCCTGGTACTTCGGCTCGCGTTCCGTACTGGTCTTCATGCCGAAGACCTCCCCCGTTCGCGGTTCGTATCGCGCCTTTACGCGGTAGGTGGCGTCCGCCTCGAACCGGGGTAGATGACTGAACGCTTTGCGATCCTCCACCGGCAAAGGCGAATGCACGGTATCGCGATACGCGGAATCGATCCCCGCCCAATACCGGTCCAGGCTAGCGCGCCACTTCTCTTCACTTTGCGCGGCCAAGGATCCCGAACCGAACAAGACTACGAGCAGGAGGAACCGATTCATGCGGCCACTTTCGCTTTGATCGACGCCGCCATGCGCTTCACATCGGCCTCGTTGAACCGTACTTGGTCCGCATCGGTCACCACGAAGGTGCGGTCACCCACTTGCACCGTGCGGTAGAAGTGGATGTAGGTGCCTGCATCATCCGGGAATTGCGAGCGGTACACCAGTTTCTCGGGTGTTTCCTCCAACACGGTGTGCTTGCGTAGCATGTCGCGGTCCAGGTCGGCCTTCAAACGGGCCAGGTCGCCGGGCTCTTCGGTGATCAACAGGCCGAAATGCTCGCCCGCGCTCACCTCCAACCGACCGAACTCCTCGTTCCATTTCACCGTGGGGGAGTCCACACCGAGGGTGGCCATGTCGCCCAGTTCCACGAGAAGAGGCGTGTCGAAACTGCCCAGATCGAGAACGGCCGGTGGCGTGGTGACAGCGGTGGCGGTGCTATCCACCACTTCGCCTTCGGGTTTGGTGTCGTTGCCGCCACAGGCCACGAGACCCAGGGCCAGGACGACCGGTACCGTTGCTTTCATGGGGCGAAAGTAAGCGGGGCGCTTTACCAAAGGCCCTTAACGGGTCCTTGCCAACGCTACGGCTCGCGCACGCCGCATACGACGGCGGATGCCTTGTACCAGCAACCCGATCAGCAACACGGCCGAAGCACCGGCCGAAGCCCAGACCGCGCGGCGCGTATGCCAGGGTTGGCGCACGGTGATGGGCAACACCAGCTGGTGCGTGCTCCACTGCCCCATGCCATTGCGCGCCATCACCTCCAGGGTGTATTCCCCGAAGGGCAGGCGGTCCAGCCGTAACGTGGGCTCGAACTGATAGTTCCATTCGTCCTCCACACCGGCCAGGCGCCACGCATAGAGGATGCGGCCCTTGCCTTCGTAGGACAGCAGCGCGAAGGAGATGCGCAGCGCACGGTCGTCGGCCCCCAAGGCGATGCCCCCTGTGGCCGTAGCCTCTGCGAGCCGATCCACCACACCACCATGTTCTGCGGAGTAACCTTCGAACCGCGTGAGCACCACCGCTGACTGCTGCTTATCGGACCGTGGAGCGAAGGCATCGGGGTGGAACGCCGTGATGCCATTGAGCCCGCCGAAGTACAAGGTGCCATCCGGACCGCGTGCATGCGCCAGCCTATTGAACTCGTCGTTGGTGATGCCATCCGCCGTGGTGAAGACCGTGCTTTGCCGCGAGCGCTTGTCGAAACGCACGATACCGCCATCGGTGGGCAGCCACAGCTGGCCATTGGCATCCTCATAGGCCGCGTACACCATGTTGTTGGGGAAGCCGTTGCGCATGGCATACGCTTGGTGTGTGCCTTTGCGCGGGTCGAAGCAGACCAATCCTGCACCTCGCGTGGATAGCCACATGAGCCCATCGCCATCGATGTAGCAATGATGCAGGTCGTGGTACGGCAGGCGATCGCGCCCCTCGGCACCCGACCACCAGCGCCGTATCACGCGCCCGCCAGGACCGCATTCGTACAGCCCCTTCGAGGTGGTGGCCAGAATGGTGCCTCCGGTCCCACGCTGCAACTGCATCACATGCGCCTGTTGCAGCTCGGGATGTCCAGGGTCGTTCCAGGAGCGGACCTCTCCAGTGCGTTGATCCAGTAAGTGCAGGCCGCGCAGGCCACCCAGCAAGATGCGTCCTTCCACTTCGGATAGGATGTTCCAGATCTCGTCCTCCACGTTGAACTGCTTGGTGCCGCCGCTCTGATCCTCCCATACCACTACACCATCACCTGCACGCCACCAGCTGCCATCGTATGCTAAATGGGAGGCGAAGAGGTACTGCGGCGACGGACGCCCTTCTACCCTGACGGAGTCGCCCGAAATATCCAGCAAGCGAGCTCCTTGCCATTCGGTAGAGAGGTACAATCGCTGACCGCGGATGGCCATACCACGGCACAATAGGCCCATGGCACCGCTCGCGTTCGGTTGGTGGAGGATACGCGTGAACACATCGCGCCGCAATTCGATATGGAACAGTCCGAACTCCGTGGTCAACCATGGATCACCAGACCGGTCCATGATGCAGCCTTTCACGCGCCCGCTCACTTCGGGATGCTCCGACATCAGGTCGAACAACACCTGATCGGAACCGTCCACGAGCATCGTGCTCTCGAACAAGAGCCCGTGCTCTGGCAATGGGGTGTAGTTCAACGGTCGATGTTTCGGATCACCATCGCGGCTCGCAGGCCCATCGGCCAGCAAGGCGCGATCGCTCAGGATCAATTCGGAATAGGTGTCGAAGAAGCGCGTGGATCCGTCCGGTGTAATGAGCCGGTACAACGCTCCACTCGTCGTGCGCCCCGTCACCATGTTCTCCACGATGGTGCCCCGTTGCAGTTCCTGCACCACTTCCATCACACCGTCCGCGCTTACCCGCACGATGCGCTGTTCTCCAGCGGCCGTTACCAGGTGCCCGATGATCCGCTGGTTCTGATCATCGCCCAAAGGCTCGAACCGCTCACCCTCCAACGCATGCACGGTGATGCGGTCGCGTGTGTCGAACACGATGCACCGCGCTGGTGACGCGGCACCCAGGACCACACTTCCATCGGACCGTTGCGGCCCATAGCGTATGGCATCGGTGGGTTCGAACGGAAGGTCCGGGAACCGTTCCTCCAATGGACGCAACAAGCCATTGGCCGGATCGAGGATGTCCACGTGCATGATGTCGTTCTCGCGCGAATCACAGAAGACCCAGATATTGCCCTTGGCATCGCGCCGCAACGCACTCACCCGTCCACCGCGAAGCCCATCCACCTGAGACCAGTTGCGGAAGGAGTGGCCATCGAACCGGTCCAGACCAGAGACCGTTCCCGCCCAGATGAATCCGACATCATCCTGGACCACCGCGGTCACATGGCGATTACTGAGCCCATGTTCGGGCCCATAGGCATCATACCGGATGATGGGGGCTCGTTGTGCCTCAACGGAGTGCACCACGAACAGCACCAGGAGAGGTAGCACGGTTCGCATCGGCACCGTTATACGCCGCTGCGCCACGCACGGTTCCAACAGCATACCCAGCACATGCGACCCCTGCAGCAGCACCTGGCCGATGTGGGATCGGCGCTGTGCACCGCCCACTCCTACGGCGCCATCACCGCCACCCTGACCCCTTCGCTATGCGCTGAGAACTCCGGTGCGTACATGCACATCGCGGTGGTGATGCCATTGCTCATCTCCCCCGCATGCGTCACTTTCAACTCGTACTCGAACACGTACGTGCCGGGTGCGATGCGATCGAAAAAGAAGTGCATGCCCGCATCGCGGATGCTCTGATAGTAGCCCAGCCCACCCTGCCACTTGTAGCCGCTGATCGCCTCCACGGGCTCGAAGGCCGCCGCCCGTTGGTCCTTCAGGTGAACGAAATCCAGGTGGCGGTCCGTGCGGAGTTCGATGCGGATGGTGACACGATCACCCGGACTCAAGCGCGCGTTCGGGCCGAGCTCCAACAGACGTGCGCCCTCATCGGTGGATCGTTTCAACAACACCTGCTTCTTCACGCTGAATGGACTTTCGTGTGGCGTGATCTTATCCATGCGCTCGAGGAACTGCCAATGCAGGGCGCCCCACTGCACGCCGTCCTTCAGGCTTGTCACCATCACCCGTCCCATGCTCGGTTTGATGGCTTCATTCTTCCAGGACTCTTCGAAATAACCGGTTCCGGCTTGTGCCCTGTCCGGCTTGGCGGTGATGTCACCGACCCTGATGACCGGCGCCGGGTCCGTGGTGAGCCAATCGTCGCCGGTGAGCAACAGTGCGTAACACGCTTCGGCCGTGGCTTTCGTGGTCTTCCAATCCGTGGTCTGCTTCAACTTCAACAGATACTGGCGCAACTGGTCCACACTGGCCTTGTCCTGACCCACTTCATGGTACGCTTCGATCAGCAAGGCATGCGTTTCCGTCGGGAAGTCGTTCCAAGTGTAGCCCGCATTGAAGCCCTTCCAGTACATACCCAGCTCTTCGCTCCGGGTGGCCCGCTCGCTCAGCGACTTCAAGATGAGTTCAGCGGTGCTCTTCTCTCCCAGGCGGTCGAAGGCCAGCGCCAACATCGCTTGTTCCTGTAAGCTTCGTTGTAGCCAGGTCTCCTTGCAACGCGCGGCGATGAAGTCCACCGCGGTGCGGGTGGTGCCATCGATGGGCCACCGGCGGAAGAAGCTCCGCGCGTAAAGCAAGTGCACATCCATCGCATCTGGCACGTGCGTGGCACGCTCCTCCGGCTTGGTGCGCTTCACCAGCTCGCGGTGGCTGCGGTCCACCTCGGCATCCAACCACTCCACAGCACGGGCGAGCATGGTCTCGTTCGGACCATCACCACGGGTGTCCGCGGCTTTCAACGTTTCGAGGTGACCGAAACCCGCGACGATGTGCTGGGTGATGTACCGGCTCTCGCGCATGCCGCTCCACCACGGCCACGCCCCACTGGGCAGTTGCATGTCGCGCAACTTCTTCAGTGAGGTCTGCTCTTCCGCGGCCATCCGTTGCATATCGAAGAAGAGCGCCACACGGCGTTTCCGCTCGCCCTCATCCTTCGCGTTCAACACCCAGGGCGTTTCCTCCAACACCACGCTCTTCAGCTCGGCGTTCTTCTCCAAGGCGCCCAAGAAGGCCTCTTCACCCTGATTGCGCCATTGCTCGAACACCTGGCGCACCGCGGGCCGCTGCTCCACGATGTTCGTGGCGAGCCGGTTCGCGTAGTAGCGACTGAAGGTCTGCTCGGCGCATTCATGCGGGTACTCCATCAAGTACGGCAGCGCCTGCACCGCATACCACGCCGGGTTCGGGGTGAACTCCAGCTTCAACATGCGATGTTGTAAAGTGGAGCTGGTGTTGCCTGCCTGTCCGGTTGGCAGGTTCACGAGCTTCTCCAAGATGAAGGTCTTCGTACCCGCCTTGGTCATCGCCAGTGGAAGGCTCTCGGTCACTAGAACCTTGTCCGTGAGCACCGGCAGCGGACGTTCTTCGCCATCGCTGATGCCCGCACCCGTGGCGACGATCCGTAAGCTCACCACATCGACATCATCGGGTACGACGATGGGCCAATTCGCCGTGGCGCTCGCTCCCGGAGCAGCACTGAAGGCCTGCTCCGTTCGTTGAGGCGCGAAGCGCGTGGTGATGTCCTTGCCGCTCACGGGATCGAAAAGTGAAAGGCGCACGTTGCCCTTCACCGCGCCGTCGGTAGCGTTGATCTTCGCCGTGAGCGTGATCCGATCACCGTGACGCAAGAAGCGCGGCAGGTTGGGAACCACCATCAGCGGCTTGCTCGTGGTGGTCTGCTTGGTGAACCGTGCGATCTCCAGTTCCTTGGTGTGCGCAAGGCCCATCACCTTCCACCGCGTGAGCGCATCGGGTGTGGTGAAGCGCAGCACCACACTGCCATCGCGATCCGTGAGCAGGTCGGGGAGGAAGAACGCCGTTTCGCGGAAGTCGGTGCGCACCGGCTGCAGACCGCCTTGCTCGGCCACTGGTACGTTGTCCACTGGAGCGTTCGGCTCTTCAGTAGCGAGGTCGGCATCCATGATCCCGGCACTTTCCACCTTATCCATGCGCCCACCTGGGCTTGGCGGTGCAGCGCTGATGGTCTCGCTGCGCATCATCATATCCATGGATCGGTAGCCACCTTCATACAGCCGCCCCATGAATGCGGGCATCCACAGCCGCGGATAGATGCGTGTGGTATCGCCGGGGATGGCTACACCCATGTTCCACACGTTCCCTTGCCGTACGCTGAACGGCTCGCTCTGCTGCCAACCCCGCCGTGTCCCATTGCCCGGCCATTGGAACATGCTCCAGTCGTGGGGCACGAAGTGATCGAGCGATGCATCGTACATGACCGCGAGGAGCTGCGCGGCCACCTTCTCCTTCTTCGGCCCGGTGATCCGCAAGCGCCACTCCTCCTTCGCGCCCGGCAGCAACTTGTCGCGGAAGCTCATCCACTCCACCTGCAATTCCTTGTTCGTCCACGGCACATCGATCCAAACGGTGCGTTGGTGCGAACGACCACGCTCCACACAGAGGAAATGCACCGCGAAGCCTCCGCGATCACCTTCCATCACCGGTAGTTCGATCAGCTGCTGCGTCTTGTTCAGCACGAATGAACGGCTCGCCGTGATGCGTCCATCGCGCTCCACTTCCATCCATACGCGGCCCGCAGGCAGCGCACTGCTCAACAACAAGGAAGCCTTCTCGCCCGGCTCGCAACGCACCTTCACCGCTTCCACGTGGAAGGCCTCGTCCACGAATCCCGTGTTCTGGATCGCCGTGTCGTACAACGTGACCAGCCGGGCCACTTTCACGATCTCCCCTTGCGGATCCTTGGCCTCCACTTCGATACGGTACAGTCCTACGGTGAACGCATCCAAGCCCTTCACCGAAAGTGCACGGCCTTTCGCACGGTGCGCGGTTCGCTCAAAGACCACCTTGTCCACCGGCCAGCTCATGGGGTCGTCGGCCAAGTGGGTGCTGGGTAGTTCGCCTTCGAGGATACGGTCCGGTCGCTCCCACAGCCGTTCGCGACGCGGCGCATCCACGGGCGGAACGAGCTCCACGATGCGCACATCCATCGGCACATCCACTTCTTCACCGTTGAGGTTCTTCACCTTCACCACGATGCTGTCGGTGTTGGCGCGGTCCAGGGCTTCGCCCACAAGCAACTCGATGTCGATACTGCGGTAGGCCAAGCTGAAACTCGTGGTGCCCGACTGCGTTTCGCCGCTGATGTCGATGGCATCGGCCGAGAGCGTGAAGTTGAACGTGGGTTCGGACTGACGCGGGAATGCACGATCAGCCTCCGCTTGGAACGTTACGGTGAATCGCCCTTGTGCATCGCATACCGCCGTGCCGTTCGCGACCTCTGTGCTGCGGCCCCAGGGCAGGCCACGCCAACCCCAGCACCACCAAGGCATTCGCGCGCCACGGTCCACTTTCCAACGCACGGTAGCGCCGTCCAAGGGCACTCCCGCATAGCTCTTCGCGGTGCCGGTCACCGATACTGCATCGCCCAGCTTCGGCATGCCCGCAAGCGGATCGAAGACCACCTCGAAAGTGGGCCGCTTGTACTCTTCCACCTGCACGTAAGCACTTCCATGCGCCTCTTCCAAGCGCATGCCCCCGGTGAGCGTGCCCGTGGGCGTGGTGAATTTCCCATGGAACGCACCGAAGGCATCGGTGGTCACTTGGGCGGAATCGATCAGCTGCCCATTCACATCATAGAACCGGATCTCGGTACGGTGGTTCGCTTTCACGGCAGCGGCTTTCTGCTGCTGGGTAACGATGATCCCCTTGTAATGGAGTTCCTGGCCAGGGCGATAGATGGCCCTATCCGTAAAGAGGAAGGTGCGCACCTCTTCCTGCGGTTCTGCGCGCTCGTAGCCATAGGCCCAGCTTGCTCCGGTGCGGAACCGATCGGCGCCTTGCTCCAGGGTGTAGTAGGTCTGCAGCTGCTCTCCTTTCGTCGGGAATTTTACCCGGCCTTCGGCATCGGTGCTGGCTTCACCATCGCGTGTCGGGGCATCCGGTTGCGGCCAGCGCTGCGGAAAGGTCCAGCGTACCACTTTCACGGCGGAGCGCGGAGTGCCCACCCAGCGATCCAACACCATCAGTTCGGTCTGCCCATCCAAGGTGCGCTGGGTCACGGAGAGGTCCGTGGCGGTGAAGAAGGCATAGGCCAAGGCGCCCTGCTCTCCTCTGAATTCCGCATCGCGAGCCATCACGATGGCGTAGCTCCCATAGGGCAGACCCGCCACCGGCAATTCCACGAGGTGTTCGTTCAGGTCGCCATCGTCAGGCAGTTCGATGCTCCATTCCTTCACCGGCTTGAGGCCGAGCAACCACTTCTCCACTTCGCTGCGATCGTAGCGTTCATCGGCCCCCAAGCGTACCACACGAAGACCGACACGGCGCACGTTGCGGTAGTGCGCGGCGACCACGAAGTCGCGGTCCGGCGCTACGGCATCCTCCACCTCGATGCGCAGTGCCGGGTACTCCAGCTGCGCCTTCAGCTGTGCACACCGCAGCGCCCCGAACGATCCCGGGAAACGCGCGATGGCCTCCTCGCACAGGTTGCGCGCCGTGCGGTTCTCCCACTTCCACCCCTCACCGGCCAACCGAACGAATTTCGACCCTTGGTCGCGGTGCCAGACAGCCAGCGCATAGGTGACCTCGGCCCAACTCGCATCATCGGGAACGCGGCTGCGCAAGGTGTTCAGGGCATCCACGTACAACGAGTCCTTCTCAGCCAAGGTGCTGTGTTCATAGACATAGGCCAGGCGCTGCAAGCTCACATCCACGAGCGCACCCAGCTTGTCGTCGTTCAGGTGCGCGCGTTCCAACCGTTGGAAGATGCGCATGGCCTGGAACTCCCACGCCGTGCTGTCACGGTGTTGAAGGGTACGCAGCGCGAACGGCTCGAAGAGGCTGAAGTCCTTCGGGTCTTCCAGTTTGAACCGCCACGCCGGCTCGGTGATGCGCGTTTCGCTGTTAGTGAAGATGGCCAGCGCGCGGTGCGCCAGGACATCGTACACCGATGGCCGCAGCTCCATGGCCGCGCCTTCGCTCACCAGCAAAAATCCCAGGTCGCCCACCGGCAGTTGCAACAAGGTGTCCGCTGGCTCCAGCGAGGCCTGGTAGTGCGCGATCACTTTCTCCATGAACATCCGCTGGGTCCATGTTTCCGGATCGGCGGTGGGTGTGCCCAGTTCGGTGCGCTCCAGGATGCGCCAACGATCGCTCTGGTAGCGCTGCCACCACCCTTCGGCCACGGCGGAATGCAGGAGTTGCTTCAGTGGAACAGGCGCCTCAGCAGCGCGTGCTTCCATGGCCAACAATGCGCTGTCGTTGGAGCGGCCGATCACCGGCATGAAGGCCGAGCGGTAATGCCAGGCGCGGTACTCGTTGCGCCAGTCGCCGGACGCACGGGCTTCGCTTAATAGCACTTCGGTGCGCTCCAGTGCCGAGGCGAACTGCCCCAGGCGTTGCAAGGAATCCACTGCGGACCACCGCGGGTCGGGTGTACTGCCGTTGTTCACGACCGCACGGTTGGATCGGCAGGTGACGAAAAGAAGGACCAGAAGGAGTAAAGGGGTCGTGCGTACAAAGCGCATGCGTGATGGGTTCGCCGCAAAGGTCAGCAGCGGGGGGCGATCGCACCCCATCCAAAACACGGACCGTTCTTCTGCGCCTTCTTTCTTCGCAGCCCGCGTTCCATCTTCGCGCCGTGCAACTGCCCGACCCTTCTCCTTTTCTAACGCGGCTTCTCAAAACGCTTGCTAACGATGGCCTCGTGACGGACGGTTGGCCGCTCGACCATTTGTGCTACCGCGTGGAGACCACCGCACGCTATGCAGCGATGAAGGAGCTGCTTTCCAAGAACGGCAGGTGCTTGGGCGAACACACCATCGGCGGCCGACCGATCGCCACCTTCAAGTTGCACACACCGTTCACCTTCCAGGGGCGACGCATCGATTTGGTGGAACTACCAGCACCGAAGAACGGCAGCCCCTATCCCGAAGGTTGGGAACATGCGGAATTCGTGGTGGATGAAGAGCCGAAGGCCTTCGCTGCGCGCTTACCTCAACTGAATTGGGACTTGAGCGGTGCCGAGAAGCAACGCAATGCCGACGTGCGGCTCAACTATGCCGGCTTCAGTGTGAAGTTCCACCGGCAGGCGTTGGAGGAGGTGATCGCGGGGGAAGAGGAGCCTAACCACTGAACCTCCCCACCCTTACCTCTTCATCCAACTCCTTCCCATCGTACAGGTGAGCACATAACTGCTGCGCACACCACGGCGCCAGCGCCACACCGCGCGAGCCCAGGCCGTTGAACACCACTTCGTGCGGCCCGGTGTGCCCAAGGAGAGGTCGGCGATCCTTCGAGGCCGGTCGTACACCACACCAGTGGTCCAGCACTTCCACCTCGCGCTCCACCAACCGTTCGGTGCGATCCAGCAGATAATGACGCGCTTCTTCCGAGGGGCCGCTCCAGACATCGTCCCATTTGAAGGTGGCTCCTACACGGTAGACCTCATTGCCCATCGGCAAGAGGAACACGCCGCGGTGTACGATGCGATCCAATTCAAGTCCCGGTATGCGCACCGTAAGGCCTTCGCCCTTCACCGGTACCAAGCCGTGTACCTCGGCGAAAGGACCAGCACAATGCACGAGCAATGGCGCCACCGCCTCGCGCACCGCGATGCCATCCTCGTAGCGGAGGATGTCATCCGCCTTCACTTGCTCTTCGCGCAGTCCTCCGCTGCTCCGTAGTTCATGGCGGTGCGCTGCCAGAAGCCTGGACACATCCACCCAAGCACAACGGTCGATGATGCCACGACCGTAGGGTTGAGGCAGCGCATCCAACGCGGGGTGAGGAACGGTATCCATACGCACGAAACGCCCGGTGTCAGCTTCCTTGGTGCGCAATTGCCAGATGCCCGCCTCCTGTGCGGTGGGGAACACGGCGACGAGCGGCATGGGGTGCCAGAACACCTGATCGTACTGCAAGCCGAGATCGCGGTAGAACGCACCGGCGATGGCCAGCATTTCAGAAGCCCGCCACGTGAGCACGGTGCGCCGCAGCGATACCGGATTCACCAACCCGGCCGCCACTTCCGATGCCCTACCCGGCAAGGGCGCATCGAAGACCACCACACGCTTACCGCGCTGTTGCAAGGTGATGGACAGAACGGAGCCCGCAAGACCCTGTCCGATGATGATGACGTCGTGGGTGAACGAAGGCGCGCGCACAGGCGCAAAGGTCGGTGGAAATGCAGGGGCCGTGCCTTCCCATAGGCTTCGGCTGGCGAGACAGGAGCAGGGGCAGGGGCAGGGGCAGGGGCAGGAGCAGGAGCAGGAGCAGGGGCTGTCGCTTCACTTCGTTCGCGATGACAGCAGGGGCACTTATGCCGCCAACAAGCGCTTCATGCGTCGGAGCAGGTCTTCTTGGTCGTAGGGCTTCTGCACGAGCTCGTTCGCCCCGGTGCTGCGCACGGTGGCGTGCAGGTGCGGCAGCTCATAGGCGGTGAGGATCATCACCGGGGTGTCGATGCCGCAGGCGCGCAGGTTCTCCACCAGGGCCAAGCCATCGATGTGCGGCAGGCCGAGGTCGATGAGGATGAGGTCCGCCGGTCGCTCGTTGAGGTAGGTCAACAGCCCACGGCCATCACGCAGGGCGCTGACATCCCAGCCGGCGGTGACCAGCCTTTTCTCCAGCAGCTTGCGGACGAGCGCGTCGTCCTCCACGAGCACCACATGTGGCATGGTGGTTTGTACGTGGATCGGGCGGCGGAGGTTCGGGGGGTCTTTCCGACACGATCGTACGACCTAAGACAACTCGCCAGCGTGGATGCACATGGTAGAGCACCTCTCCACGAAAGTTCTCCAGGCTGATGCAATTCAAGCGGTAACGGGTCAGTAGCCTACCGCTGACCGATCACCGACCGGAACGGATCACGCGATCGGGAACCGTTCCATGGAAGGCTGAAGGCCTGACACATACCAGCCCATGGCTCTGCCATGGGCTGGAGACGCCGATCTTAAATGGAGGGCTGAAGGCCCGATGCATCAACCCAGCTCCTTGGCCTATTGCCTATATTGGAAAGGCCACCAATCACGTTCACTCATCCTTAGACTACTTCCATCATGCCCCAGTTACTCGGTCAGATCATCATCCACGTGGTATTCAGCACCAAGCACCGTCACCCGTGGATCCAAGAACCCCTGCAGAGGAACATCCACGCCTACATGGCCAGCACGGTTCGCACGTTGGAACGCTGCGAATGCTATCTGGTTGGTGGTGTTGAAGACCATGATCACCTAGAGATCCGTCTTTCTCGCACGATATCCGCAGCCGAACTCGTGCAGAAACTGAAGACGAGCTCTTCGCGGTGGATCAAGGAACAGTATCCAGCCTTGCGGGATTTCGCCTGGCAACAAGGGTATGCGGCCATCTCCATCGGCCATGCGGATCTTGGGCGTCTATTGGACTACATCGATGGTCAAGCAGCCCACCACCGTGTTTCGAAATTCCAGGATGAGTATCGTTCCCTTCTCATCGAACATGGCATCGAATTCGATGAACGTTACTTGTGGGATTGATCGCCCCTGCTATGGGTCGGGCCTTCAGCCCTCCGAGTATCACATCTCCCTTAAGCCACCACCTGCGGTGGAGGCTGGTATGAAGCGGGCCTTTGGCCCTGATGAATTCCGATAACCACCAGCTAGCCGGAAAAGAGCGATTTCGTTGAACGTTGTTCTCGGGATCGAGCAGCCCCGCTATGGGTCGGGCCTTCAGCCCTCCGAGCATCACATCTCCCTTCAGCCACCACCTGCGGTGGAGGCTGGTATGTGGCGGGCCTTTGGCCCTGATGAATTCCGATAACCACCAGCTAGCCGGGAAAGGGCGATTTCGTTGAACGTTGTTCTCGGGATCGAGCAGCCCCGCTATGGGTCGGGCCTTCAGCCCTCCGAGCATCACATCTCCCTTAAGCCACCACCTACGGTGGAGGCTGGTATGTGGCGGGCCTTTGGCCCTGATCCAAGGCAAATAACGGGATCGGACTAGATCTCCTCCTCCCCCGGTCTGAAGATCCAGAACTTCTGGCCCACGAAGTTGAAGACCGAGCAGGATCCCGTGGCACCGGCAAAGGCGAAGAAGTACTTGAACGGCACCTCAGCGAGCCAGGCTTGCGTGTGAAGCAGGTGAAGGAGGCCCGAATTGATGCCCACATTGAGCAGCAACGAGATGCCGTAGATCAAGAGGAAACGCATCAACCGACCGGTATCGCGGTCTTTGCGGCGCCAGGTCCAGCGTTTGTTGAACCAGTACGTAACGGACAAACCACAGAGGAAAGAGAGGCTCTTGCTCACCGCCTCGTTGTCCAGCGTGGGCTCGAAGGCATCGGCGGGGAAAAGGTTGAGGAAGATGTAGTAGCACACCAGGTCGGTGAGCACCGCCAGCCCACCGATCAGCACGAACTTGGTGAGCTGCTTCTTGTTCTCCGAGAGGGCCTTGGCGCGGGCTACGACCATGGGTTCGCTGTTCGCCGCGTGCTAGAAGCGGCCGGTTATGCCCTTGAAGATATCATTCCCGTTGGCGAAGAGGATCAGCCCGAAGAGCAGGATCATGCCCACCATCTGCGCCACCTCCATCACCCGCTGGGGTGCGGGCTTGCCGGCGACCATCTCGTAGAGCAGGAAGAGCACGTGGCCTCCATCCAAGGCAGGGATCGGTAGGATGTTCATGAAGGCCAGGATGATGCTGAGGAAAGCCGTCATGTTCCAAAAGGCGTTCCAATCCCAGCTCGCGGGGAACATGTTGCCGATGGCCCCGAAACCACCGATCTGCTCGGCACCGCTCTTGGTGAAGAGCAGCTTCAACGAGCGCACGTAGCCGCCCAATGTTTCCAACCCATAGTTGATGCCCGCCGGGATGGATGCGAAGAAGCCGTATTCCTCCTTCACGGTGGCAAAGCCCTCGCCGCGCTCGGCCAGCTTCTTGTAGGTCATGGGACCCAAACCCACTTTCCCTTCGGCATCCACCTGCGCGTTCACCGACAGCGTGTCCGATCCGCGCAACACGGCGATCGCCACCGCCTTGCCTTTCTCGTCCTGCATGGCCTTGCGGAAATCCTCGAAGAAGAGCGTCGTCTTGCCATTCACGGAAAGCACGCGGTCACCTTTCGCGAGGCTGGTCTTCGCGGCTGCTCCACCAGGCAGGATGCTGTCGATGTAGAACGGCAGACGCACCGCCATGATCTCCTTCTCGCCCGCAGCCAACGCTTGCTGGTTGAGGTCTTCGGGCAGCGTGATGGTCACCTGCGCGCCGCTGCGCTCCACTACGAGCATGCGTGCTGCATCGATCATGATGGCCTTGCCGGCTTCTGCAGTGGTCTTCGGTGCCACGCCGTCGATGCTGATGATGCGATCACCTTCCTGCACACCGGCCGCCACGAGCGTTTTGCTCGGGTGAATGCCGTAGGTGGCGTTCTCCAGTGGCAGGTATTCACGCCCCCACACGAAGAGCACCATGATGTAGATGAGCATGCCGAGCAGGAGGTTCACCGTGACGCCACCGATCATCACGATCAGGCGCTGCCAGGCGGGTTTGCTGCGGAACTCCCACGGCTGTGCGGGCTGGGCCATCTGCTCCTTGTCCATGCTCTCGTCCACCATGCCGCTGATCTTCACGTACCCGCCGAGCGGCAACCAACCCACGCCGTATTCGGTGTCGCCCACCTTCTTCTTGAAGAGCGAGAACCACGGATCGAAGAAGAGGTAGAACTTCTCCACGCGGATCTTGAACCAGCGCGCGGGCAGGAAGTGGCCTAGCTCGTGGAGGACAACGAGTATGGAGAGGCTCAGGATGAGCTGAGCGGCTTTGATCAGGAATTCCATGCAGGGGTGCGTTCGCGTGCCACGCGCCGTGCTTCGGCGTCGCTGGCTTGGAGGTCGGCTAGTTCAGGTTGTGGAACGAATGGGACCGTGTTCAGCGTATCCGCGATGAGGTCGCTCATCTCCAGGAAACCGATACGGTCCTGGAGGAAGAGTTCCACGGCCACTTCATTGGCGGCATTGAGCACACACGGAGCATTACCGCCCTTCTCCATGGCCTCCAACGCCAAGGCCAGGTTGCGGAAGGTCTTCAAGTCGGGCTGCTCGAAGGTGAGCGCTGGATATTTCGTGAAATCGAACCGCGGCCACGAGGTGGGCAGGCGATCCGGGTAGGCCATGGCGTACTGGATCGGCAATTTCATATCCGGCAGACCCATCTGCGCTTTCATGCTGCCATCGCGGAACTGCACGATGCTGTGGATGATGCTCTGCGGATGTACGATGATCTCGATCTGCTCGGCCTTCAAGTTGAAAAGCCACTTCGCTTCGATCGCCTCCAGCCCTTTGTTCATCAGGCTGGCGCTGTCGATCGTGATCTTCGCTCCCATGTCCCAGTTGGGATGCTTGAGTGCCTGCGCCTTGGTGACCTTCGCCAGATCCTCGCGCGACTTCCCCCGGAACGGACCGCCACTCGCGGTGAGCACGATCTTCTCGATCGGGTTGTGCCACTCGCCTGCGAGGCATTGGAAGATGGCGCTGTGTTCGCTGTCGACAGGGTAGATGTTCACGCCCTTGTCGCGCGCCGCCTTCGTCACCAGTTCACCGGCCACCACCAAGGTCTCCTTATTGGCCAGGGCGATGTGTTTGCCCGCGTCGATCGCCGCCAAGGTGGGCCGCAGACCGGCGTAGCCCACCAGTGCGGTGAGCACCAGTTCGATGCCTTCCATGCGCACACATTGCTCCAACGCTTCCGCACCAGCATACGCTTTGATGCCCGCTGGGAAGAGCGCGTCCTTCGTGGCTTCGAGCTTCGCCGCATCGCCGATGACCACCGCGTTCGGCTTGAACTCCAACGCCTGCTGGATGAGCAGGTCCACATTGTTGCCGCAACTGAGCAACTCCACCTCGAAGTGGTCCGGCTGCTCGCGCACCACGTCCAACGCCTGCGTGCCGATGGAGCCCGTGGAGCCGAGGATGGCGACTTTTTTCATGTGCTTAGGTGACCATGTGCTCATGTGGGCATGAACGCGCGGTCGCGGTGGAAGGTGCAAAGGTCGCACTTCCGAGCGGTTCTTGATATGGATCGAACCTTGTGTCCGCGAGCGTGTACCAATGCCAGGACGGCTTCTGTTCCATTGACCACTCACATCATGCGCCTTTCTCTTTCCTTGCCCAAACCCTGCCACCAAGACTGGGCAGGTATGTCTGAACGCACAGGCGGCCGCTATTGCGGAAACTGCCAGCACGAAGTGGCGGATCTCACGACCGCAACGGACGATGAGCTGTTGCGGATATTCGATGGCGATCTGCCGCCTCCAACATGCGCCCGGTTCGACCCGCGCCAACTGGACCGGGTGCTGCGCCCAATGAACGAACGAACGGCCAGCAAGCTGCCTGTCGTGGCCTTCACCACATTGCTCGCCATGCTCGGCGGAAATGATGGGAAGGCACAGCACGGTGTCGTGGTCGGCAAGACCATGCCCACACGCGTGGAACGAACTACCGATCCATATGGAACCCGAGTCACGGAGAACGTGCGTGCGGCCGGTCCACGCATCATAACCATACGCGGCCTGTTGGTGAATGCGACCACGGGGCATCCAGTGAATGATGGGTTCGTGCGGATATGGGGTGGGGAACGGGAGATACAGAGCCGATCAGACCCCTCCGGGCAGTTCACCATCACCTTCGAGGCAAAAGCCGATAGTGCAGAGCTATTCTTCGGTGGACCCGACCGCGACCCTTTCACGCAGTTCGTTTCTTGGGCCAATGCGACCAACACCGGACCGATCACGATAGATATGGGCGAGGTGAAGGTCGTGCGCGTGCCGCGTGTCGACCATGTAGAGATGATGTTGGGCGAAGTGGCCGTTCAGCGCCGCCCCACTTGGCGTTTACGATCAAGCAAACCTTGACGATCCTATCGTTTCGCAGCGGCCCGTCGCAACCGGTCATTGATCGCACGCCCGAGACCTTCGTCCGGAAAGCGCTCTGCCAGGATCACGTCCACGTCGCTGGCATCCAACTCGCGCAACACGGCGAAGAGGTTGCGGGCAGCTTCCGCAAGATCGCCTTGGAGTGAGAGTGCCATGCTCCGCTCGACAGTGTACGACCTGGAGAAGCTGATGACACCGAGTCGCCTTCCAGCGTACTTCTCCTGGAGTGTTGTCACATCGCCCACATACACCGGTTTGCGCGGCGCATAATGGCTTTCGAGCATACCGGGGGCCGCCGGCACGACCTGCTGCATGGCCGCATCCACGCGACCGATCACCGCTTCGATCGCTTCTACCGGCACTCCACCCGGGCGGTACAGCACCCACCTGTCGCCTTCCCACCCGATGATGGTGCTTTCCACACCCACGGCACACGCACCGCCATCGAGGATGTACGGGATGGCTTCGCCCAGCTGATCGGCCACGTGTTGTGCCGTCGTCGGACTTACATAGCCGAAAGGGTTCGCGCTGGGCGCCGCCAAGGGGAATTCGAGCAACTGCAGCAGCTGCAACGCCATCGGATGCGCTGGCATACGGACCCCGACCGTGTCCAAACCGCTCGTAACGATGTCTGGTACTTCGGGACGTTTCGGAAGCACAAGGGTGAGCGGCCCCGGCCAGAACGCGTGCATAAGATCCTCTGCCCCCGGGGGAAGCTCGCGCACCACAGAATGAACATCCGCCGGACGACCGATATGCACGATCAATGGATCGAAGCTGGGGCGCTGTTTGGTGGTGAAGATGCGCAATACCGCTTCGCTATCGAAGGCGTTCGCCGCCAGACCGTACACGGTTTCCGTTGGAATGGCCACGACCTCTCCACGGCGCAGGAGCTGCCCTGCATGTTCCGGATCGGTGCCGACGTGTACGGACATGCCACAAAGGTCCGCATCTTGGCGATCACTCGATGATGATGGACCGATCAACGCTCACCCGCTGTACTGCGGACATCCGACTCTGGGTGGCCGTAGCCTTCGCGCTGCGCCTGATCGGCATCGGGAACCCACCCTTGGAGACCTCGCACCATTGGCGCCAGACCTCCGTGCTCATGGTGGCGCGCAACTTCACAGAACAGGGTGTGGACCTCATGCATCCGCGCATGGACACCGCTGGTACGCTCACCGGCATCACAGGCATGGAGTTCCCATTGCTCAACCTGTTGATCGCATGGGGCATGTTGCTCTTTGGTGATGCGTACTGGCCAGGCAGGGTCATCGTGCTCATCGCCGGCAGCTTGGGTGTGCTGTGTTTCCACAAGCTGGTGGGCCGCCATCTCGGTGTACGTACAGCGTTCTATGCAGCGCTATTGTTGCTATTCTCGCTGTGGTTCATGTACGCCCGCAAGGTGATGCCCGATGTGTTCGCCTTGTCGCTGGTGCTGGCTGGGCTGGAGCGCCTGGATGCAGTACGTGGAACCCGCTACCCGTGGGCGGCGTTGGCAGGGGGCTCGCTCTTGGTCGCCGCGGGCCTGCTCAGCAAGATCACCGCGGGCTGCTTGTTGGCCGTTTGGCCGCTGCTGGTCTGGCCGCACCGGAGCGTACGGAGCGTTCAATTCGCGACGGGGCTCATCGCCGTGGCGACAGTGCCCGCGTTGTGGTGGTACTTCCTCTGGGTACCGCACCTCGTGGAGACCTATGGATTCTGGCATTTCTTCATGGGCGGTTCCATGGTGGAGGGTGCTGGTCAACTGCTGCGCAACTGGCCGCGCACACTGGACAACTTCTACTTCGATGCCCTCCGGTTCAGCGGTTTCGCGGTCTTCCTGCTGGGCTTATACTTCGCCGCGAAGCGTCGTGAGTATGGCCTGCTCCTGGCTTTCGCACTGCTCTGTGGAGCATTCCTCGTGGTGATGCTGAAGGCTGGCGACACGTTCTGGGTGCATGCCTATTATGTGCTGCCCTTCATCCCCACCATGGCTCTTCTCGGTGGGTACGGCCTCACCCAACTCCCGGATGTGCGCTGGGCATCGGTGCTGCTGGTGATCGTAGCCGTGGAGGGCCTCGCCGCGCAAGCCAATGACTTCCGCCTGAGCCCACCCCTCGTGCCCCTGTTGCAGCTGGAAGAGGACCTCGGCCAGGACAAGGGACCGATCGCGATGAACACCGGACAGGTGCCCACGGCCATGTACTTCGCGCACCGCCGTGGATGGACCATGACGAACACCGAATTGGCGGATCCGGCCACCTTGGACGCGCTACTGCGCGACGGATGCACACGCCTCGTGGTGTTCAAGCGCACGTTCGAAACGGCGGTGGAAGTGCCGTGGCCGCTGCTGCTGGAGAACGAGCTCTACCGCATACACGGTACCCCGGGTGTGGAGAGGGCGCCCCATTGAGCCGCTGATCGTAGGGGTTCCTCGCCGTTTTCACACTTCTTAACCTGCCACGCATCCGTTCGGCACGATTTCCGCGTAGGTGTATGTGAACCAATAACGAACCATCATGCCACGCGCAAAGAAGAAACTGGTGTTGACCCAGCCCATCAAAGAAGGTCTCAAGGCCATCAAAGTGCAACTCGACCACCGCACGGTGATCACATTGGCCAGCCTGAAGGCCCTTGAATTCTGGAAGAAGCGCTACCCGCAGGCGGTCGTGATCGGCTAGTCGTCTTCAGCGCACTTGGAAGGGAGTGGTCACATGCCCTTCGTTGGTGCGCAGGGTGGCGAAATAGCTGCCTGGTGCGAGCTTGGTCACATCCAACGGCAGTTCGTGCTGGCCCGCCGCTAACCAGCCACGTTGCAGGAGAGCCACCCAGCGCCCATCGGCCGCGAACAGTTCCATCTCCACGGCTGTCGCGGCCTTCAGGTCGACTACGATACGCGCATTCTCGGTAGCCGGGTTCGGCAGCACCGTGATCCATTCGGGATAGGGTTGTTCCGCATGCGCAAGGACCACTGTACTCGGATCACTGAACTTGTAGATGCCCGAACCCGTCATGTAGGCCGTACTTCCATCCACGCGGTGGAAACGGTCGTGGGCATTGCCGAAGTTCAAGAGGTTCCAATTCTCTCCGCCATCGGTGGTCTCCAACAACTGACCGTAACCTCCGGTCCATCCGCGTTGGGTATCCAAGAAGCCGATGACCTGCACGTAGTAGTAGTCCATGGTGATGGTGTCCGTCTGCCAGGTGACACCAGCGTCCGAAGAGCGCACATACCGCGTTCCACTTCCGGGCGGTCCATCTATGGAGCCGTACAGGTGCACGCCGTCGGGTGTTTGCAGTTTCCACACATAGTCCGAACCGGTCCCTGTGGTGTGTACCACCGCCCAGGTATCACCACCATCTTCAGTCCTAAGGATCACCCCTCCGGCGCTGACGGGGTTCGCACGACCGGACGCAAGGCCCGTGTCGGCGTTGAGGAAGTGCACGTCGACCAAGGCAGTGGCCTGTGCCGCCATGCTCGTATTGGTCCACGTGGTACCGCCATCAGTGCTACGGATGATGTAGGCTGGCTGCGACCACACCCCCACGCCATAGATATGATCAGCCGTCGGGGCACTGAGCCCGCAGATCCCGATGGGCGTGGGTGTGATGGTGGAACCAATGTCCTGCCAGGTATCTCCGCCATCCGTCGTGCGCAGGAAACGGCTATCCAAGGTGCCGCAGAAACCCACATCCGGTGTGGCGAATTCGATGCTGCGGAGATAGCCGCCACCATTGAAAACAATGTCCCAATCCGCTCCGCCATTGTAGGTGCGTATGATGGTGCCCTGGCCGCCCCCTGCGGCCCATCCCGTGTCCGCGCCGATGAAGAAGACATCGTCATACCGGTCTACGATGGGGGCGTTGGTATTGGCCCATTGGGCCATGCACCCTGTCGAGAACAGGATGAAGATCGGTGAGTAGATCGATCGCTCCATGGGTTCATTCTATTGAATGGATATCGGGATATCCAACCATTCCGAGTGTAAAGATGGTCGGGAAGTGCAGAAAGCATGTAGGAGAACGAGGAACGGGCAAGCCTACTATATTGGACACACCATTTCCAGATCCATGAGACGCTTGATCCCTTTATTCATCATCATGCCCGGCTTCCTCCATGCACAAAACCAACTTCCCACAGAAAGAGCGCTGGCCGACCGCCTTCCCGAACGATTCTACCTCGATGTTCCAACGCTCCGGAGGTCACTGATAGCGCGGATCCCTGCGGAGCATAAGACCGATCGCAAGGACGACCTTCGGAACTTCCGGTTCGCCGATGCCGTGTCCTTCAACGTCGCCGAAATGCTTAAGAGCGGTTACGTGTACAGCGACTGGCAGGAGTTAGAGGATCTGATGAACGGGATCCTGAGGAAGGTATGGCCTTCGGAAATGGCCGACACGTCGTCTGTTCACGCTTATCTCGTCCGGGATGCGGAAGTGAACGCGTTCATGACCGGCACCGGACAGATGTTCATTCACATCGGATTGATCGACGAAGTGCAAGATGAATCCACCCTCGCAGCAGTGCTTTGTCACGAACTCGCCCATCGTCACCTTCGGCACAGCTACCAGAAATTCCGCGATCAGGAGGTCGGCGAATATGCTGCTGGTAGCCGAACCGCCAGTGAACGATCGGTGGCCATGGAGGAGCAGGCGGATTCCCTGGCGATGATCTGGCATGCTCGATCAGGCTACGACATCACGGGCATCCTTGAGCAGTTCAGGATGATGGAACGCCACGAGAAGCAATGGGAGATGAAAGCGGGGTACCATGGCTCCAATAAAAGATCCACCCACCCGGCCGCCAAGGAACGTCTGCTGCGGTTCAAGCCATTCTACGAAAGTCATCAGAACGATGCCGGAGCACGTTTCCTGGTGAATGAACCGCTCTTTGTTCGCTGCAAAGCGGCATGTAGACCCGAGATCCTGCGTGTTCTTCTTCAAGGACAACAGTACTCCACGTGCGTGCGGAAGGCGTTCATCTACCACCTGTTCGACCCTGAAGAACCCAAGTACGTCTGGTACATCATGGAAGCTATCCGACGCATGTGCTATCTGAATAACGAACGTTGGGATCGAGCATTCGTCATGGATGTCTTCCAACAACGCACCTCGAATTCCGGAACCTCCAGTGAGGACCATCTCTTCAAGCGTTTCGATATGGACGTCCTTTGTTTGGATCCGAAACAAGTATCCAAGATCAAAGCACGCTTCTACTGGGAGGGCGAGGTGAAGTTCACCACCTACCATGAAGCCTTCCTCTTCTACCAGCGTGTGGGGAATCTGCTCGATTGCCTGGAATGTCAGCTCACCACCGCACTATACGCCAGTTCGGTCCCTCGTATCCGTGATTCGCTATTGACCATCTACACCAATGGAGAAGGGCTACATGCTGAGTTCGCGGCGACGTTGCGCGATGGCAGCGTTTCGCGTTCACTCGGATCCGGAAAACTGACCGTGTTCACCGGCATCAATGCATACATCAAGCAGGGCAAGGACCGCATCCATGTGCGTGTGAACACTGCCGAGGATGACCGGCAACTGGACCGCCTCACCGACACACTGGGCCTGATCTTCAAGGATCGCTCCTTCCTATCCTTGCCGGACCTCCGATCACGTTCCCTCGAAATGTACCTCCAACTGAAGGAACTTTGGGAGTTCTCGCTAGAAAGCACAGCGGCCATTGGAGCTCGCACAGACATTCACATCCTGGATCCGCGGTACCTTGAATTGTTCCGTGCTTTCGGGGTGAACGAGATAGAATTCGTTCATGCCGACCTCGGCGAGCTACGTGCCAAGGAGCGCGATGCCGCAGCCGTCGAAGAACTGGCCCTGTTGGATTATGACCGGATCTTCGAGCAAACGGAGAACATGCGTTACCTCGATGTCGTGGTAACGAGCATCCGCGATGCGGAGGATGGCATCATGAAGATCAGACACCTTGGTGCAGAGCGCATCATTCGCTCGGGAGACCATGGGTTCCATGAGATCGCCATGGAGATCCGCCGCTCGATCAATGATAAAGAGGAACGCCTACAGACAGCCATCCGCAACCTGCAACCCTAGTACCGTTCACCCCAACCCCTCCACGTAGCGCCGGTCATTGGCCAACCGTGGAACCTTGCTTTGTGCGTCATTCATCCCGCGCGCTTTCATCCAATTCGCGAACGCCCCGCGCGGCAAGGACCGGATCACCAGCGGACGCAACACCTTCCCGGTGATGAGGTCGCGGTAGTAGACGTTCCGCTGCTGCAAGGCCTCATCGATGCGTTGTGCGAAAACCTCCATGTCCGCCGGCGGTGCTGCGAATTCGATGTACCATTCGTGATAGGGCAGCCCCGTTGGTGGCGCCAACTCCGGTGCCACGGTGAACTCCGCCACTTCACAGGGCATCGTCGCCATCGCATCCTTCAGGGCCCCTTCCACCTCCTCCGCGATCACGTGTTCGCCAAAGGCACTGGTGAAATGCTTGGTACGTCCGGTGACGACGATACGCGGTGGCGCGAGCGACACGAACTTCACCGTATCGCCGATCTCGTAGCCCCACAATCCCGCGTTGGTGTACAGCACCAGTGCGTACTGCGTGTTCAGCTCCACCTCGGCGATGGAACGCGGTCGACGGTCGTTGCCCTGCATGGGCACGAAGCCGAAGTAGATGCCGTTGTCCAGCACCAACAACAAACCCTCTTCCCCACTCCGATCCTGGTAGGCGATGAAGCCTTCACTCGCTGGGAAGAGCTCCACGCTGGGCACCTGACCGCCGATGAGTTTTTCCATGCGGCTGCGGTACGGAGCGTAGTTCACACCGCCGTACACGAACAACGAGAAATTCGGGAACACGCTCTTCACGTCAGCTTTGCCGGTGCGCGACAAGAGCCGCTCGAAGTACATCTGCACCCACGCCGGTATGCCGCTGATCAAGCGCATATCGGCGCTCATGGTCTCGGTCACGATCGCTTCCACCTTCGTCTCCCAATCCGCGATGCTGTTGGTCGCGAAGCTGGGCATCCGGTTCTTGAGCAAGTAGCGCGGCACGTGGTTCGCCACGATACCGCTCAGGCGTCCACTCGGAATGGGGAAGTTGTGGTCCAGCACGGGACTGCCCTGAAGGAAGATCATCTTGCCTCCTACGAAGTCGGCCTGGCCACTGTGGTGGATGTAGGCCAGCAAGGCGCGGCGCGCACTACCGATGTGGTTGGGCAGGCTCTCCTTGGTGATGGGGATGTACTTGGCGCCGCTGGTGGTGCCGCTGGTCTTGCAGAGGTAGAGCGGCTTGCCCGGCCAGAGCACATCTTCCTCGCCGAACTTGATGCGATCGACGTAGGGTTTGAAGCCCTCGTAATCGCGAAGTGGTACGGCTTGCACCAAGCCTTCGTGATCTTCCACAGCGTGGAGCCGATGCTCCCGACCGAAGGAGGTGTCACCACCAAAACGGATGAGTTCCTTCAACACGGCAGCCTGTGTGGCCACGGGATCCAGCGCACGCCGCATGACCGCTTCGGTCACGTACCGCGCATAAGGCTTGGCGATGGCGGTCTTGAGGCTCATGCTGCGCGTTCTGGATCAGATGAAGGCACAATAGCGCGGACCGACTTGATCCCCGTGGTCGCCTCTGCTCCTTGTGTTCGCCATCATTCGAATACCATGTAGGCCTGTGGATCCACCGGATCGCCATTGAGCCAAAGCTCGAAGTGCAGGTGCGGACCCGTGGTGAGTTCGCCGCTATTGCCCACGATGGCGATGGCCTCGCCAGCGTTCACCTTATCACCCACCTTCTTCAGCAATACGCTGTTGTGCTTGTACACGCTCACCAGGTCGTTGGCGTGTTGGATCTGCAGCACGTGGCCCGCATCCGTGGTCCAGCTCCCAAGGGTAACGGTACCCGGCAGGCAGGCCTTCACCGCGGCATCGGCTTTGGCCACGATGTCGATACCGAAATGGCTCTTCTTTCGTTCGTACTTGCTGGTGACGATCCCCCGCAAGGGCGGGAAGAAGAACACACCCGCCAACTCTTTTCGTTCGCTGGAGGTTCCTCCCTCCTTCACGCTGAACGCCTCCTCGCGCGCCACCCGTTGCCGCAATAAACTGTCGGCTTCACCGGGCTCCAAGTCCTTGGGCGATGGGGCTTCCGCCAACGGGGCGAAGAGATTCGCGCTGTCGGCTGGAGCTTCGCCCTTCAACACTGCCCGCAGGTTGGCGATGTAGAGGTCGCGCTCGTGCAAGCGTTCTTCCAACGAATCCGCCAACACCAGACTCCTGTAGGCGTTCCGTTTCGTCTCCTGGTCGGCATATCCCGGGATGTACCGCTTCAGCGGGGTGAAGACGATGACCGCCGTGACGAAGGCACCGTACAGCAGGAAGGCCGCTGTGCCGAGCAACAACACGTTCAAGCGGTTCAACCGCATGGTGAAGCGCTCCTCGAAGGTGCTGTCGTTGATCAACAACAGCCTGTACCGGTCGCGCAGCTTGCGCAACAGCTTGCGCTTCGCGGTCTTGCGGTCCTTCTCCGAGCTGGCTTGCGCGACGGGCATCGGACAAATATCGGTGGTCGCCCACGGACGCCGGTCGCCAAGGATCGCATTGAAGTTCCCGGCCTGCCTACTTTCGACCCGTGCCATACGTTGAACGCTACGCCGAGATCAAGGCGGTCGAGGGTGTTACGCTGCGCGGATCGGTGCGCCACGCCGCGCTGCACGCCTTTTCCGCAGCGCAGCGGTTGCGCGGTGCCACCGAAAAGGCTTTGAGAATCCCGCGCGTGCAGTTCCTCTACATCCACCACACCTTCAGCGACGAGCTTCGAGCGCTGGAGCGCCTGGTGAACGACCTGACACGGACCCACTCCTTCATCAGCTACAGCGAAGCGGTGGACCGCGTACGGCACGGCCGCATCGACAAGCCCTACCTCTGCGTGAGTTCCGACGACGGGTTCCGCAACAACCTCGATGGTGCACGCGTCCTGCGCGACCTGGGCATCAGTGCCTGTTTCTTCATCAACCCCGGCCTCATCGGACTCAGCGATGAGACCACGATACGGCGGATCTGCACCGACCGCTTCCACCTGCCCCCGGTGCGCTTCCTGGACCGTGCGGAGCTGGATGAGCTGGCCGCCATGGGCCACGAGATCGGCTCGCACACATGGGAACACCACAACATGGCGCGCATACCCCACGACGCACTGGTGGAGGATATCGCCAAGACCCGGCGCACCTTGATCGAGTGGGTGGGGCGCGCGGATCATTTCGCCTTCCCCTATGGACGCTTCACTGACTTCACAACCGCTGGGTACAAGGCCGTGTTGGAGGCCGGGCACACGAGCTGCGCCACCGCCGAGCGGGGTTGTCATATGAACACGGTCCCGATCCACCCGGAACACTTGTTGATCCGACGCGACCACATCATCTTGGATTGGCCCATGGCGCACGTGCACTACTTCCTTGCGACCAATGCGCTGCGGGGTGATGCGATCGGTAATCCCTACCTGCGATCGGCATGAGGGTGGTGATCCTCACCAGTGCACGCCAAGGCACGGCCAGCCATCACCTGCCCTTCCTTGTTGGTGATGGAGGGTTCACGGTCGTGCGCGTGATCCTCGCCGAAGGCCACGCCAAGCCGAAGAACCACTGGAAGAAGAAGCTGCGCAAGGTCCTGCGGATCGGTCCGCTCGGGGCCTTCATCGGTTACCGGATGCGGCGTTGGTATGGCGCGGACCTTCAGACCCTTGCCGCGATGGAGGACATCGGGGTGTTATGTGCTCGCTACGGCATCGAACTCGTGACCACACCCGTAGTGAACCACCCGGCCACGGTGGAAGCATTACGCGGAAGCAACGCTGACATCGCGGTCAGCCTTGGGAACGGCTACATCGGAAGCAAGGTGTTCAACGTTCCACGCTTGGGGATGATCAACATCCACCATGAGCTCCTGCCCGCCTACCAGAACGCCCAAGGGGTGATCTGGCAGCTCCACAACAACTCCACGGAAACGGGCTACACCATACACCGGATCGATAAGGGCATCGATACAGGAGCCATCATTCATCAAGAAAGGGTCCCCATCCAGTTCAAGGAAGGCTTGGGGGCCACCGTGAGCCACACCATGAAAGCCGTGCTCGATGCCAGCGCACAGGGGCTGGGCGCGGTCTTGGCCGACCTGCCCGCGCACCTTGCCCAAGGGCGACCGCAGGGCCCGGGGGCGAAGTGGACCACGCCGACCTTCTGGCAATTCCTACGCATCCGTCGCAATCACGCTGCGCTTCGGGATCGGTCCGCGCGGTGAGCCGGTGGTGCGCAAGGCAACTACATACCAGTTGAGACAGGCCCGACTTTAGGGGAAGCCTACAATGGCGCATGTTTATACATGAGTATCGACCACTTTATTTTCATAGCGTGATGGAGCGGAACTTCATTACCTTTGAAATGCCGAAACCCGGCTGGCTGGCCGGGCTTCGGGGCGAGTTACAGAGAGCTTTTCCTTGGAGTGCGCTACGACCCTAATGAGGGGTCTGGCAGGTTCTGAGGGAGGGCACGTTTCCCGTCGCTTTCTATACCCGTACCAACAATGGAGCCGCCTTCGTGCGGCTCCTGTGCTTCTATACCTTCAGGCAGATAGTCCGCATATGGTCGCTTGTTCTCTTCGTCATAGAAGTGAGGGCGCCCCCAGAAGGCATTCTTCCGGCTGTTGTTGTGCTTGTAAAGAACTGCTCGTGGTGACTCTTCGCTGGCTAGAGCGCGAAGTGCGGTTCTAACCGAGTCCAGTACGGTAGTGCCTATTCCACTGGATGGAGGTAGTTCACCGTCCTTAACGGCTTCCACGATATCCGTTATTGGAACGAATCGACGCTGCCGCATTAGTACGTCATGAACAGTATCCCGCCATGAGCGCACATGGGGCGTTTGTGAACTAGGCTGTGAAGGAAGGGCGGTGGCGGTTGTGCGATTCACATTGACCTCCAGAAAGGCGATAGCTGGCTTCAGCCAGGCTAGTTCACTATCACATGCCGCCACTTCGGACAAGAGCCTCTCCCTTTTCTTGAGCAGGTCTGCTAGTTTCTCTCGGAGCAAGTTCAGACTGTATTGTGCCGCTTCCATGGCGCTAAGGTATCTCTTTGTGTGATCCGGGCACAGACGCAAGGCCATCTGAGTTATCAACAGATCAGATAAATAGGTTAGTAAATATACATTTGCCTGTTTACCAGGCGATTAAAATTCTATGGATAATGGTTGTTGATAACTTGAACTTTATGAACGATCCTAATCTTTCCTGAATTGGGTGTGGAATACTTACCTCATTGACGGCTTAGCTGTCACTATGCAGACTTGGATCACGTCCAGTGAATTGACACGAGGCAGGATCGTTGAAAACTATTAAATATCTGATCCTCTGTATATTGTGGAAAACTAAAGCCGGGGCACTCCGGTCAAGCCGCGTATAAATTTGCCGACCAAACAATCCAAACGCCACAGCCATGACAAAGACAAGAAAAATAGGACGGGACGCCGAAACAGGAGAATTCATCACCATCAAGGAGGCCGAGCGCCGTCCGAGGACCACGGTCATCGAAAGGATTCCGGTGCCATCCCCTAAGAAGGGGAAGAGGTAGCCCCTCTTAGGTCCACGCGCCTGCGAATCCACGCCTTAGCCACCTTGTGCAGCGAGGAGAAGCGCTCCTCGCTGCCTTGGTGCAGATTGTACTGCTTGCCAGTACCAAGTAGCGCCGGTTTCGGAAATGAGGTATCCAGCCTTACAGATTAGTCACTCGTCGCTACCCGCTCATTAAGCGAAGCTCTGAGCGGTTTCCCATCCAGAGTTAACCGATACGACATCCTCCCATTCGATGTAGATGAGTGGAGACGCGTTATCCTTCCTGTTCATGGTTCGTCATTTAGATGATCCGGCTGGACCTGTCCCAACTGGTATGTCGTTGCGCACCTTTGCCTTCATGCGCCGCGCGCAACTTCCCTTCCGCTTAGCCACCCTGGCGGTCTTCCTCGGCTTGACGCTGGTCCCACTGGTGCGGCCCGGCATGTTCATGGACGGCTTGCTCTACCTCACCGTGGCGCACAACCAAGCGCATGGCTTCGGCACCTTCTGGCAGCCGCGTTTCAGCCAAGAAGGACTCCTTCAACAACCCACCTTCCACGAGCACCCTCCGCTGGCTTTCGGGATGGAAGCGATGTGGTTCCGGCTCTTTGGCGATGCGTTCTGGGTGGAAGGCGCGTACGCCTTGGCCATGGCGGTCCTCACCGGTTGGCTGCTGATCATGCTCTGGCGCATGCTGTGGGACCCGCATAGGCCCGAACGTGCCGTCTGGTGGCTCCCGGTGCTCTTCTGGATCATCACCCCTGCCGTCCATTGGAGCATCCAGAACCACATGCAGGAGAACACCATGGCCGTGTTCACCGTGGCCGCCGTGCTCTGCACCGTGCGCGGGATGCGATCGCACGGTTCTGCGTGGGGCCACTTCGCCGCCGTGGGCCTGCTCTCCTGTGCTGCGGCCCTGGTGAAAGGCCCTCCCGGGCTCTTCCCCATCGGGGCGCCTTTGCTCTGGGGCCTGTTCGCCCACCGCCCGGACCTGCGCAAGGCGTTGCTGGGTACGGTGGTGGCCACGGCCTTTCTGCTCCTGTGCTTCGTACTGCTGCTGAGCTGGCCAGAGGCGAAGACCAGCTTGATGCAATACGCCGAAGGGCGCTTGCTCCACCGCATCGACCAGGACCCGACGGTGGACTACCGCTGGCGCACGTTGCAACACCTGATCATGGCCCTGCTCGGTCCGGTGCTGCTCACCGTGATCGCGGTGCTGGCGGCTCGCCGGAACGGCCAGAACGCCGCATTGGAACCCGGTGAAAAGGCCTTGGCATTGATCGCCATCGGGCTCAGCGGCGTGCTACCCTTGATGCTCACCATGGTACAGAAGTCCTTCTACATGGTGGCCGCCCTACCCCTGATCACCACGGGCCTGGCGATGTTGGCCGCCCCGCAGGTGGCCCGTTGGACAGAGGCTGCTCGCTCCACCACCACCCAGCGGGCGCTAGTGGCCGTTGGACTCTCGGCCTTGGGCGGTGTCGTGCTCTCCGCCGTGCTCTACTTCGGCAAACCCTCCCGCGACGCTGAGTTGTTGAACGATACCGCTCTGGTGGGCACTGTGGTCCCGGCGCACAGCCTGGTCTCGGCGGAGCAGTCCGTTCTGGACCAATGGAACTTCCAGAGCTACCTGATGCGTTACCACTTCATCTCCCTTACCGGGAAGCCCGGCCAACCCTTCGCGGTCACGGTGGCGGGTTCGCCCGGACCAGCTGGATACGAACCCGTTCCCCTCGCTACGGAACGCATCCGGTTGTGGCAGCGCGCCGGAAGGGGCGCTCATGCGGCGCCAATGAAATAACTTCGCCCGTTCGTAGTTCTTCTAGCGGCCCATCATGCGACCCCTTCTGCCGTTCCGGCTCTTCGGTGCCCTCCTCTTGGTGGTGTTGATCGCCACGGGCTGCTCGCAGGAGAAAGACGCCTTCCTCAACCGCACCTTCCACCGGCTCACCACCCGCGACAACGGCTGGTTCAACGCCAATGAGAAGTTGAAGGAAGTGGTGGCGGGTATCGAGGATGCCCATGTGGACAACTACGATGAAGTGCTGCCACTGTTCGTGTATGGCAGCGACGAACAGGCCAAGGCGGCCATTCCAGAACTGGAGAAGTGCATCGACAAGTGCTCGTTGGTGATCGAGCGGCACTCGATGAACATCGAAGGCAAGGAGAAGAACAAGTGGATCGACGACTCCTGGTTCGTGATCGCCAAGAGCCATTTCTACAAGAAGAACTTCTACGAA